>DAORUY010000182.1:0-5958 GCA_035433445.1 Paracoccaceae bacterium
GCTCGACCAGTTCGTGATCGTCCTTGGCGAGGAGGAAGAAGAAGACACCCATGACCATCAGGGCCACGGCCCAGATCTGCGCCACGCCGTGCCAGCCATAGGCGGCCATCACGAAGGGTGCGACGAACTTCGTCACCGCCGCGCCCACGTTGCCCGCCCCGAAGATGCCAAGCGCGGTGCCCTGCTTGCCCGCGTCATACCAGCGCGACACATAGGCCACGCCGATGATGAACGATCCGCCTGCCAGCCCCACGCCGAGCGCCGCCACCAGATACATCGGATAGGTGTGCGCCCAGGTCAGTGCCCATGTGGCGAGACCCGCAAGGATCATCTGCAGCGAAAAGACCAGTCTGCCGCCATATTTCTCGGTCCAGACCCCCAGGAACAGACGGGTGAGAGAGCCGGTCAGGATCGGCGTTGCGACCAGAAGGCCGAACTGGAATTCGGACAGTGACAGCTCTTTCTTGATTGCCACGCCGATGATTGAAAAGATCGTCCAGACCGCAAAACAGGCGGTAAATGCGACGGTGCTCAGGGCCAACGCCCTGTTCTGGTCGCCCTTGGACACGTTTTTGCCTTGCAGCATCTTCATCTCCGTCAGAAACGGGGAGGCCCCCGGATGGGCCGTGCATCTGCAAAGCGCGCGGGGGCGGTTTTGATTTAGATCAATCGTTGGTGGGGGGTGGGAGGCAATCCGACCGGATTTGATCCGCTTCGCGGAGTTCGGCAAAAAAGGTCCAAATTCAGACGCGAAATTTTTCAGATATATTCTTGACAATAATCAAATATAGCAATGAAATACCGCAGGATACGCACAAAAATGGATCGAGTCGTGCCAACTGAATTTGATGATAATGTGCGTCGTCTGCCCCTTTTCGCCAATGTAGGGGATGCAACCTTTCGCGCGCTTGTCAGGGCGGCTTACGATCAGGTTATCCCTCCTCATGTGACGGTCGTGCAGGAAGGGGCGCCGGCCGACTTCCTGCATATTGTCATCGAAGGGATGGTCGAACTTTACGGCAGCGCCCGTGGGCGTGAAGCGACGATGGCCGTTGTCAGGCCGGTCTCCACATTCATTCTGGCGGCTTGTGTCAAGGACGCGCCTTACCTGATGTCGGCGCGCACTTTGCAAAGGTCCCGCATCCTGCTCATCCCCTCGCAGAACGTGCGAGCGGCCATCGCGGCGGACAATCAGTTCGCGATCAATGCGATGCAGGATCTGGCGGGGGCTTTCCGCGGCATGGTGCGGCACACCAAGAATCTCAAGCTGCGCAATACCCGTGAACGGATCGCTGCCTATCTTCTGCGTCAGTCCCGGTTGTTGGGCAATGTGGCAGGGTTCACCCTGCCGGTCGAAAAGCGGCTCATTGCATCTTATATGGGAATGACCCCGGAAAACCTGTCGCGCGCGTTCAAGTCCCTGGCGGAGGACGGCTGCAAAATCTCTGGTCAGCGCGTGGTGATCACCGATCGCCGCCGGTTCGAGTTGCTGGCAGGGCCAACGCTTCTACTGGACGGGCCGGACCCCGAAGCGCAGGCTTCGGGCGTCAGTCTGCCCCTGCCCGAAGCCGTGGCCCCCTGACTATCGGCTTGAACGTGCCATTCTGGACAGCGGCCAATCACTCCTGTATGCCCAAAAAATGACCGAGGGAAACAGTCAGTCAATCGTCGCGACGCCTGACCGCATGCGGTCTTCCGCCCCGGTTCTGTGGTCGGTCGGGGCGGGGCTGATCGCATTTCTGGTGTTGATGCCCATAGCGTCGGTCCTGTGGACGGCTTTTCACCCGACCGAGAATATCTGGCCGCATCTGCTGTCCACCACCCTGCCGCGTTATGTGAAGAATACGGTGATCCTTGCCCTGGGAACCGGGCTTCTGGCCGGGGCGATGGGGGCAGGGGCGGCGTGGCTGGTGACGACCTATCGGTTTCCGTTGTCGCGGCTGACCGAATGGCTCTTGTTTCTGCCGCTCGCGGTTCCGGCCTATGTCGGCTCCTATGTGCTGGTCGATTTCCTAGAATATTCCGGCCCGGTGCAAACCGGGCTGCGCAGCCTTTTTGGCTGGAGAAATGCCCAAGACTACTGGTTTCCCGAGATCCGCTCGCCCGGAATGGCGGTGATCGTGATGGCATCGGCGCTTTATCCTTACGTCTACATGCTGGCGCGCGCGGCCTTCCGCGAACAGTCGGGCGGCAGTTACGAAGTGGCGCGCGCGCTGGGCGCCGGGCCAGTTGCGCTGTTTTGGCGTGTGGGCCTGCCACTCGCCCGTCCGGCCATCGCGGCGGGTACGGCCATCGTGATGATGGAAACCGTGAACGAATACGGGGTGATGAGCTTCTTTTCAGTGCAGACGCTGACCACCGGGATTTTCAGCACCTGGCTGGAAAGCGGGAATGCAGGCGGTGCGGCGCAGATCGCCTGCCTGATCTTGGTGGTGATCCTGGCGCTTGCCGCGTTCGAACGGCTTGGTCGCGCGCATCTGCGTTTTCATGCCGCCGCGCGACAGCGTCGGCCGATTGTGCCGCAGGTGCTGAAAGGACCGGTCGGGGGCTGTGCCGCGGTTTTGTGCCTGATCCCGTTCGCGATGGGTTTCGCCTTGCCGGTCGGGATGATGCTTGTCCATGCCACACGGGCCCAGGCCTGGATTTCCCCCGATCTTGGCCGCGCCTTCCTCAATACGCTGGTCGTGGGCGGTTCCGCTGCAGTGCTGACCGTGGTGGGTGCGCTTTTCATGGTCTACGGCGTGCGGCTTGGCCGGTCGCGTCTGCCGCGCTATTTTCTGCCGCTGACCACGATCGGTTATGCCGCCCCCGGGGCCGTGCTGGCGGTCGGCATCCTGATCCCGCTGGCGGCTTTCGATCACCGTCTGGCCGACGGGATTGTGTGGTTGACCGGGCGCGAACCCGGCCTGATTCTGACCGGGTCGGCGGCGGCGATCGTGCTGGCCTATTTCGTGCGGTTCTTTGCGATCGCGCAAGGGGCGGTCGATGCAGCCTTCGGGCGGGTGGCGCCGTCGCTGTCGATGGCGGCGCGGTCATTGGGGCGCACGCAGGGGGGCGCGTTGCGTGATGTCTATCTGCCGCTGATGAAAGGCTCGGTCGGGGCGGCGCTTTTGCTGGTCTTTGTCGATTGCGTCAAAGAACTGCCCGCGACGCTGCTGTTGCGCCCGTTCAATTTCGACACGCTCGCCACCCGCACCCACGAACGCGCGAGCCTTGAAAAGCTTTCCGAAGCGGCGCCTGCGGCCCTTCTGATCATCGCCGTTGGCCTGGTCGCGGTGGTGCTTTTGGCGCGGGCTACGCGACGGTCACGCGACTGACGAAGCCCAAAAATCCAACTTTGTTAGCTTTCAGTTGCTTTTGGTCAGGAATTCGGGCATAGGGGCCGCGCGACGTTATCTTTATCGACCCTGTCTCCGTCTTCGGCCTCAGCTTTCGATTCTGCCTGACTGCGCCGTGCCGCCACATTCCGTGGGCGGATTTTTGAAGGAGACATCACGATGGCCACCGGCTCCGTGAAATGGTTCAACGCCACCAAAGGCTTCGGCTTTATCGCCCCCGATGGCGGCAAAAAAGACGTGTTCGTTCACATCACCGCGCTGGAACGCGCTGGCATCCGTGAACTGCGCGACGGTCAGAAAGTGACCTTCGACATCGAAGCCGGCCGTGACGGTCGTGAATCGGCGACGAACCTCGCGCTGGCCTGAGCCGCGCTTGCAGCAGATTTCGGAACGGGCGGCGCACTGCGCCGCCCGTTTCTATTTGGGCCGACGGATACTGAATCGCCGACGACTGGGGATGTGGTGCGGCACCACGCAAAAGGCCGAAGCTGTGTTTCCACGGCTCCGGCCCTTCTGCCTTGATCCTTTGGGTCAGGCCGCCTGCACCGCCCGCCCGGTCATCACCTTGACCAGATTGGCGCGATAGGCCGAACTGCCGTGCAGATCGCTGATCATGCCGTCGGCGGGAGCCTTAAGCCCCGCAAGCGCCCCAGCCGAGAAGTCGCGCGACAATGCGGCTTCCGCATCCGTCCAGCGGAAGACCCCGCCTTCGGAGGCGCCGGTGATCGCCACCCGCACGCCGCCCACATATTTCGCCACGAATGCCCCGGTCAGCGCAAAGCGTGATGCGGGTTGGTCGAACTTGGCATAAGCGGCCCGGTCAGGGATCGGGAAGCGGACGAGAGTGATGATCTCGCCTTCCTCCAGCGCTGTCGAGAACAGGCCCTGAAAATAATCGTCCGCCGCAATCTCACGCCGGTTGGTGACGACCGTCGCGCCCGAAGCAAGAACGGCCGACGGATAGCAGGCCGACGGGTCGTTGTTGGCGAGTGATCCGCCGATGGTGCCGCGATTGCGCACCGCCGGATCGCCGATCCCGCCTGCGAGCTTGGACAGCGCCGGATAGTGCGCCGCCGCCTCTGCGGCCACCACAGCATGTGGGGTGGCGGCGCCGATCTCAAGCACGCGCCCATTCAGGCAGACGCCCTTCATCTCGGGGATGCCGGTCAGGCTGACCAGAACCGAAGGCGCCGCCAGCCGCTGCTTCATCGTGGGCATCAGCGTCTGCCCGCCCGACAGCGCCTGCGCGCCATCCGCCGACATGGCCTTGACCGCATCGGCGATGGAGGCGGGTTTCACGAAGTCGAAATTGTGCATCCTGGCCTCCCTCAGTTGCCGTTGATCGCCGACCACACCCGATTGGGTGAAACCGGCATGTCGATATGTTTGACGTGGGTGTGCCCGCCGTGTTGCAGTGCGTCTATGACCGCGTTGACGACTGCCGGTGGCGACCCGATTGCCCCTGCCTCGCCGCAGCCTTTCACCCCAAGGGGGTTGTGCGTGCAGGGGGTCTGGCAGGAATAATCGACGTTGTAGAAGGGCACATCGTCCGCCCGCGGCATCGCATAATCCATGTAGGAGCCGGTCAGAAGCTGGCCGTTTTCGTCATAGGTCGTGTTTTCACACAAAGCCTGGCCGATCCCCTGACCGACGCCGCCGTGCACCTGCCCCTCGACGATCATCGGGTTCATCACATTGCCGAAATCATCCGCGCAGTGGAACGCGACCACATCGACCTTGCCGGTATCGGCATCGACCTCCACCTCGCAGATATAGGCGCCTGCGGGGTAGGTGAAGTTGGCCGGGTCGTAGAAGGCGGTTTCCTCCAGCCCCGGTTCCAGCGTTTCCAGCGGGTAATTGTGTGGGACATAGGCCGAAAAGGCGATCTCGCCGAAGGTCTTGGCCTTGTCGGTGCCCGCGACGCTGAACTTGCCGTCCTCGAAGGAAATATCCTCCTCCGACGCTTCAAGCATATGGGCCGCGATCTTCTTGCCCTTGGCCACGATCTTGTCGATGGCCTTGGTCATGGCCACACCGCAGACGGCAAGGCTGCGCGATCCGTAGGACCCCATGCCGAAGGGGATCTTCGACGTGTCGCCATGCACGATCTCGACCGATGCTTCGGGAACACCCAGTTTTTCCGCCACGATCTGCGCGAAGACCGTCTCGTGTCCTTGCCCGTGACTGTGGGCCCCGACCATCACGCTGATATTCCCGGTCGCGTTCACCCGAACCGTCGCCGCGTCAAAAAGACCGACCCGCGACCCCAGAACGCCCACCAGATTCGACGGGGCGATCCCGCAGGCTTCGATCCAGGTGGAAAGCCCCATGCCGCGCAGTTTGCCGCGCTTGGCGCTGTCGGCGCGGCGTGTGGCAAAGCCCGCGACATCGGCCATCTCCATCGCTTTGTCGAGCGTGGCATGGTAATTGCCGGTGTCATACACCAGCCCGACCGGCGAGGTATACGGGAACATGTCGGTGGTGACGAAGTTCTTGCGACGCACTTCGAACGGGTCAAGGTTCAGTTCGCGGCACATCTTGTCAATGATCCGCTCAAGGCTATAGGTCGCCTCGGGACGGCCCGCGCCGCGAGGAGCGTCGACGGGGGCTGTATTGGTGA
>DAORUY010000183.1:0-5946 GCA_035433445.1 Paracoccaceae bacterium
CGTCAACGCATCATAGTCCACCGCGCCCAGATTGCCCGACAGGGGCTTGAGATCGAAATAGAGATCGGCGAGCGGCTGGGTTCCGTGATTGACCACGACCTGATCGTAAAACGCCTCGCGGGACAGCGGCATGTAGTCCGAACCAACGATCGCCTTCAGCTGATTGCCGACCCTTTCGACAGATGTCAGTCGGTAGGTCACGGTGAATGTCACCTTCTTGTCCTGCATGGCGCGCATGTAGGGCACAAGGTTCATCGCCATCACTTCGGGGGCAAAGGTCCTGTCCGGGGTCATCACCTCCACCGTCGCGCCGGATTCGGCGATCAGTTGGGCGGCCTGCATTGCCGTATGATCGCCCGCATCATCATAGAGGAGCACGTTCGATCCGGGCTTTACATCGCCTGAAAGGATGTCCCAGGCACTGACCGTCAGGTCATTGCCGCTCTCTATCACGTCGGGCGTGGGCAAGCCGCCGGTGGCGACGATGACCACATCCGGCTTTTCGGCCAGCACATCGGCAGCCTCGGCCCAGGCATTGAAGCGGAAGTCCACATCGCGGGCCGCGCATTGCGCCATGCGCCAGTCAATGATCCCGATCAGTTCGCGCCGTCGGGGGGACTGAGCGGTCAACAGCACCTGTCCGCCCGGCTTGTCCGCTGCTTCCAGCACGGTGACATGGTGGCCGCGTTCGGCGGCAACGCGCGCGGCTTCCAGCCCCGCTGGCCCGGCACCGACCACGACCACACGTTTGCGCCCCTCAGCCTTCGGCACGGTATGGGGCATCGTTTCTTCCCGCCCGGTGGCGGGGTTGTGGATGCAAAGTGCCATGCCGCCCTGATAGATCCGGTCCAGGCAATAGGTCGCGCCCACACAGGGGCGAATGTCTTCCTCGCGGCCTTCTTCGATCTTCCGTACGATATGCGGGTCGGCCATGTGCGCCCGCGTCATGCCCACCATGTCGAGTTTGCCGGACGCAACAGCATGGCGTGCCGTGGCCACATCCGGGATGCGCGCGGCGTGGAAGGTGGGCAGGCCAACCTCGGCCCGGATGCGGCCGGCGAAATCCAGATGCGGGGCCGATTTCATGCCATGGATCGGAATCACATCGGTCATGGCCGGATCGGTATGGATGCGGCCCCGGATGATATTGACGAAATCCACCAGGTTCGACGCTTTGAAGAGCTTCGCAATCGCGACGCCCTCATCTTCGGTGATGCCGCCCAGATACGCCTCGTCCGCCGTATAGCGGACGCCCAGCAGGAACTTGTCACCAATCCGCTTGCGACAGGCCGCCAGCACGTCCAACGCGAACCGCGCGCGGTTTTCGAAGCTGCCGCCGTACGGTGCGGGAAGGGCGTTGGTCAGGGGCGACATGAATTGATCCATCAGGTGCCCGTAACATTCGAACTCCACCCCATCGAGGCCCGCTGCCTGCATCCGTTCGGCCGCGTCGGCATAATCCTGGACAATGCGGTCGATGTCCCAGTCCTCGATCACCTTCGGAAAGGCGCGGTGGGATGGTTCGCGGTCCGGTCCGGCGGCCACCACCGGCAGCCAGTCGCCCTTGTCCCAGCGGGTGCGGCGGCCAAGGTGGGTCAGCTGGATCATCACCGCGCAGCCCTGTTCATGGCAGTCGTCGGCCAGACGCTTCATCCAGCCGACGACCTCGTCCTTGTAGGCCAGGATATTGTTGAAAACCGGGGGGCTGTCTTTCGATACGGCGGCGGACCCCGCCGTCATTGTCAGGGCGACGCCTGCCTTGGCCCGCTCCAGATGGTAAAGCCGGTAACGATCCTTCGGCATCCCGTCTTCGGGATAGGCGGGTTCATGGCTTGTCGTCATGATCCGGTTCTTCAATGTCAGGTGCTTCAGCCGGTAGGGTTGCAGAAGCGGGTCGTTCGACTGGGTCATGCGGGCCTCCCTCGCTTGACCGATCCTCGCGCGGCGCGCCGAAAGGCTCTGGTCAGATCGCGTCAGGAAATGTTGACTTGCGCCATATCAGGAGGATTCCCATGCTGTTTCTGGAACGTCTTGCCGCAATCGTCGGTCCCACCAATCTGTTGACCGGGGTCGATTGTGCCCCCTATGCGCGGGACTGGATGGGGGAATATGCTTGGCAGCCCCTGGCCGTGGTCAGACCCGGATCGACGGCAGAGGTGGCGGCGGTCATGGCGCTTGCCCATGCTGAAGGGGTGCCGGTCGTGCCGATTGCTGGACGAACCGGGATCACCGGCGCGGGAGAGGCGGAAGGTAAGCTGGTGCTATCGGTCGAGCGGATGAACCGCATCCGCGCGGTCAAGCCTTCGGCCCGGCTGGCGATTGTCGAGGCGGGCGTGATCTTGTCGCAGCTGCATGATGCGGCAGCGGCAGAGGGGCTTTACTTCCCGCTCTGGTTCGGCGCGCGGGGGTCAGCCATGATCGGCGGGGTTCTGTCGACCAATGCGGGCGGGTCGAACGTGCTGCGCTATGGTTCGACCCGCGCGCTGTGCCTGGGGCTGGAGGTGGTATTGGCCGACGGAAGGGTGATGAACCTGATGAGCGAACTCCACAAGGACAATTCGGGCTATGACCTGAAGCAGCTTTTCATCGGCGCAGAAGGCACGCTCGGGGTGATCACTGCCGCGGTGATGAAGCTGGTGCCAGCGGCGCGCGCCCATGCCACCGCGATGCTGGCCGTGTCCGATCTTGATGCGGCGCTCGACCTTCTCAACCGCTTGCAGGCGGTGACGGGCGGGTTGGTGGAGGCGTTCGAATTCATGCCCCGCACCTATCAGGAACGACTTATGCGGGTGCGCCCCGATCTAGGCCTGCCATTCCCGGTTGCGCATGATGTGACGATCCTTGTCGAGCTTGGCGTCAGCGCCCCGCGCGATGCCTTGCCCGATGATGAAGGGCAAATCCCGCTCGCCCGCCTGCTTGAAGAAACGCTAGCGGGTCTGATGGAGGAGGGGAGTATCACCGATGCCTATCTCGCCCGGTCCGAAGCGCAGCGAAATGCGATCTGGGCGCGGCGGGAAGCGGCGGCGGAAATCATGATGGGGGCGGGGCCGACGGTCGACACCGATATTTCAGTGCCGCTCGATCAGGTTGGGCGGTTCCTGACGCTTGCTCTGCACCGTCTGGCCGAGGTTGATCCGGCGGCAGGCACCGTGACTGTGGCGCATCTGGGTGATGGCAATTTGCATTATTCGGTCCTTGCGACATCGGATGACCCGGAATTGAAGGACAGGATCATCGAAGGGGTGGAGGATATCGTCGCAGAGCTTGGCGGCAGTTTTTCAGCCGAACATGGGATCGGCCTGTCGAAGAAGAAATCCATGGCGCGGCGCAAGGACCCGGTCGCGCTGGAGGTCATGCGCGCCGTGAAGGCGGCGCTCGATCCGGCGGGGATTCTCAATCCGGGAAAAGTCATTCCGGATTGAGGGGTGTGCCGCGCGGGGCAGGGCCCCCTTCAACGCCAGTCGAAGAATCCGGCCGGGGCTTGTGCAAGGAGTTCGCGTGCCAGATCGCGGCCAGCATCAGTCGCATCCGTTACGGAAGCCCGACGCTCGCCCCGGATCACGTCCGACCCGTCCGGGCGCAGGATTTCACCGCGCAGATAGAGAGCCGCGCCTTCATGCACCGCCAGCCCGGCAATGGGCGTTTGGCAAGATCCGTCGAGCGCGGCGAGAAAGGCACGTTCGGCCGCAAGGCGTTCGCCTGTCAGGCGGTCATGGATCGCGGCCAGAAGCCCTTCGGCCCGCGCGTCATTTGCCCGGCGTTCGATGCCGATGGCGCCCTGAGCTACGGCGGGCAGCATCTCCTCCACCTCGATGGCAGAACGGGCGACATGGGCCATGCCCAAGCGGTTCAGTCCGGCCATCGCGAGGAAGGTGGCCGCAGCCACACCTTCGTCAAGCTTGCGCAGGCGGGTCTGCACATTGCCGCGAAACTCGACCAACTTCAGGTCAGGCCGCCGGTGGGCCAGTTGCGCGCGCCGCCTGAGGCTTGATGATCCGACGGTTGCGCCCTGTGGCAGATCGGCCAGCCGTGCGATGCGGGGCGAGACGAACGCGTCGCGCACATCTTCGCGCGGCAGGTAACAATCCAGCGCCAGCCCGGCGGGCTGCAAGGTCGGCATGTCTTTCATCGAATGGACGGCGATGTCGATCGAGCCGTCCAGAAGCGCATCCTCGATTTCGCGCGTGAACAGGCCCTTGCCGCCGATTTCCTTCAGCGGGCGGTCCTGCACGCGGTCGCCGGTGGTCTTGATCACGACGATCTCGAAAGCAGATTCGGGCAGGGCGAAGGCCGCGCCCAGCCGCGCGCGCGTTTCATGCGCCTGTGCCAGCGCGAGCGGCGATCCGCGCGTGCCGATCTTCAGGGGCGATTGAGGCGAAGGCATCTGCATGGGCCGCACATAGCCCGCGACATGAGGCCGCGCAATGGGGGGAAGGAGCCACGGCGCTTGACATCGCGTCGCAGGCGACCTTGAAGGGGCAGGCTCAAGGAGGCGACCGATGACCAAGACCATCCTGCGCGCGCTTGCCGGTGAACGGCTGCCCGTGCCCCCCATCTGGATGATGCGGCAGGCCGGGCGCTATCTGCCCGAATATCGCGCTACGCGGGCGCAGGCGGGGGATTTCCTGTCGCTCTGTTACACACCGGATCTGGCGGCCGAGGTGACGTTGCAGCCGATCCGCCGCTACGGGTTCGATGCGGCGATTCTCTTTGCCGATATCTTGCTGATCTGTCAGGCGCTTGGCGCGAAACTCTGGTTCGAGACGGGCGAGGGGCCGCGCCTGTCCACCGTGACAACTGACGCCGACTTTGCGGCGCTGCGGTCGATCGATGCGATCCATGATACCCTGTCCCCGGTCTATGAAACCGTTCGCCTCCTGTCGCGCGAACTGCCGGCGGAGACGACGCTGATCGGCTTTGCGGGCGCACCCTGGACTGTTGCCACTTACATGATCGCCGGGCGTGGCACGCCGGATCAGGGGCCAGCCCATGCGTTGAAACAGGCTGACCGGGCGCTGTTCCAAAAGCTCATCGACCTTCTGACCGAGGCGACGGTGGACTATCTGTCGATGCAGGTTCAGGCTGGGGCCGAGGTGGTGAAGCTCTTCGACAGCTGGGCCGGGTCGCTCAAAGGTCAGGATTTTACCGATTTTGCGCTGAAGCCCACGCAGCGGATCATTGCCGCCCTCAAAGCGCGCCATCCTAGCCTACCGGTCATCGCCTTCCCGCGCGAGGCGGGGCAGGGCTATGTGGGATTTGCCCGCGCCTCAGGGGCGGATTGTGTGGCGCTGGACAATTCGGTGTCGGCGGAATGGGCAGCCGCGCATGTCCAGACGGACGGCTGCGTGCAGGGCAATCTGGCGCCGCATCACATGGTGTCAGGGGGCGAGGCAATGGATGATGACATCCGGCGCATCCTTGCAGCCTTTGGCAAGGGGCCGCACATTTTCAACCTTGGTCACGGAATCACGCCCGACGCCAACCCCGATAACGTTGCCCGCATGATCGAGGTGGTGCGCGGCGGCTGACCGGCGCACCGCGCTACTGGCCGGTTTTCCAGGCAAACCACAGCGCGACCAGGCCAAGTGCTGCCGACAGTGTCCGTCTGAGCCTGCGTTCTCGTACCGGATCATCCAGCCAGTATTGCGCCACGGCCGCGGCGGTCACGATGGCGGCATGGATGAGGGTGGCCACGATTACATAGATCGCCGTCAGGCTGAGCGTTTCGGCCAGAACCGACCCTGTAGGGGCCAGAAATCCCGGCAGGACCGCGATGTAGAACACTGCCGCCTTGGGATTCAGCAAATTGGTGATCAACCCCCGGCGAAAATAGACGGCGCGCGAGGAGCCCGGTGCGGCCAGTGCGCCGTCCGCCCCCCCGCCGCGCCAGCCGTCCCAGGCGAGCCACAAGAGATAAGCCACGCCCGCCCAGCGTAACATCTGATA
>DAORUY010000184.1:0-5945 GCA_035433445.1 Paracoccaceae bacterium
CATCGAGTTTCCGAACGACCTTTTGCAGGAACTCGACCGGATGGAGTTCCACGTCTACGAGACGGGCGAAACGATCCGCGCGAAGCATCGCCCCGTGATCATCATTACCTCGAACAATGAAAAGGAACTGCCCGACGCCTTCCTGCGCCGCTGTTTCTTCCACTATATCCGTTTCCCCGATGCGGAAGTGTTGAAGCAGATCGTTGAAGTGCATTTCCCCGGCATCAAACAGTCGCTCCTGACCGAAGCGCTGACCCAGTTTTACGAGATCCGCGAAACCCCCGGACTGAAGAAGAAACCCTCCACCAGCGAGGTTCTGGACTGGTTGAAGCTTCTCTTGGCCGAAGATCTGACACCCGAAGACATGAAGCGTGATCCCCGGCATCTTTTGCCGAAACTTCACGGCGCGCTTCTCAAGAACGAGCAGGATGTGGCACTCTTCGAACGGTTGGCCTTTCTGGCACGCCGGGGGTGACGGAGAACGCAATGACGGGAAGATACAAGCTGCACGGCCGCAAGGGCACAGGATCCGCGGCGCCAGAGGCCGCTTTCGCCGAGGCGGGCGTGGACATCGACCTGATCGACGTTCCCTTTGACCGGGCCGAGGCGGAGCGAGCCGGCTATCTCGCCATCAATCCGCGCGGTCAGGTTCCCGCACTTGTCCTGCCCGACGGCACCGCCATCGCCGAAGCGACCGCGATCTTGCTGCATGTCGCCGACGCTTTCCCGGCGGCCGGGCTTGCCCCCCCGCCGGGCAGCTTCGCGCGCGCCCATCATGACCGCTGGCTTTTGTTCCTTCAGGCCAACATCTACGAAGGTGAACTGCGCCACTATTACCCCGACCGCTATACGGCCGATCCGGCCTGCGCGGATGCGGTGGAACGCGCGGCGGAAGAGTATGTGAAGCGCCACTACGAACTTTACGAAGCCACACTTGGCGACACGCCCTTTGCCTGCTGCGACCGGCTCAGCATGCTCGACATCTATCTGTGGATGCTGACGCAATGGGTCGAGGCTGACTGGCTTGCCGACCATTGCCCCAAGATCAAACGCCTGTCCGACCGGGTGGCGCAGCGCCCGCTGATTGCGCCCGTTCACCGCGCGCACTTCGGCTAATACCCCCTTCGCATTGGCGCGTGCGCGCGCTAGCGTCCGATCAAACAACGGGCAGGAGAAAACAACATGTCAGGCAAAAGGCCGCTGCGCGCGCTGGGGCGGGCCGCTTTGTGTGCTGCCCTGCTCTCGGGCTGTGGCGGGCTGCCCGCGCCCCCGTCGGCGGAACGCTCGGCGATTGCCCCGGCCGGGATGCAAGCCCTGCCGCCCATGCGCCGCTTCCCGTCCGGCCCCGCAGCCCCCGCCCGCCGCGCGAATGACGAGATGGCGCAGGATTTTCTCGACCTCTCTTTCCGGCTGGAAACCGGCCGCCCGCTCGCGGCATTCTCCCGCTTCGACGGGCCGATGACCGTGGCGCTTGCCGGTCAGGTTCCCGCCAGCGCGCGCACCGATCTGGCCGAACTTCTGGCCCGACTGCGCGCCGAGGCCGGGCTTGCCCTGTCCATGGCCCCGGCCGGAACGCAAGCGGCCATCACCATCGAATTCCTGCCCCGCCGCAAGCTTCAGGCGCGGGCACGCGACGCGGCCTGCTTTGTCGCGCCGCGCGTTTCCTCCTTTGCCGCTTACCGGCGCGCCGGGGCCGCGACGCTCGACTGGACCGATTATGTCCACCGTACCCAAGCGACGATCTTCATCCCCTCCGACACCGGGCCACAGGAGATCCGCGATTGCCTGCATGAGGAACTGGCCCAGACGCTCGGGCCGCTGAATGATCTTTTCCGGCTGCCAGATTCCGTCTTCAACGACGACAATATCGAAGGTGTGCTGACCGGCTTCGACATGCTGATCCTGCGCGCCACCTATGCCCCCGAACTGACCCCGGGGATGAGCGAGGGCGAGGTCGCCGCACGCCTGCCTGCAATCTTTGCCCGGCTGAACCCGGCGGGCAACCGCGCCGGGACCCCCGCCGCGCCCACGCCGCGCGCCTTCCGCGACGCCATCGCCCGCGCCCTTGGCCCCGGCAATTCGCCAACCGGTCGCCAGCAGGCCGCGCGGCAAGCGCTTGAAATAGCACAAGGTTGGCAAGACGGGCGCACCGGCTTTGCCTGGCTGACGCTCGGCCGGGTGACGGGGCGCGAGGATGCGAACCTGGCCCGTGCCGCCTTCAGCAATGCCTCCGCGCTTTACCATGGGCAGGGCCTGCCGCTGCATGCGGCGCATGCCGACCTTCAGCTCGCGATGTTCCTGCTGTCGGTGGGGGAATGGGATCGCGCCCTGGCCCTCAGCGATGCGTCGGTCCCTGCGGCCAAGGCGGGCCGCAATGCCGCCCTTCTTGCCGGGCTCTTGATGGTCAAGGCCGAGGCGCTGGAACGTCTGGGTCAGACCGATGCCGCCCGTCCCGTCAGGCTCGACAGTCTGGGGTGGGCGCGTTATGGCATGGCGTCCGACGCCGAGGTCAGGCGGCGTCTGGCCCTGATTGACGCCTTGGCCGACACTGCCGGAAAGCCAAACCCATGATCTTCTTCCCCGCACTCCTGTTCGGCGCGCTTATGGGGGCCTTGCAGGCCCGCCGCAGGGGGGGTAACGGCTTCGACATCGCCCAATATGCGCTGGTCTATGCGATCATCTTCGCCCTGCTGGGACTGTTCGCGACCATCATCTTACACCGGATGGGCTAGGGCCGCGATGTTCGCCCCCTTCTTCGACAGGCTGCGCGAGGCGGGCATTCCGGTGTCGCTGCGCGAATATCTGGCGTTTTTGGAGGGGCTGTCGGTGGGCCTGGCCACCTATGACATTGACGGATTCTACTATCTGGCGCGCACCGCCATGGTGAAGGATGAACGCCATCTGGACCGTTTCGACCGCGCCTTTGCCGCCTGCTTCAAAGGATTGGAAGGCGTCAGTCCCGAACAGGTGCTGGACGCGATCGACCTGCCGCAAGAATGGCTAGAAAAGCTGATCGAACGCACCCTGACGCCCGAAGAGAAGGCCGAAGTCGCAGCGCTTGGCGGTTTCGACAAGTTGATGGAAACGCTGAAGAAACGGTTGGAGGAACAGAAGGGCCGTCATCAGGGTGGCAACAAATGGATCGGCACCGGCGGCACCTCCCCCTTCGGTGCCTACGGCTATAACCCCGAAGGGGTTCGCATCGGGCAGGCCGAAAGCCGCAACCAGCGTGCGGTGAAAGTCTGGGACAAACGCGAGTTCCGCAATCTCGACGATACGGTTGAACTGGGCACCCGTAACATCAAGGTCGCGCTGAAACGCCTGCGCCGCTGGGCGCGTCAGGGGGCGGCGGACGAGCTTGACCTGCCCGGCACCATCCGGGCGACCGCCGAACATGGCTATCTGGATGTGCAGACCCGGCCCGAACGGCACAACGCGGTCAAGGTCATCCTGTTTTTCGACGTGGGCGGTTCGATGGACCCCCATATCCGGGTGGTGGAGGAACTGTTTTCAGCCGCCCGCGCCGAATTCAAGCATCTGGAATATTACTACTTCCACAACTGCCTTTACGAAGGCCTGTGGCGCGACAACCATCGCCGCTGGGACCAGCAGATCCCGACATGGGAGGTACTCAGAACCTACGGGGCCGATTATCGGGCGATCTTCGTGGGCGATGCCTCGATGTCACCCTATGAAATCGCCCATCCCGGCGGCGCTAATGAACATTGGAACGCCGAGGCCGGTCAGGTCTGGCTGGCCCGCGCGCGCGAACAATGGCCGGCGAATGTCTGGCTGAACCCGCTGCCCGAACGCTACTGGCCCCATACCCAGTCCGTCGGCATGATCGGCCGGATCTTCGAGAACCGCATGTTTCCGCTGACCCTCGACGGGATCACCCGCGCCGTGAAAGCGCTGGGATAGGGTGCAACCCCGGTTGCCGTACAGGCTTGGTCAGGGTCAATAGGTTAACAGAGAATGAAAACCCCTCTGTAACCTATTGATTTCTTACAATCTGCAAAGCGTCCCACGGTGGGACGCCTCTGCGAGACACCTCAGCGCGATTTGAAAAGGCTGCCCAGCACCCCCCGCACCAGTGCCTGCCCCGTCTTGGTGCCCAACTGCCGGGCAAGGCTTTTGCCGAAGGTCGTGGCCAGGCTGTCGGACCGCGAGGACGAACGCGGCGCCTTGGTCGTGCTGCCCCAGGGGCTTTGATCGTCGTACCGGCGCCCCTGTTTGTAGGCTTGTTCCTCTTCCTTCGCCTGCGCGGCTTTCGCCTCGGCTTCGCTCGCCTCTCTTGCGGCCTCCTCGGCCCGGGCCTGAAGCTCCTCGAAGGCGGAATCCCGGTCGAAAGCCAGATCATACTTTCCACCAAGGCCCGAGGCCGCCATCGCAGCCGCCCGCTCGTCCGGGGTGATCGGCCCAAGCTGGCTGCAGGGCGGTCGGATCAGCGTGCGTTCGATCATGCCGGGGGCGCCCTTGGCCTCCAGGAATGAGGTCACGGCCTCACCCACGCCCACTTCCTTGATCGCGGTTTCAGTGTCGAAACGCGGATTGGGGCGATAATTTTCCGCCGCGCGCCGCAAATCCTGCTGATCCTTGGCGGTAAAGGCACGCAGCGCATGCTGCACCCGGTTGCCCAGCTGTCCCAGGATATCGTCGGGAATATCGGCCGGGTTCTGGGTGATAAAATAGACGCCCACACCCTTGGACCGGATCAGACGCGCGACCTGTTCCACCTTGTCGACCAGCGCCTTCGGTGCGTCTTCGAACAGAAGATGCGCCTCGTCGAAGAAGAAGACGAATTTCGGACGGTCAGGGTCGCCCACTTCGGGCAAGTTTTCGAAAAGCTCCGACAGAAGCCACAGAAGGAAGGTTGCATAAAGCCGGGGCGAGCCCATCAGCTTGTCGGCGGCCAGGACGTTGATCTGCCCGCGCCCGTCGGGCGCCAGCCGCATCATGTCCGAAAGCTCCAGCGCCGGTTCGCCGAACAGGTTCAGGCCACCCTGATTTTCCAGGACCAAAAGCTGCCGCTGGATCGCGCCGATGGTCGCGGGCGCCACATTGCCGTAGCGCAGGCCGATCTCGGCGGCATTCTGGCCGATCCAGACCAGCATGGCCTGCAAATCCTTCAGATCGAGAAGCGCCAGACCTTCCTCGTCAGCGATGCGGAAGGCGATGTTCAGAACGCCCTCCTGCGGCTCGCTGAGGTCCAGCAATCGCGACAACAGAAGCGGCCCCATTTCAGAGATAGTGGTGCGGACCGAGTGGCCCTGCTCGCCGAATATGTCCCAAAAGACGACCGGGAAATTCTTGTAGGAAAGCTGATAGCCGATGGTCGCGGCACGTTTCGAAAAGGCCTCGTGCAGCTTGTGGCTTTCGGATCCCGCGCGGGCAATCCCCGCCAGATCCCCCTTCACGTCGGCCATGAAGACCGGAACCCCCGCCTGCGAGAAACCCTCGGCCAGCACCTGAAGGGTCACGGTTTTGCCGGTCCCGGTCGCCCCGGCGATCAGGCCATGGCGGTTGCCATATTTGGAAAGCAGTTCTTGCGGCAGCACATAGCCCTCACCGCCACCGCCCGCGAATATTCCCTGCCCCGTCAATTCTGTCTGCACGATTTACCCCTGATTCTCGGAAGTGCGACCCCTCGGGGGTCAGGACGGCTCTTACAATACATTCTTAACCTTGCCGTGCCAGTCTTCGCGTGATCCGGGCGCGTGCGTTTGGATCATTTCCTCCCTGTCGGACTGGCCGCGCCTGCAAAGGCGCGGCTTTTTTCGTTTAAATTCTGGCAACTATGGGTTTATCGCTATCATTGTTTTTCGTGTTGACGCGCGCGGGATTGCAAACTAGCGTCGCCGGCAATGAGATAGTCGGCCCGTCCGACAGCGAGCAAAATTGAGCGGGACCCAACCGGGTCCCGTTCTTCATTTGTGGCGATGCAG
>DAORUY010000185.1:0-5934 GCA_035433445.1 Paracoccaceae bacterium
GGGCACGGGGCGGCAGGTCCAGAACAGCCAGCACATCCTCGCTGCCGCGCACCAGGGTTGCGCCATCGCGGATCAAGAGGTTGCAGCCGCCCGCCCGCCCGTCAAACGGATGGCCGGGCACAGCCAGAACGTCGCGCCCCTGATCGAGCGCAGAGCGCGCGGTGATCAGACTGCCCGACTGAAGGGCGGCTTCTACCACCACCACCGCGCGGCACAGACCCGATATGATGCGGTTGCGCAGCGGAAAATGCCGGGCAAGGGGCGCAAGTCCCATGGGCTGTTCGGACAGGATCAGGCCCTGCCGGGCGATCTGATCGGCAAGGCCCGTGTTTTCGGCCGGATAGATTACATCTACGCCGCCCGCCAGCACAGCCACGGTGCCGCCCGGCAGGGCGGCCAGATGGGCGGCAGCATCGACGCCACGCGCCAGGCCCGACACCACGCAAACCCCCGCCAACGACAGGTCTTCGGCCAGTTTGCGCGCCATGCGCGTGCCGAGGGAGGAGGCATTGCGCGCGCCGACAAGCGCTACCATCGGTTTTTGCAAGACTTTCAGGTCGCCGCGCGCCCACAGCACCGGCGGCGCATCACCGATCTGCGCCAGACCGGCGGGATAATCCGCGGCCCCTTTGCACAGCATCCGCGCGCCAGCACGGGATGCGGCCTTCAGTTCGGCCAGCGCGACGCCTTCGGGGCAGGGCTCGTAGGCCTGAACCCCGGCGGCGCGCGCGATTTCGGGAAGGGCGATCAGCGCGGCCCGCGCCGATCCATGCTCTTCGATCAGCCGCCAGAAGGTCTGAACCCCGATGCGGCGGGAGCGAATGAGACGGAGCCACGACAGTCTGTCATCTTCCGTGGTGGGTGGGGTGAAGGGGGTGGGGTAAGAAAACAAACCTTGTCCCTCGTGCCTTCGCCTCATTCGCAAGGTCAACTTATCAACCGTAAGGTTAATCAATCGTTACGATTCGCGTGCAACTTGACCGTTTCCCGAAAATTTTCAGCCATAGGCCGGGCAGAGCGCGAGCGCCTCGACATCGACGGAACGGATCATACTCCAGTCCTGAAGGCGCATGTCTGCGGCAGAGGGCAGGGGCCCCCCCGCGTCGCGTTCACCGTCCATGTCCGCCCAGTCGATTTCGCCCTGAACTACATTCGCATCGCAATAGGGGCGTGGCGGCTGATCCGGCGTGGCAGGATCGCCGAACAGAATCTGATAGCGGCGCACGGCGATTTCGCCATCCCATTGACCAATGGTCAGTATCTCGTTGAAATCGACCTGATCGGGGATGAGCGCGTGGGTTTTGACAACCAAAGTGCCGTCCGCTTCGGCGGTCAGGCTCACATCATCGAAAATGCCGGTCAGGTGCGGGTTGTCGACCAAGGGGTCATTGCCGCCATCGGCGTAGATCATGATGCGAGCCTGCCCTTCTTCGCCATCTCCGGTCACGATGGCGGTATATCCCGTGCCATCGGCCCATGTGCCGGTGACGCGGGCCAGTTCATCGCCGGCATGGGCGGGCAGGGCGGCCGCCAGCGCGGCGATCAGGCAAAGCCGGTACATGGCGCAATCCTCAGTTCGGGGCGGGGCAAAAGCCCAGGTCGTAAATGCTTTCGGGTGTCCAGAACGAGGCATTGAGTTCTTCGTAGAGCCCCTGACCCGCAGTGATCTGGTCCCCACCGGCGACGGCGGTGCCATTCCACAGATCCGCCGCGCAGGAATAGCAGCCCTCGGCCCAGCAGGTGAAAGGATCGTCGGGCACCGTGGCAGCCGCATCCGGTCCGTTGTTCGAATGCCAGTAGGACATGGCGGCAATCATATTGTCCATGTGGCTGAGCGTGAGCTGGTCGGAATAGACATAGCCCTCGTTCACAGTGACGCTGTTGAGAAGGAGCGCGCCGGTTGGCCCGACTTCAAGCCAATCCTTGCCGCCGGGGGTGGACCCTGTCGCATAGGCGATCTTTGGGTTGTCGAACATCGGCTCGGCTTCGAGCGTGTCGGCGGCCATGCCTTCGTAGATGCGCAGGCGCAGATAATCGCCATCGCTGGTCAGAACGGCCCGGTAAAAGTAACCGTTGTTTTCGGGCGCGGCCCAGTTGCCGGTCACATCGCTCAGCACCGTTTCGGCATGGGCCGTTGTTGCGGCCAGCACGAAAGCGAGGGGCAGGTACTTCATGAGACTATCCTTCCGTTCGGATTCAGGGCCGGTTCAAGGGGCGGGCTGTGCATCGGCATAGGGTTTGCACAGTCCCAGACTGTAGACGCGCCCGTATCCCCAATTCTTGGCGAGCGTATCATCGGCAGACAGATCGGGCAGGGGCTGCATTTCGCCGGACCAATCAACCGTGCCATCCAGAAAATCCACCGTGCAGGTGCGCAGCGCGCCGGGCTGGGCGGGCACATAATCGACGCCGTACTCGTCGGTGAAAGGCTCTTCTACCCAGTTGGTGAAAGAGCGGGCGATGATGATCTTGCCGCCTGCGCGCTGCAAGATGATCTCCTCGCGGAAGGGGTGGGCATTCGTCGGGCTGTCGCTGATGATTCTGAGACCGCCCGGAACGCTTTCCAGCCACGTCACCGAATCCGGGGCGATGGCCATAACCTGCACGAACTCCGCTACATCCAGCACTGGTTCGGTCGCGCCCTGATCGTAGATGCGCAGGCGGGCGAAATCGCCCTCTTCCGTCAGTTCGGCGCGGAATTGGTTGGCGCTGTCCGGGGGCTGCCAGTTGCCTTCGACGATGAGGGGCAAGGATTGCGCGGCGGCGGTGCTGGCAAATGCTGCCAGCAGGGCGGGTAGGAAAAAACGCCTCACTGATATGTCCTTTTGCGACGCGACCTGATCGGTGGTCATGCTGAAGCTACCGGTCATAGCCGCACAGCGGCAACGGTGGAATCCATGACCCAAGGAAATGCGCCCAACAAACGTCGGATGGACAAACGTTAGGCGGCAGAACCGCCCACCGTCAGCCCACCGATCATCAGCGTGGGTTGGCCCACGCCCACGGGCACCCATTGCCCCGCTTTGCCGCAATTGCCGATACCGGGGTCGAGCGCCATGTCATTGCCGATCGCGCGGATCTGCTTCAGCGCCGTCGCGCCGTCGCCGATCAGCGTCGCGCCCTTCACCGGCTCGCCCACCACCCCGTTCCTGACCCGGTAGGCTTCGGTGCAGTTGAAGACGAACTTGCCGTTGGTGATGTCGACCTGCCCGCCCGAGAAGCCCACGGCATAGATGCCGTCCTTCAGGTCGGCGAGGATATCGGCAGGCTTCGCGCCGCCGCCCAGCATATAGGTGTTGGTCATGCGCGGCATGGGAGTATGGGCGTGGCTTTCCCGTCGGCCGTTGCCGGTGGGGGTCACCCCCATCAGGCGGGCATTCTGGCGATCTTGCATATAACCGACCAGAATCCCGTCCTCGATCAGCACATTTCTGGCCGAAGGTGTGCCCTCGTCATCGACAGTGATCGAGCCGCGCCGGTCGGGGATCGTGCCATCGTCCAGAACCGTCACGCCGGGGGCCGCGATCCGCTGGCCCATGAGCCCGGCAAAAGCAGAAGTTTTCTTGCGGTTGAAGTCGCCCTCGAGCCCGTGACCCACTGCTTCGTGCAACAGAACGCCCGGCCAGCCGGGGCCGACGACCACATCCATCACCCCCGCAGGTGCGGCGACCGCACGCAGGTTCACAAGGGCGATGCGCAAAGCCTCGTGTGCGACCGACTGCCAGTGGCCGGATGCCATCATCTCTGTCAGCCCGGTGCGCCCGCCACCGCCGTAGCTGCCCGACTCGCGCCGGCCGCCCTCCTCGACGATGACCGAGATATTGAGCCTGCTCATCGGGCGTATGTCAGAGACGAGCCCACCTTCGGGCCGCAAGATGAAGACCTCCTGCAGGCTGGCCGCGATGGTGGCCGACACCTGAACCACACGCGGATCGAGGGCGCGGGCAAAGGCGTCGATCTCGCGTAGCGTCTCGACCTTCAGGCCGAAGGTCGCATCCAGCATCGGATCGCTATCGCTATAAAGCCTGCGGTTGGTGCCGGTGGGCGCATCGGCCAGGATCCCGCCGCCATCGCCCACCGCAAGCCGCGCGGTTTCGGCGGCGCGCATCAGCGCGGCTTCGGAAATCTCGGACGCATGTCCGTAGCCGGATACGTCGCCGCGTACGGCGCGCAGGCCAAACCCTTCGGATGCGTCGTAGCTGGCGTTCTTCAACCGCCCGTCATCAAAGACCAGCCCTTCGGACCGGCGGCGTTCCAAGAACAGCTCCCCATCGTCTGCCCCTGCGACCGCGCCACGCAGAATCGACAGGGCGCGCCCCTGATCCAGATGGCTTTCGAACGGGCGAAACCTGCCGTCTGTCATGTCTGTCCCCTGTCCTGTCCTTGATATCGGTCAAAATGCGACGCATAGCCGCGACAGTTTTGCTTGTCGCCCTGCCACTAATATGATTTTAGAAGTCCGGTATACAACCGGCTCCGTGCATGGGACATGGTGGCGCGGGGGCGGCGGAACAAGCTGCGGCAGGAACGGGAACACGACATGCGTTTTGCAAACATTCTTTCGGGCCTCGCGGCCGGCATCACCTCGGTGGCACTGGCGGGGATGGCCGCCGCTCAGGATGGCATCACGGGGCTGCAAACCGTGGGCAAGCCCCATGCGGACGGCGTTGGTTTCCAGCCCGCAGCGACAGAGCTTGCCCGCGACCAGCAGTGGCTTGACGGGGTGCTGCTCTATCTGTGCATCGGCGTTGTGGCGCTGGTTACAGTGCTTCTGGCCATCGTGGTCTTGCGCTTCAACAAGCGTTCGAACCCGACGCCGGCGCGCTTTACCCACAATACGCCGCTGGAAATCGTCTGGACCCTGATCCCGGTTCTGATTCTCGTGACACTTGGTTCATTCTCGCTGCCGATCCTGTTCAAACAACAGGAAATCCCGGTTGCCGACGTGACGATCAAGGCGACCGGCAACCAGTGGTTCTGGTCCTATGAATATCCCGATGAAGGCATCGCCTTCGACAGCTTCCTGCTCGACAAGTCAGCTTTGGCCGCGAATGGCTACGCGGAAGATGAATATCTGCTCGCGACGGACAATGCGGTCGTGGTTCCGGTCGGCAAAACCGTTGTTGTGCAGGTCACGGGAGCGGATGTGATCCATGCCTGGGCGGTCCCGGCCTTTGCGGTGAAGCAAGATGCCGTGCCGGGCCGGATTGCCGAACTGTGGTTCAATGCCGAAAAGGAAGGCATTTACTTCGGCCAGTGTTCGGAGCTTTGTGGCAAGGATCACGCCTATATGCCGATCACCGTGAAGGTCGTGTCCGAGCAGGTCTATGCAGACTGGGTTGCCCGTACCAAGACCGCCGATGCCGGTATTTCGGCGACTGTTCAGGTCGCCTCGAACTGATCGGACGTGGCGCGCTGACCGGCGCGCCTGCTTCTGGGGGATAGGATGACCGACATCAGCGCCATCGACCACGGCAAGGAGGCGGGCTTTGGCGACTTCGTCCAGCTTCTGAAGCCGCGTGTCATGTCGCTTGTGGTCTTTACTGCAATGGTCGGCCTGATTGTCGCACCCGTTCCGGTCCACCCTTTCGTAGCGTTCACGGCGATCTTGTTTATCGCGCTGGGCGGCGGTGCCTCCGGCGCACTGAACATGTGGTATGATGCCGATATCGACAGCGTGATGAGGCGCACCGCCAACCGCCCGATCCCCGCAGGCCGGATCAGCGAGGGCGAGGCGCTGGGCTTCGGTCTGGCACTTTCGGTCCTGTCTTGTCTGATGCTGGGCCTCGCGGCCAACTGGTTCGCAGGCCTCTTTCTCGCCTTCACCATCTTCTTTTATGTCGTGATCTACACGATGTGGCTGAAACGTTCGACGCCGCAGAACATCGTGATCGGCGGTGCCGCCGGGGCCTTCCCGCCGATGATCGGCTGGGC
>DAORUY010000186.1:0-5903 GCA_035433445.1 Paracoccaceae bacterium
CGGGCGGCTTTCGCTTTCGCGAGAGCGGTTACCGCTTGCGGCGGCGCTGACTGTTCGTCTGGGCCTCCCGAGTGGTCGCGATCTGATTTTGCCGATTTCTGGCGGCAGGACCACCGTCAAAAGCGGCACCTTGCTGTTGCGTTTTGACGGCAGCAAGTCAAACGACTGGACGCTCGCCGGATCGGTTGCTGGATTCTCGCAACCCGATCTGGCAATTGCCGAACTGGTGATCGACGGCAAGGGCCGGGTGATTGATCTGAACGCCGGATCGGCCCGGATCGTCGGGTCGACAAGCTTCAGCGCGACAGGGCTTGCGTTCCGCGACCCCGCGCTTGCCCAAGCGGCTGGTACCACGTTGACTGGCCGGACGGTCTTTTCTTGGCAGCAGGGCGAGAACTTGCGTCTGCGACAGATTTCCGCTCAGGCGGGTGATCTGGCTTTGTCCGGCGATCTTGCACTTGACGTTCGAGGCCTTGACCTGGCTCTGAGCGGCTCTCTCGCGCTCAGCGCCGAAGATACGGCCCGGTTTTCCGGTTTGGCCGGTGCGCCGTTGGGCGGGGCCGCCAAGATAAAGGTATCGGGCGGTGGGATGGCCAGAGCGGGCACTTTCGACCTGACGGCGGAGGCGATCGGCACCGACCTGACCCTTGGTCAGCCGATGATCGACCGTGCTCTTGCAGGACAGTCACATATCAGCGTGAGCGCCATACGCAACCCTGACGGCATTGTGCTGAAGGCTTTGTCCGTTGAGATGAAAGCATTGTCCGCAACTGCCGAGGGCCTGATTGGTCGCCATGCGACAGACCTATCCGCCAGCTCGACGATCAAGGATCTGACGGTCCTTGGCCCCACCTTTGGGGGCGGGATGGATTTTACCGCCCGGCTGACCGGCCAGAACGGCCAGCGGACCGTTACCATGGCAGGAACCGGCCGGGATCTGGCGTTCGCCTCTGATCCGATCAATACACTGTTTCGGGGCGCGACGACTGTCATGCTTTCGGCAAAGGAAACCGGCGGGACGTTTGTTCTGGCTTCGGCCGACCTTGCCAATGCCGCGCTGTCCGCGAACATCTCGCAAACGGACCGCCCGGACATATACAGGATCGAAGGCCAGCTTGATGATACCGCGCGCCTTTTGCCGGGTTTTGCGGGTGCAACCCGGCTGTCGGGCGGGGTTGTGGTTGAGCCATCGGACTATCGGCTTGATCTCACCGTGACCGGGCCAGGCGGTATATCGGCGGGGGCGGCCGGAACCTTGTCACGCGATTTCGCCCGCGCCGATGTGACGATGCGGGGCAATGGTCAGGCGGGGATCTTGAACAACCGCATCGCGCCACGCAGCATTGATGGGCCGATCAGCTTTGACCTGGCGCTTTTCGGCCCGCCTGCATTGTCGTCGCTTTCGGGGCGCATTTCCGGTTCCGGGCTGCGCTTTGCCTCGCCGGCAGAAAATCTGTCGCTTGAAAACCTCACCCTCTCCGGCGATCTGGCCGACGGGGCGTTCGACCTGGATGGAACCGCCGATGTGCGCGGCGGCGGAACGGTTCAGATGTCGGGCAATGTCGGCCTGTCCGCGCCCTATGATGCCGCACTGTCGGCGACCCTGAGCGGCGTGCACCTGGCCAATCCGGGCCTTTTTCAAACTGACCTAGACGGGGATCTTACTTTTACGGGCGGTTTGCTTTCAGGCGCGGTGATCGGCGGGATCATCACCCTGAAACAGAGCGAGATCACGCTCTCGTCCGCTGCATTCGGTCCGCCCATCATCCCGCAGATCACCCACGTGAATGACAGCGTCGAGGCGCGGGCCACCCGGGCGCGGGCCGGGATCAGCAACAAGAAAAGCGGCGTTTCCGGTGGGTCTGTCTATGGGCTTGACCTGGTAGTGAACTCTCCGGCGCGGCTGTTCGTGCGCGGGTTGGGGCTGGATGCGGAACTGGGGGGGCGCGTCCATCTGCGGGGTACAACCGCGAAAGCCGAGCCGACCGGCCAGTTCAAGCTTATCCGTGGCCGGCTTTCGCTTCTGGGAAAGCGGTTCAATCTGGATGAAGGAATCGTGCAGCTTTTTGGTTCGCTCGTCCCCTATGTGCGCTTTACCGCGCTGGCGGATTCATTTGGCGCCACCACGACGATCTTGCTGGAGGGACCGGCGGACCGACCGGAGATTCACTTCACCTCGTCATCGGACCTGCCGGAGGAAGAGGTTCTGTCCCAGCTTCTTTTCGGGGATGGATTGAACAACATATCGGCGTTCCAGCTTGCCCAGCTTGCCAATGCTATCGCCACGCTGACCGGGAACGGCGAGGACGGGGTCACCACCCGCCTGCGCAAGTCGGTGGGGCTGGATGATCTGGACATCACGGCGGATGACGAGGGCAATGCCGCGCTCAAGGCCGGGAAATATCTGTCTGATCAGCTTTACGGCGAGGCTTCGGTCGGCGTGGATGGCAAAAGCAAGGTCGAGCTGAACCTTGACCTCAATTCCGATCTGCAGCTTCAGGGTACAATCGGAACCGACGGCCAAACCGGCGTGGGCATCATCTTCGGTAAAGACTACTGAGCGCTGCGCAAGCGCGCGATCTCTGCATTCAGGACAGCGCCAAAAAGCACGATATAGGCCGACAGATAGAGCCACATCATCAGGGCAATGACCGCCCCGATAGAGCCGTAGATGCGGTTGTAGCTGCCAAAGTTCTCAAGATAGAGCGAAAAGGCAAAAGAAACTGCCGCCCACAAGAAGGCAGCGACAAGGCTGCCTGTCGACACCCAGCCGTGCCGACGAGAGGTATCGTCCATGGTCGAACCCCAGCGGTAGAACATGCCAAGCGTCACCTTCACCACAAGGAACAGGATGATCCATGGCAAGAACCGCAGGATTGTCGCTTCGGCCGGACCAAACTGCACGAGGCTGAGAGCGACAGGGATTGCCACGACAAGGGCAAGTGCGGCGATGATCAGAAGCAGAAGCGCGAGCGTCAGCGCGAGCGAGCCGCCAAGCCGCATGAATCCTGCGCGGTGCCGCCGATGTTGCACCGCATTCAGTCCAGATATCAGCGCCGACACAGCCGAATGTACGGAATAGAGCGCAATCGCCAACGGCAGTAGCGTCGCCCAGTGCCAGCCTGTGGAATGCGCGCCCAAAAGGGCGCGCAGCTGGGTGGCGAGCAGGCTGTAGGCGTCATCCGGTATCAGGCCGTGGACGGCGACCAGATAACTTTCCACGACCGAAGGGTCGGCGAATATACCCCAGATCGCTATGGTCGCAGCCATTCCGGGAAAAATCGCGAACATGGAATAGAAGGCGACGCCCGCCGCGATCAGACCCAGGTGACGCTCATCCAGCGCCCACCACACCGCCACGGCCAGCCGGGTCAGCGGCACGGTATCGGATGGTGGTGTTTTTTCTGACTTCTCAGCCTGCATGAGGCAAGGGTAGCGCCGCCTAGCGGTCGGGGTCAAACCCAGTTCGCATCCAGCGACTAGGCCGCGAGGTCGCGCGACTGCCCGAGAAGCGTCTCTGTGACCTGCGCCAGCGCCAGCGCCGCGGCGCCATGCGCCCACAAGAGATCGCCCCAGGCATGGATCTCGATCTTTGGCGCTGGGCGGCCGGTGTTCAGGGCCAAAGCCTTGATTTCGGCAAGCGTTTCGTTGGCATAAAGATAGTCATACCGCATCCTCTCGCCCGACAGGATGATCAGTTCCGGATCGAAAAGGTTCACGACATTGGCCAAGCCCAGCGCAAGGAACCGGCCGGCGCGGTGGAAGATGGAGCGCGCGGCGCTGTTGCCCGCCTTGGCGTGGTCATAAAGACTTTCCAGAAGCATGTTGACAGATTGCGCCTCTCGCATACCCCAGTTCAACGCGGTCGTCGCTTCGCGAGCAAGTGCGTAGTCAGCGACATAGGCTTCAAGGCAACCGCGCTGTCCGCAGCGACAAAGCGCGCCATCAAGCTGCACCTTGGTATGGCCCAGTTCCATGCCCAGCCCCTGAGCGCCACGATAGATGCGATGATTCAGCACGAACCCCATACCCACACCATGTTCGATGGTGACAACAGCAAAGTCCGACAGCCGCCGCCCCGCGCCGAACCAAAGCTCGGCCAGCGTCACGAGATTTGCGTCATTGTCGATATGCACCGGAACACCTAGTCGCCCCGCGACGGCGGCCGCCAGCGGCACGTGTCGCTCGATTAGTATCGGCGACCAATGCACTACACCGGGGGCACAATCCACGAAGCCCGGTATACCCAATCCGATCGCCGACAGATCAAACCGACCAAGACCCGCGCGACGGCAAACCTCGTTCACCAACAGTTCGGTCGCATCAACCAGGGTCGCCAACTCGAACGCACCGGGCTGGCGCGGCAAGGCATAATCGGCGACCAGATTGCCGGCGAAATCGACGATGACGGCCGTATGTTCACGGTCCGAAAGTTTGATCCCTGCGACATGGTGCGCCTTGGCGCGTACGCCCAGCGCAACGGCGGGTCGACCGCGGCCTGTATCCGCCTCTCGCGGCGCCGCGATTTCCTCAAGAAGCCCAAGCTCGATCAGTTCGGACGTCTGGGTGGTCACGGTCGCAGGACTGAGCGCGAGTTCCTTGGCCACCTGCACCCTGGGCATCAGCCCCGCAGCCCGCACCCGTTCGAAAATCTGCTGACGCAACGGGCGCGACGATTCGGACAGCGGCGGAATCAGTGGTCCGCAGCCCGGTTTTTCGCTGCCCATGCGCAGGTTTTCGCCCCCGTCCGCTTGCATTTGTTTTCCTCCCGAACAAAAGGCTGCGGCAATCAGGTGAAATACGCCCACTTTTCGTGCCGCACCTCAGAACTCATGCCTGCCTTCTGTCGTTTTGTAATTTGAGCTATGTCTTTTAATTTGACAACTGAATTTAATATTGTAACGCTAACATTACTTCGGCTAATCGCCGAACCGGGCGCACAGCCCACTAACGGGAGGAACATATGAACAAGACCGTTTTGGCCGCCGTTCTGGCGGTTGTTGGCCTGTCTACGGGCGCGCTGGCGGAAGGCAAGAAAATCGGCGTGTCCTGGGCACAGTTCCAGGAAGAGCGCTGGAAGGTCGACGAAGCGGCCATAAAGGCTGCGATCGAGGCGGCCGGCAACGAATATATCTCGGCCGATGCCCAGTCTTCTGCGGAAAAGCAGCTTTCGGACATTGATGCGCTTATCTCGCAAGGCGTAGACGCCCTGATCATCAACGCCTGGGACAAAGACGCCATCGGGCCAGCCATCGACAAGGCCGCTGCCGAAGGCATCCCGATGGTCGGCTACGACCGTTTGATCGAAGATGACCGCACCTTCTACCTGACCTTCGACAACGTCGGCGTCGGCCGTATCATCGCTGAGTCGGTCTTTGCTATTAAGCCCGACGGCAACTACGCGATCATCCTTGGCGACGCGGGCGACCCGAACGTCAAGTTCCTGCGTCAGGGCATGGAAGAAGTGATCGGCGCCGCAGTGGGCGCTGGCACCATCAAGATCGTTGGTGAAGCAAACTCGGACGGCTGGAAGCCCGAGAATGCCCAGAAGAACATGGAGCAGATCCTGACCGCCAACGACAAC
Organism: Paracoccaceae bacterium; assembly: GCA_035433445.1. Classification (GTDB taxonomy): domain Bacteria; phylum Pseudomonadota; class Alphaproteobacteria; order Rhodobacterales; family Rhodobacteraceae; genus TMP-24. The sequence continues at coordinate 5,585 of DAORUY010000186.1, forward strand.
GCCGTTGATGCCGTCTTGGCAGAAAACGACGGTATGGCGGGCGGCGCTGCGGCTGCGCTTGCGGCGCAGGGCCTGAACGTTCCGCTGGGCGGCCAGGACGGCGACCTTGCGGCCATCAACCGCGTGGCCCGCGGCACCCAGACCGTTTCGGTGTGGAAGAACAGCCGTGACCTTGGCAAGGCAGCGGGCGAGATCGCCTCGGCTCTTGCGGATGGAACTGCCCTGGACGCCATTCCCGGTGCAGCCAAGTTCTCGGGCGGGGAAAAGGGCGTTGAAATGAACGCGATCCTTCTGAACCCGACCCCGATCACCAAGGACA
>DAORUY010000187.1:0-5830 GCA_035433445.1 Paracoccaceae bacterium
TCTGCTTGTCGATGATGACGAGCCCTTTGTGAAACGACTGGCGAAGGCGATGGAAAAACGCGGCTTCCTGACCGAAACCGCGCAAAGCGTGGCCGAAGGCCGGGCCAAGGCGATTGCGCGGCCCCCGGCCTATGCGGTGGTCGACCTGCGGCTGGAAGACGGCAACGGGCTTGAGGTGATCGAGACCCTGCGCGAAAAGCGGCCCTCCTGCCGGATCGTCGTGCTGACCGGCTATGGCGCGATTGCAACGGCAGTGGCCGCGGTGAAGATCGGGGCGGTGGATTATCTGTCAAAGCCCGCCGATGCCAATGACGTGACCAATGCCTTGCTGGCCAAGGGCGGCAATCTGCCGGAGCCGTCGGAAAACCCGATGTCCGCGGACCGCGTGCGCTGGGAACATATCCAGCGGGTCTATGAAATGTGCGACCGGAATGTTTCGGAAACGGCACGCCGTCTTTCAATGCATCGCCGCACCTTGCAGCGCATTCTGGCGAAAAGAAGCCCCAAGTAATCAACAATTCTTGCGCTGGAGCAATATTGGTCCTATTCAAGGCGTATCTATATCCGAGGGGGATCAGGCATTGAACATGGACTTGAATGCGTTTTCGTTGAAAGAGCTGAAGGATCTGCAATCACAGGTCGCAAAGGCAATTTCGGGATATGAAGATCGCCGCAAGCGCGAGGCGCTGGCGGAACTGGAAGACAAAGCCAAGGCAATGGGCTTTTCGCTGGCCGAGTTGACGGGGATCACGGCCGGACGCAAACGCTCGCCGTCGATGGCGAAATATGCGAATCCGGCGAATGCTGCCGACACCTGGTCTGGCCGTGGCCGCAAGCCGCGCTGGTTCTCGGAAGCCTTGGCCAAGGGCAAGAAGCCCGACGATATGGCGATCTGAACCTCAGATCTGCGATTTGAGCCATTTGAGGAATGCCCGGGCCGCTGCGCGCTTTGGCCCGGGCAACGTCACGATGAAATAGGCCGGCAGCTTTTCGCGGCTTTCATAGACGATGCGCAAACGTCCGTCCGCCACGTCGGATTCGATCAGCGCCGCTGTTTCCACCACCAGGCCAAGCCCCTGCCGCGCCGCCGCGATGGCCAGTTCCTCGCTGTTGATGTCGGTCCGGCTCAGCGTCTCGGGGTCAAGCCCCAGTTGCCGCAACAGCGCATCCTGCTCCGGCCAGCTGCGCGACAGGACCCAGTCCATTTCCGCAAGCTCGTCTGTCGTCAGTTCGGCCTTGTCGCCGATCAAGGACGGTGCCCCGGCAATCACCAGCCGGGCCGAGGCTAGATATTGCGTCTCCAGCCCCGGCCAATCGCCGTTGCCATAGCGGATGCCCAGATCCATCCGTTCGCGGTGCAGGTCGACGACCTTGCTGTCGGGGTGCAGCGACAGGCCGATATCGGGTTGCTGCTCCCAGAAATCCTTCAGCCGCGGCATCAGCCATTGCGCCGCGAAGCTGGCGGTCAGGGTCACGCGCACCGGACGATCCGCCTCGCCTGCCCGCAACGCCTCCAGACCGCGCTGGATGGCCCCGAAACCTTCCCTCAGGGCCTCGGCCAGTTGCTCGCCGTCCGCCGTCAGGCCGACCCCCCGCCCCTCGCGCTGGACCAAGGGGCGGCCCAGATGTTCCTCCAGCGCCCGGACCTGCTGGGCCACGGCGGCATGGGTCACGTTCAGCACCCGCGCCGCCTGGGAAAAGCTGCGCAGATCCGCCGTCGCTTCGAAGGCGCGCAGGGCTGTCAGCGAGGGGATGTTGCGCCAGTCGGTCGCCATCTGTTAGCCAGTCTTACAATATGGAAGCCTTATTGAATCGTATCACGGTCAGTTTCATGGCAAAAGAGAGCATCGCAAGCCGAAAAGGAGAAAGGTCATGTTGAACATCTTTGCCGATGCCCTGCTGGTCGCAACGCGGCTGGGCCGCGCGTCCGAGGACTATCTGCCGCGTCACTATCCGCGCCGCTCGCCGCGCGAATTCCAGGATGACGAAGGGCTCCGCACCGCCGACCACCTGCGGCACATGGGCCGCTGATGCCCTGTCGCTGTCAGCAGGACTCAAGCAGTCTCGCCACTGTCGAGACATAGTCCGCCCGCACCTCTGCGGGCGGACGAAGCCGTATTTCCAGCCGGTGAAGCAGCTCCGGCACCGGTCGACCGAACAGCTTGTCCGCCTCCGCCTCACGAAACCCCGCAATCCGCACCGCTTCCAGCCAGGCCGAAACCTTGTCCGCCGCCTTGATCGCCTTCTTGATCGGCGCGGGCAGCACCGCAGGCAGGCCGAAGCGCAGATGCACCGCCGCTGTCAGCCGCAGGTCCAACTCGCCATAGCCCGGCCCGACCGCCGCCTTCACCGGGCTGATCATGTCGCCGATCACATATTCCGGCGCATCGTGCAGCACCGCCGCCAGGCGCCATTTCGCCGCGATGCCGGGGCTCACGCGGCTGAAGATCTGTTCGACCAGCAGCGAATGCTCCGCCACCGAATAGGGCCAGTCGCCCCGCGTCTGCCCGTTCCAGCGCGCGACGAAGGCCAGGCCATGCGCGATATCCTCGATCTCGATATCCACCGGGGTGGGGTCCAGCAGGTCAAGCCGTCGGCCCGAAAGCATGCGTTGCCAGGCGCGGGGTTGTTTCATTGTCGGGCCTTTGTTGTCTGTTTACCGGATCAATGCTATCTGCCCGCGCAACCAAGGATCAAGGAGAGCGCCGGGATGGCTGCGGATTACATCGTCAAGGACATCGCTTTGGCCGAGTTCGGCCGCAAGGAACTGACCATCGCCGAAACCGAAATGCCGGGCCTGATGGCCTGCCGTGAGGAGTTTGGCACCTCGAAACCGCTGAAAGGCGCGCGGATCGTCGGCAGCCTGCACATGACGATCCAGACCGCCGCGCTGATCGAGACGCTGACCGCCCTTGGCGCCGATGTCCGCTGGGCCTCCTGCAACATCTTCTCGACCCAGGACCACGCCGCCGCCGCCATTGCCGCTGCCGGCATTCCGGTCTTTGCCGTCAAGGGCCAGACCCTGACCGAGCATTGGGATTATCTCGACCGCTCGTTCATGTTCCCCGCCAATTCTGAAGGTGTGGGCGCGAACATGATCCTGGATGACGGCGGCGATGCCACGCTTTACGTCCTTCTGGGCGCGCGGATGGAGGCGGGCGAGGATGTGCTGGCCGTGCCGCAATCCGAAGAAGAGGAAGTCATCAAGCTGCAGATCCAGAAGCGGATGAAGCAGTCGCCCGGCTGGTTCGCCAAGACCAAGGCGGCGATCAAGGGCGTGTCGGAAGAAACCACCACCGGCGTCCATCGCCTGTATGACCTGCACAAGCGGGGCCAGCTCCCGTTCCCGGCGATCAACGTCAACGACAGCGTGACGAAGTCGAAGTTCGACAACAAATACGGCTGCAAGGAATCGCTGGTCGACGGCATCCGCCGCGCCACCGATACGATGATGGCCGGCAAGGTCGCCGTGGTCTGCGGCTATGGCGACGTGGGCAAGGGCTCGGCGGCCTCGCTGCGCGGCGCGGGCGCCCGCGTCAAGGTCACGGAAGTCGACCCGATCTGCGCGCTGCAAGCCGCGATGGACGGCTATGAAGTCACGCTTCTGGAAGACGAAGTCGCCTCCGCCGACATCTTCATCACCACCACCGGCAACCGCGACGTGATCCGCATCGAGCATCTGCGCGAAATGAAGGACATGGCCATCGTCGGCAACATCGGCCACTTCGACAACGAGATCCAGGTCGCAAGCCTGCGCAACCACAAATGGACCAACATCAAGGAACAGGTCGACATGATCGAGATGCCTTCGGGCGCGCGGATCATCCTCCTGTCCGAAGGCCGTCTGCTGAACCTCGGCAACGCCACCGGCCACCCCAGCTTCGTGATGTCGGCTTCCTTCACCAACCAGGTCCTCGCCCAGATCGAGCTGTGGACCAAGGGCGAGGATTATGCGCCCGGCGTCTACATCCTGCCGAAGGCGCTGGATGAAAAGGTCGCCCGCCTGCATCTGAAGAAGATCGGCGTGAAACTGACCGAACTGCGCAAGGATCAGGCCGACTATATCGGCGTGAAGGTGGAAGGTCCGTTCAAGGCCGAGCATTACCGCTATTGATAGCAAAAACCGGCCCGGTTCATCCGGGCCGGTCTGCCTTCGAACTGACTGGTCTCAGGCCTTCCGGGCGGTCGGAACAGCGGCAGGCTGATCCATCGCGGCGACGGGCGATCTCTGGTTCATCAGGCCCCAGAGAAAGCCATTCGTCACCGACTGCATCCCCAGCGCACCAAGTACAGCCACCAGCGAGGCGATCCGGGTCATCGTTCCGGGTTCCAGCGGGCCAAAGTCATGCGCGGCCCAGAAGCCGACCGATCCCAGCGTCGCAAGCACAGCCATGACCAGGAATACCGCGCCGACCTGACAGGCCGCTTCCACCGACAGCCGCCCGCGCAGGGCCTCGAACCTGTCCGAGGTGGGCAGCAGGCTCATCCGCACGGCAAACAGCCGTGCAAGCGCGTGGAACCAGACCAGCTGGAACCCGGTGATGATGAAGGTCGCGGCAAAGATCATCGCGCCGGTGTCCAGCGTCACGCCACCAAGGCTGACCGGGGTAAACAGCAGCGGCAGGAACAGCAGCGATCCAAGGCCCAGCAACATAAGGCCCGGATACAGGAACAGGCTGAACGGCGCGAAGGTCAGCAGAAGCTTCAGGTGCCGCCAGCCATCGTGCCAGGTCCGCAGATGCGGCTTGCGCGACCGGCCATCGGGCTTCAGCGTCGTCGGAACCTCGACGATCTTCAATCCGGCCATCGCCGCCCGCATCACCATCTCGGGGCAGAATTCAAGCTGCTCGGTGATCAGGTTCAAGGCAAGGATCTTGTCGCGCGAAAACCCGCGCAGCCCGCACTGGAAATCCCCGACCGGAGCGCCGTAAAGCACCCGACCGACGAACGAAAGCACGGGGTTGCCGAGGTAACGATGCAGGAAAGGCATCGCGCCGGGCTCGATCCCGCCACGGAAGCGGTTGCCCATCACCAGGTCCGCACCACCCCGCAAGGCCTCGACAAAGCCATCGAGCTGCGAGAAATCATAGCTGTCATCGCTGTCGCCCATGATCACGAAGCGCCCCTTCGCCGCCGCGATCCCGGTCGAGAGTGCAATCCCGTTGCCCCGACGCGGCGCAAGTACCACCCGCGCGCCATGCGCTTCGGCAATCTCGCGGCTGCCGTCGGTGGACCCGTTGTCGGAGATCAGCACTTCACCTTCGATCCCGGTACGGGCAAGGAAACCCTTGGCCTTTTCGATGCAGGCGGCCAGCGTCTCGGCTTCGTTCAGACAGGGCATCAGGATGGTAAGTTCGATCATGGCGGCGCTTTCCGAAAACCGGCTGCAGATTGTCTGTGTGCAGATAAACCGCCGACTACGACAAGAATTGGACCTAAAGTCGAAACAAGGATGGCGACACGCCACATTGGTATGCTGTTATGCCATAGTCAGGTCCACTTCTGATTGCAGTGGTCCGCGCAGAGAAGTGAAACCTTTTCCTCGATCCTCTGCCATATGAAGTGATTCCGCATGATGCAGTACACCAAAGAAAACACCCGGGTCATCTGGTGGATCTGTCTTGGTGCCATGGCGATCCTGTTCCTGAACGCCTTGCGCAGCCTGCCGCAAATCGCCGATCTGCTGATCAGCGGCGATGGCGACGATCTGACCCGGTTGCAGGAAGTGCGCGACTGGCTGGGGGGGCAGTCGTGGTTCGACACTCGCCAGTACCGCATCCTTCCGCCCGAGGGTATCTCCATCCATTGGTCGCGCTATGTCGATCTCGGC
>DAORUY010000188.1:0-5712 GCA_035433445.1 Paracoccaceae bacterium
TGGAAGCCCGATTTCGGCGCCCGCTGGGCGGCGCTGGACGTGGATTTCGAGATGTATGGCAAGGATCACTCGACCAACACGCCGATCTATGACGGGATTTGCGAAGTGCTGGGCGGCAGGAAGCCTGACCATTTCACCTATGAGCTGTTCCTCGACGAGCATGGGCAGAAGATTTCCAAGTCGAAGGGCAACGGGCTGACGATCGACGAATGGCTGACCTATGCCGCGACGGAATCCTTGGGCTATTTCATGTATCAAAAGCCCAAGACCGCCAAGCGGATGCATTTCGATGTGATCCCGAAGGCGGTGGACGAGTATCACCAGCAACTGAATGCTTTCCCGTCGCAGACGGTTGATCAGCAGTTGGCCAACCCGGTCTGGCATATCCACAATGGAAAGCCGCCGGCATCGGATATGAAAGTGTCGTTCGCCATGCTTTTGAACCTCGCTTCTGTTGCGGGGGCGAAGGACAAGTCGGGCCTGTGGGGTTACATCCGCAACTATGCGCCCGACGCCAGCCCCGAGGCCAACCCGCAGCTGGATCAGGCGGCGGAGTTTGCGGTGCGTTATTTCAACGACTTCGTGGCCCCCGCCCGGACCTTCCGCCTGCCCACCGACAAGGAACGTGCGGCGATGGAAGATCTGGCGGGTCGGCTGAGGGGCTGGACGGGTGGGCAGGATGCCGAGGCGTTGCAGACCATGGTTTTCGCAGTCGGCACCGAACATCAGTTCGAGCCGCTGCGCGACTGGTTCACCGCGCTTTACGAAGTGCTTCTGGGCGCAAGCCAGGGCCCGCGTTTCGGGGGGTTTGTTGCGCTTTACGGGGTGAAAGAAACCGTTGCCCTGATCGAGCGCGCGCTTAAGGGCGAGCTGGCCGCATAAGCGGTGCAGCTTTTGGCTCGCGTGATCGTATCATCCTGTCAGTGACAGGAGGGATATCATGCGGGCTTTTCTTATTGCGGCGGTGGTCGTCTGTTATGCCATGCCGGGGTCGGCCGACGACAGCGCAGAGATCGAAGCGCTGATCCGCGATCAGTTCGCCGCTTTTGCCGAGCGCGATGCGGAGGAGGCCTGGTCCTATGCCTCGCCCATGATCCAGGGAATGTTCCAGACGCCCGAGAATTTCGCCAAGATGGTTGAGGGCGGCTATCCGATGATCTGGTCGGCCGAAGATGTGGACGTGCTGGGCCTGCGTGAGGAGGCAGGACGGCTGCTGCAGCGCCTGAGCGTGAAGGGACCGGACGGCGGGCGGTTCTATTTCGACTATGAGATGATCCGGCTGGACGGTCAGTGGCGCATCAACGGTGTCTGGCCGGTGAAGGGCGATGACCTGAGCGCCTGAGGCGGGCGAGGGTAGGGGCAGCGCGCGGTCCGTTCACGGGGCGATTAAGACTTCTTTGATATTTCGGCGGACGCAGGGGGCACTTGGCCCTCGCTTTCCCGGCGGTGACTGGTCCCTTGGCGGCCGGATGTCCTGTCCGGGCGAGGCCTGGAATCACAAAGGGGTCCTGAATGAACAAGGTCATTACCGACGGAATCGTCCTGATGCCGCCGCAGTTTGCTACCGGTCTTACGTTTTGGTCGCGCACCGATGGCACGCCCGGATCGCCCAGCTATCAGGGGCACCCCGACGTGGCGCTGGTACCTGCCGATCAGGATTTCGGCGGCTGCCTTGAGATGCAGAAGACGGCAGCCACCATGAGCCTTCGATCGATGGCCGATACGCCGGTGCTGCCGGGGTGTTATCTGCGTGTGACGGCCAGAGTGAAAGCGATGAGCGGCAACCTTCCATCTGTCCGCATCGCGGCATGGGCCGGCGTGAACAGCACGACCCATCTGGCGGGGGTGACAGAGACCGGCCCTTCCGTGGCGTTGACGGCTTACGGCAAGGTGGAAACCGTCAGCGCGATCATTGGCACGGGCTTTCGTCAGGGCGTCGACATGAGCTGGGGGCGGACCGCGACGCTTGGTCATTTCGGGATTGATCTGACCGGAGCCACGGGCGGGATCGTGCGTGTCGACGATATCGTGATCGAGGACATCACCGAGGCCTTCTTGCGGGTGATGATGGATTGGGTCGACGTGCGCGATTATGGGGCCATTGGCGACGGGCTGACCGATGACAGCGCGGCGGTGGAGGCCGCGGATGCCGATGCGCTGGCGTCAGGGCGGACGGTGCTCTTTTCCGAGGGCACCTATCTTCTGACGAGTGATGTGCAACTGGATGCGCCGGTGCGGTTCGAAGGCACGGTGACGATGCCGGTCGACAAGCGGCTGGCGATCACGCGGGGCTTCGACCTGCCCACCTATGCGGCGGCCTTCGGCAGCGAAGAGTTGGGCTTCAAGAAGGCTTTTCAGGCGCTTTTGAACTTCACCGACCATGAGTCACTTGATCTGGGCGGGCGAAGGATCGAGGTGACAGCGCCGATCGACATGCAGGCGGCGGTGAACAACAAGACCACCTTCGCCACCCGCCGGGTGATCCGCAATGGCCAGTTCAACGTGGTGGCGGGCCCCGCCTGGTCGCCGACGGTCGTCACCTCGCAGGCCAACTATTCGACATCAACCCCGAACACGCTATCGGGCGTGGCGAATGTGGCAAACGTGCCAGTCGGCGCCCTGGTGCAGGGCGCGGGCGTCGGGCGCGAGATTTATGTCACGTCGAAGAATGTGGGCGCGGGCACGCTGACGATCAGTCAGCCGCTTTACGGTGCGCCGGGCACGCAGACCTACACGTTCACGCGCTTCAAATATGTGCTCGATTTTTCCGGCTTCGCGCAGCTGGACAAGATGAACCTCGATGACCTGGAGTTTCAGTGCAACGGGGTTGCGAGCGGGATCCTGCTGGCGCCTGCCGGGCTGATTTTCCAGATCCGCGACAGCTACATCACCAGTCCGAAAGATCGAGGCATAACCTCCATCGGGACGGGCTGTCAGGGCATGCTGATCGACCGTTGCCAGTTCCTGTCGAACGAGGGCAGCCTCAGGGCGCAGGACCGTGTGTCGATCGCGATCAATGCCAATGCCAACGATATCAAGATCCGTGACAACCGCGCCACGCAGTTCCGGCATTTCGCCATTCTCGGCGGCACGGGAAATCTGGTGGTGGGCAATCACTGGTTCCAGGGCGATACGGAAACGGCGGGTGTACGGTTGGGCGGCCTTGTGCTGGCGTCAACGAACGTCCGTTCGACCATCACCGGAAACTATATCGACAACAGTTTTCTGGAGTGGACGAATGAGTATGAAGCGGCGCCAGCCTTTTCCAGTCAGTTCTCCTTTGGCGGCCTAACCTTGTCCGGCAACAGTTTCATGGCCTCCGACGTGGCGCCGTGGTTCCGCTGGATCGTAATCAAGCCCTATGGGGCGGGCCATTTCATTCAGGGGCTGAATGTCTCGGGCAATGTCTTCCGGGTGATCAACGCCACGATTGACCGGGTGGAAGCGGTCGACACGACTTTTGCCCCACTCGACATGAGCCGGATGCGCAATGTTCTGTTTCAGGGCAATTCCTTTAACGGCATCACCCAGAACACTGAAAATCCGACGCTCTGGCCGCATGATCAGGCGACGGCGGCGACCGTCTGGTCGGTTCTGCCGGGGCCGGTTCTGCCGTTCGGTGGCTGGGCGCGCAATGTTGAAGGGCTGGTGGCCGAAGGTGTCGTCAGCGGCCCGGCCAATGAGCGGCGCAGCGATATGCCCTATATCGATGTGGAACAGGGAACCACGAAGAACGAGCTGCGCATCAACTGGCTGGCCGCGTCCAAGGGGCGGGTTCAGGTGAAGGTGCGGATGGACAATCCGCTTTGACCCGGAACGGCCCGGCGCATGATTGCCGGGCCGTTTGCCCTATGGCGCGACCGTCTCAGTCCAGATCGTCGGGCGTGAGCGCATAGGCGCGACCAAATCCGCCGTTCAGGAAGGCGGCGATGGGGATCAGGCGCACGAAATGAAAGTCCGGGAAGTCGACGTAAAGGCGGGCCTTCGGGTGACCCGCAAGCCAGCAATCGCGCAAGGCGGCCCGATCCGGCGCGGCGGCAGAAACGAAATCTGCGCGCGCCCGCACCGAGAGGCGGGGGCTGTTTAGCGGGTCGCCCTTTTCGCCCGGCTCGCCCAGCAGGAGCGCACAGTCAGGCGTGACACGCAGCGCGGCGGTATGCTGGGCGAGATCGGAGATCAGCGTCAGGCCTGCCCCATCGGATGTGGTGCCAAAGCCGATACGGCTGATGAACGGCGTTTTCGTCACCGGATCGGTAAAGGCGAGCGCGGCGGTGCGCGCCTCTTTCCATATCTGTCGAGCCGTTGCGCGGGCGTCATCATCGACGGGTAATAGCGGGTCTGGTTTGGGAGGCATGGCGTTTCCTTTCCGGCGTCGCAGAGCGTGATACGGGTTGCCCCCGGACGCAAGATGCACCGCGAATCAAACCCATGATTGAGAAGCTCTGCACCATCGCCGGGTGGCGGGTCGGCGCGGCCCCGTCGCAGGCGCGGCTCGTACACCTGAGCCGCTTCGTGACCGATCCGTTTTGGGCGCAACAGCCAAGAAACTGGTGGGGTTCGCAAAATTTCCCCTCGTGGTGGAATATTAACAAAATTTCCGATACGAGAGTAAATAAATTTACTGAAATATCGTTATAAAAAAATAGCTTACCAATTTCTGTCATTTTGATTTACAGTTGTGGGGATGAATTTGGCTTCCTTGGGGAGGGGCGTTATGGCGGCAGCGGATCAGGGCGCGGAGATGCGGGCGATACCGGCGGGTTGGGACAAGGCCCATGTCACCCCGGAAAGCTACAAGGCTCGCTATGCGCAATCCCTGTCCGATCCCGACGCCTTCTGGGGGCAAGAGGGGCAGCGGCTCGACTGGATCAAGCCCTATACGAAAGTGAAGAACGCGACGTTCGAGTTCGGCAAGGTTGACATTCGCTGGTTTGAGGATGGCGTGCTGAATGTCTCGGTCAATTGCATCGACCGGCATCTTGCGACGCGCGGCCACCAGACCGCGATCCTGTGGGAACCGGACGACCCGAAGACGCCCGCGCGCCACATCACCTACCGGGAACTGTCGGACAAGGTGAACCGGATGGCCAATGTCCTTCTGAGCCAGGGCGTGATGCGGGGCGACCGTGTGGTCATCTACATGCCGATGATCCCCGAAGCGGCTTATGCGATGCTGGCCTGCACGCGCATCGGGGCGATCCATTCCATCGTATTCGCGGGTTTTTCGCCGGACGCGCTGGCCAATCGCATCAACGACAGTGGTGCGAAGCTGGTGATCACCGCTGACCACGCCCCGCGTGGCGGCAAGCGCACGCCCCTGAAATCCAACACCGATGCGGCGCTTCTGCATTGCTCCGACAAGGTGCGCTGCCTTGTCGTCAAGCATACCGGCGATCAGATTCACTGGACCGAAGGCCGTGATGTTGACGTTCTGGCGCTGATGGAAACCGCCGCGCCCGATTGCCCGCCCCGTCCGATGGGGGCCGAAGATCCGCTCTTCATCCTTTACACATCGGGCTCGACCGGCAAGCCGAAAGGGGTCGTCCATACGACCGGCGGCTATCTCGTCTATGCGGCGATGACCCATGAGTTGACGTTCGACTACAAGGAAGGCGATGTCTTCTGGTGCACGGCGGATGTGGGTTGGGTCACGGGGCACAGCTACATCGTCTATGGCCCGCTGGCGAACGGCGCGACCACGCTGATGTTCGA
>DAORUY010000189.1:0-5693 GCA_035433445.1 Paracoccaceae bacterium
GGGCGGCAATGGCCGCGCCGCCGAACTTTCCGGCGTGCGCACCGTGCCGGTTCGCGTGATGGCCTACATGATCTGTGGTTTGATGGCGTCGCTTGCGGGTCTGTTGCTGACGGCGCGCCTTGGTTCGGGCGAGGCCAATGTCGGAGCCTCGCTGCCGCTGGAATCGATCGCCGCCTGCGTCATCTCGGGCGTCAGCCTGGCTGGGGGGCGCGGCCGCGCCCTGGCTGTAGTGATGGGCACACTTCTCATTCTTCTGGTGCAGAACGGCCTGAACCTGATGCAGGTCGGCGCCTATGCACAATCCATCGCGACAGGCGGTATCCTGATCTTTGCGATGGCCATCGTCCGCCGTTGAAATTCATCCATCAAGACGACCTAGGGAGGCAACCTTGAACAAGCCCATGATCACCGACAAGCCCATGACGGGCCAGGAATATCTCGAAAGCCTGAACGACGGCCGCGAGGTCTGGATTTATGGCGAGCGGATCAAGAACATCACGCAGCACCCGGCGTTCCGCAACTCGGCCCGGATGATCGCGCGGGTCTATGATGCGATGCACGATCCGAAGACGCGCGACATCATCACCGCGCCGACAGAGAACGGCGGCCGCACTCACCGTTACTTCCTGGCACCGAAGACGGTCGAAGAACAGGTCGCCTCGCGCGACGCCGTGGCGGAAACCCAGCGCGTGACCTATGGCTGGATGGGCCGTTCGCCCGACTACAAAGGCAGCTTCCTGGCGACGTTGGGCGCGAATGCCGCCTTCTACCGCGGGTATGAGCAGAACGCGCTGCGCTGGTATCGCAAGGCGCAGGAACGCACCGCCTATATCAACCATGCCATCATGAACCCGCCGGTTGACCGCAACAAGTCGTCGGCCGACAGTTCGGACGTCTACATCCGCGTGGTCAAGGAAAACGACGCCGGCATCTTTGTGTCCGGGGCCAAGGTCGTGGCCACCAACTCGGCCCTGACGAACTACACCTTCGTTGCCCATGCCGGGCAGGTTCCGATCAAGGATCCGGCCTATGCGCCCGTGTTCATCGTTCCCACCGGCGCACCGGGGGTGAAGATGATCAGCCGCATGTCGAACGAACACCGCGCCGCCGTGCTTGGCAGCCCATTCGATTACCCGCTGTCCTCGCGCATGGATGAAAACGACGCGATCCTGGTGATGGATAACGTGTTTGTGCCATGGGAAGACGTGTTCATGCACGGCGACGTCGACCAGGCCAACGATTTTGCACCGAAGTCAGGTTTCAACGCCCGCGCCGCAATGCATGGCTGCACCCGTCTGGCGGTGAAGCTGGACTTCATCACCGGCCTGATGGTCAAGGCGCTGGAGATCACCGGCACCCACAGCTTCCACGGCGTCATGTCCCGCATGGGCGAAGTCATCGCCTGGCGCAACACGATGTGGGGCCTGTCGGATGCGATGGCCAAGTCGAACATTCCGTGGAACGGCATGGTGCAGCCCGACTCCCGCTTTGGCACGGCCTATCGCACGATCAGCCAGATTGCCTATCCGGCGATCAAGAACATCATCGAAGCCTCGGTGTCCTCGGGTCTGATCTACCTGAACAGCCATGCCAACGACTTCCTGAACCCGGAACTGCGTCCCTACCTGGATACCTACATGCGCGGTTCGGGCGGTGTGGATGCGGAAGAGCGCGTGAAGGTGATGAAGCTCCTGTGGGATTCGATCGGCACCGAATTCGGCGGTCGCTCGGAGCTTTATGAAATCAACTATCTCGGTTCGAACGACCTGACGCGCCTGCAGAACTATTGGGAGGCGCTGTCGCTGGGCGAAATGGACCGGATGAAGGGTCTCGTCGATACCTGCATGTCGGAATACGACCTGAACGGCTGGACCGTTCCCGACCTCATCAACAACGACGATGTGAGCATCCTGAAGGCGCGCTGAGCGCCTTCAGACCCAAAACCTTGAAAGAACAGAAGAAGGACGACCCCAAATGGCACTCAAGAAGCAGCGTTTCATCACCGAGAAAGTGGCGGAATACCCGCCGGGCCATTGGTCCAACACCATCCGCGTCGGCGATCAGATCTGGTTGTCTGGCTTCACCTCGCGCGGGTCTGACCGGGTCACGATCCACGGCGTCGGCGATGCCTATGAGCAGGCCAAGGTGATCTTCCAGAAGATCAAGGATTGCCTGGAAAACGCCGGCTCGGGTCTGCAGGACGTGGTGAACATGAACATCTATGTCACCAACATGGCCGACAACAAGGAAATCTGGCGCGCCCGCCAGGAGTTCTTTACCGGCGATTTCCCCTGCTCGACCCTGGTGCAGGTGGCTGGTCTTGGAACGCCGGAAATCCTGCTGGAAATCACCTGCCAGGCGATGGCCGGCAGCGGCGCGTGACCCAAGCGCCGCGCCGGTTCGCCGGCGCGGCCCTTCGACAAGGCAGAACGAAAATGACATCGCATCCCGCCACTCCGATCGAACCCGCCAAGGACGCAGCCGCGTTTTCTGCCCGTGATTTCCGCAATGCCATGGGCGCTTTCGCTACGGGCGTGGTGGTGATCACCACCCGCACCGCTGATGGCGAAGCCCATGCCATGACGGCCAACGCCTTCATGTCGGGCTCGCTGGAGCCGCCGCTTGTCGTGATTTCGGTCGCGGTGACGGCCAAAATGTATGCCCATCTGGCGGCAGGTGCCGATTTCGGTGTTTCCGTGCTGTCAAGCGGACAAGAGCGCGACAGCAACCATTTCGCTGGTCGTCGCAGTGAAGACCACGCGCCGGTTCTGGTCGAACTTGGGGGAACCCCTGTCCTGGCTGGCGCTTCGGTCAGATTGGCGGCGCGGCAGGCACATGCCTACCCTTGCGGGGACCATAGTCTTTTCGTGGGCCATGTCACGGCACTGGAAACCGAAGCCACAGAGGCCAACGCACCCTTGGTTTTCTACCGGGGCAAATACGGCGCGCTGGCCAGCTGATCGGCCTGCGGCAAATTTGAAATTGAACCGAAACTCTGACGGCAGCGACTGCCGTTCCCGATTAGTCTTCCCTTGAGGGGCGCCTGGCCAATGAACAAACGCGCAAAACCCGCCACGACCGAATTCAGCCGGGTCGTCTCCGCCGCCGGGCAAGGTCTGGGTGCCGCGGTTGAACGACGCGAGGACGAGCGGCTGGTGACGGGTCAGGGGCGATTTGCCAACAACCTTGCCTTGCCACGCCAATTGTATGGTCATGTACTGCGCTCGCCCATCGGCCATGCCCGTATCCGGTCGATCGACGTGGCCGAAGCCAGCACGGTGCCGGGCCTTGTCGCCATTCTGACCGGCGAGGATTACGCGGCCGACGGGTTTGGCATGATCCCCTGCGTGTCGATCCCGCCGTCAATCAGCGGCAAAACCTATCACGCCACGCCCTTTCCCCCGCTTGCCCAGGGCAGCGTTCTGTGCGTCGGGGCCGAGGTTGCCTTCATCGTCGCCACTTCTGCAGAAGCGGCGGAAGATGCGGCAGAACTGATCCGGGTGGACTATGATCCCCTTCCCGTAGCACCGACGCTGGAAGCGGCCATTGCCCCGGACGCGCCGCGCGTCTGGCCCGAAGCCGAGGGGAACATCTGCTTTCAGCACAGGATGGGCGATGCTGCGGCTACCGAGGCCGCCTTTGCCGCCGCCGCGCACATCACCCGGGCGACGATCCGCAATCAGCGCCTTGCCGGGGTGCCGATGGAGCCGCGCACCTGCATTGGCAGCTATGACACCGCCGAAGGCCGCTGGCGGCTGACGTCCTCTACCGCCAACCCGCACCGCATCCGGCTGTTCCTCGCCGAGCACATCTTCCGCGTCCCGGCCAACCGCATCCACGTTACCGCAGGCGATGTCGGCGGTGGTTTTGGCACCAAGGGTGGGATCTATCCCGAGGAAATCCTGGTGCTGTGGGCGGCCTGGCGGATCGGACGGCCGGTCAAATGGGTCTCCAGCCGCAGCGAAAGCTTTCTGGCCGACTTCAACGGCCGCGATCAGATTGCCGATGCCGAAATGGCGCTGGATGCCACCGGGCGCGCCCTGGCTCTGCGGGTGAAACTGCACCACAATCTGGGCTGTATGCTGGGCCCTTCAACCGCACACCCGCCGCTGGTGGGGTCGCGGATGCTGTCGGGCGTCTATGCCTTCCCGGCCATGGACGTCGAAGTGAACGGCGTCTTTACCCACAGCCGGACGCTGACCACCTATCGCGGCGCGGGTCGACCGGAGGCGACGATGATCGTCGAGCGGCTGATGGACATGGCTGCCGAAGAGATGGGGCTGGACCCGGTGGAAATCCGGCGCAGGAACTTCATCGCGCCAGCGCAGATGCCCTATCGCACCGCCATCGGCGAAACCTATGACTGCGGCGAATTCGAGGCGATCACCGAAGCGACGCTGCGCCTTGCCGATTGGGATGACTTTGCCAGCCGCCGTACCGCCAGCGAAGCGCGGGGGCGTCTGCGGGGCAGGGGGCTGTCGTGCTACATCGAGGTTTGCGCCACCATCAGCGAACGAATGGAGCTGCGCTTTGACAGCTCTGGCGGCCTGACGATCCTTGCCGGGACCTTCAGCTATGGTCAGGGGCACGAGACCACCTATGCCCAGATGGTGCATGGCTGGCTTGGCGTGCCGATGGACCGGATCCGCATGGTTCAGGGCGATACTGATATCATCTTTACCGGCCGCGGCAGCTTTGGCTCGCGCAGCATGACGGTTGGCGGGTCGGCCCTGCGGGAGGCCTGCGACCAGATCATCGCCAAGGGTCGCCGCCTTGCCGCCTTGCTGCTGGGTCTGCCGGAAACCGAGGTGGCCTTTGCCGAAGGTGCTTTCCTGGGGGGCGGCAAATGCCTGACCCTGGACCATGTTGCCCGCACCGCCTTTGCCTGGGGCGTGGCCAAACCCTTGCCGGCCGATCTGCGCAACGGGCTGGAGGGCGTGGGCTATTTCACGGCCGATCCGCAGAACTATCCCAACGGCTGCTATGTGGCCGAGGTCGAGATCGACCCTGCGACCGGCGATGTCACCGTTGACCGGCTGACCGGGATCGACGACGTGGGCGTGGTGGTGAACCCGCTGCTGCTGGAAGGTCAGGTGATCGGCGGGGCGGTGCAGGCGCTTGGACAGGCCTTGAAAGAGGCGGTCGTGCATGATGCGTCGGGGCAGGTCCTTTCGGGGTCGTTCACCGATTACGCCATGCCGCGCGCCGCTGATGTGCCGCGGATGCGGCTTGACACCCGGGCTGTGCCCACCGCGACCAATCCGTTGGGCGTCAAGGGCGGTGCCGAGACCGGCACCATCGGCCTGCCCCCCGCCATCATCGGCGCCATCGTTGATGCGCTGCGCCCGTTCGGCATCAGCGATATCGCCATGCCCGCCACCCCGGCCAAGATCTGGGCCGCCATTCAAAATGCCAAAGAGACCTTGAAATGACCCATTACTGCGTCTTCCGCCTTGATCGCACCGACGGCAAGGCGGCAGAAATCCGCGCGGCCACGCGGCCTGACCATCTGGCCTTCATGAAGGGCTTTGCCGCACGCGTCCTGATCGGTGGGCCGCTGCTGGACGCCGACGGCAACGCGCGCGGCGGCATGATGGTGATCGAGGCCGAAAGCGAGGCCGAGGTGCGCGAAATCCTGGCGCGGGATCAGTTCGAAGTGGCAGGGCTGTCCGGCACCATCGAGGTTTCGCCGT
>DAORUY010000190.1:0-5685 GCA_035433445.1 Paracoccaceae bacterium
CGCCGAACTGGCGGGCAAGCTGGATGGCGGTGGTGCCGATGCCGGAACTGCCGCCGTGGACCAGGAAACGTTCCCCTGCCTGCAGGCCGCCACGCAGGAAAACATTGCTCCAGACCGTGAAGAAGGTTTCGGGCAGACAAGCGGCTTCGCGCAGGGCCATGCCCTTCGGCACGGGCAGCGCATGGGCTGCGGGCGTCACCACATATTCGGCATAGCCCCCGCCCGGCAAAAGCGCGCAGACCTGATCGCCGACCTGCCAGCCACTGACACCCGACCCAAGCGCCGCGATCTTGCCGGAGGCTTCCAGCCCCGGCAGCGGCGAGGCGGAGGGCGGGGGCGCATAGGCCCCGGCACGTTGCAGCGCGTCGGGGCGGTTCACCCCGGCAAAGGCAACCTCGATCAGGATCTGCCCCGCACCGGGTTGCGGCACTGGACGGTTGCAAAGCGCCAGAACCTCCGGCCCGCCGGGTTTTGTGATTTCCACGGCGCGCATGGTGTCAGACAGGGTCATGGTCAGCCTTTCCGTCCGGGCAGGTCATCGGGCGCGGGGGCAGGCGCCTTGATACTATCAAGAAGTTTCATAGGTCCGGCCAGCATCTTGCCCCAGGGCGAGGCTCGAAAATTTGTCTTGGCCTTTTCGAAACGCATCACATCCTCGATCCGGCGGTCGATGAAGGCGGCGGTCGCGGACTGGCCTTCGCTGTCGTCACCGAGCCAGTAGAGCACGGTCGCAGAATAGACCGCCGAAAGTGTCAGGCGCTTGGTGTACCAGTTCACATCGCGCGATGTGTCGCCAAGGGCGGTCCAGATCGCATCGGCGGTTTCCCACAGAAGTCGGCTGCCCGTCAGCGCATGTTGCGGAAGCGCGAAAAGCGCCACCCCGCGGCGCACGACTTCCCTGTCAGTGACGGAAAGCCGGTGGCGGATCGCCATCGCCACCCGATCGCGAAAGCGCAGGGCCCCAAGGTCTTCGGCCAGAAGCGCATCCCGCATCGCCCGGTCGCCGGCGCGGTGATAGTCGCAGGCCAGATCGAGCGCCCCGCGCGGACACAGGACACGCGCGCCCGCGGCCGTCAGCCCGGTGTCGGCCGTGGCGGCCAGGAACGTCGCCTCCCCCCAGCCATCGAAAGCGACATGCGGCAGGGCGGCGGCCAGAAGGCGCGCCCTTGGGTCCGCCGGTTCAGTCTTTGGTTTGCTCATATCCCTTGATACCGCGCCCGGACGGTAGACAAAAGCCAAAACCCCTGCTAAGGGGGCGCTTCCTGCGACTTTTGCAACTCTAACTTAGGAAGGTGGTGACACCACATGCAGGTCAGCGTTCGCGACAATAACGTCGAACAGGCTCTTCGTGCACTGAAGAAAAAACTTCAGCGCGAGGGTGTGTTTCGTGAAATGAAGCTCAAGCAACATTTCGAGAAACCGTCCGTGAAGAAAGCCCGCGAGCAAGCCGAGGCCGTTCGTCGTGCCCGTAAATTGGCACGCAAAAAGGCCCAGCGCGAAGGCGCTATCTAAGCCCTTCATGCCCGGAACGTTGGCGGGGGCAACCCCGCGCCACGATCAACCCCTGCGGCCCCGGCCCGGGGGTTTTTCATTGGGCAAAAGTCCGCCAGTTCTGCCTGCGCCCGGTTGGACGCAGCAGAGCGTTGCCGGTAGAAGATCTCGGGGGAAGGAGATGCCATGTTTGAATTGACCCGCCGCACCACCATTTTTCTGGGACTTTCCGCGCTGGCCGCCTGTGGCGGACGCCCGGCCCCCGTCGCGCGCAATGCACCGGGGAACACGCCCCAGATGCAGCGCCTCGTCGCGCGTTATGCCGATCTTTACGAAATGCCCGAATCGCTGATCCACCGGGTGATCCGGCGGGAAAGCGGCTATAATCCTGACGCGCGCAACGGGCCTTATTACGGGCTTATGCAGATCCTGCCGCAGACCGCGCACACCATGGGCTATCGGGGATCGCCCGAGGGGCTTCTGGATGCCGAAACCAACCTGAAATATGCTGGCAAATACCTGCGCGGCGCCTGGCTTGTGGCGCGCGGCAGCGAGGATCGCGCGGTCATGTGGTATGCGAAGGGCTACTACTACGAAGCCAAACGTTTGGGGCTTTTGGAAGAAACCGGCCTCAGAACCTGACCCGGCAAGGCGCGGCGGCGCTGCCTCGGCCCCCCCCGGGCGGCAGGTCAGACCGGAATGGCCGTGGTCTTGAACACTGTCCTCAGCGCGAAGGATGAATGCATCTGCGCGACGCCGGGCAGACGCGCCAGATACTGGCGGTGGATGCGGGCGAAATCATCCGTATCCATGGCCACGACCTTTAGCAGATAGTCCGCAGTCCCCGCCATCAGGTGACACTCCAGCACATCGGGCACCCGGCGCACTTCGCGCTCGAATGCCTCCAGCACTTCGTCGGCCTGCCCCGAAAGGGTAATTTCCACGAAAACCGTCGTGGGTCGACCGAGTTTGCGGCTGTTGAGAAGCGCCACATAGGCGTCGATCAGGCCCTCCTCCTCCAGCCGCGCGACACGCCGATGACAGGCCGAAGGTGACAGGTTCACTCGCTCTGACAGTTCGGCATTGGTGAGCCTGCCTTCTTTCTGCAATGCAGAAAGAAGGCGGCGATCTGTTGCGTCCAAATCCATATCGGCGCAATATCCTTCTGCAATTGTCCAGCATTTCGGGAAATATATGCAAGATGTGACGCAAACGCCACTGTTCTTTGCAAAGCAATTGCAGGCTTCCGGCATCATACTGAATCCAATGATAATCGGAGGATTCCCACATGAAAATCGGCTGTCCCAAGGAAATCAAACCGCAGGAATTCCGCGTCGGCATGACACCGAACGCGGCGCGCGAGGCGATTTCGCACGGCCACGACGTCTATATGGAAAAAAATGCCGGCACCGGCGCGGGTTTTGCTGACGCGGACTATGTCGCGGTCGGCGCAAAAATCCTCGATACGGCAGCGGAAATTTTCGCCAAGGCCGACATGATCGTGAAGGTCAAGGAGCCGCAGGCGGTCGAGCGCAAGATGCTGCGCGAAGGCCAGATCCTGTTCACCTACTTGCACCTGGCGCCCGATCCGGAACAGACCCACGACCTTCTGAAGTCCGGCGCGACCTGCATCGCCTATGAAACTGTGACCGATCGCAATGGCGGCTTGCCGCTCTTGGCGCCGATGTCAGAAGTCGCCGGTCGCCTGGCCCCGCAAGTTGGCGCCTGGACCCTGCAAAAGGCCAATGGCGGTCGTGGCGTCCTGCTCGGCGGTGTGCCCGGCGTGTCGCCCGCAAAAGTGCTGGTCATCGGTGGCGGTGTCGTTGGCACTCATGCGGCCAAGATCGCCGCCGGCATGGGCGCGGATGTGACCGTGCTTGACCGTTCGATCCCGCGTCTGCGTTACCTCGACGATGTCTTCGGCGGCACCTTCAAGAATGCTTACGCGAACGAAGGCAATACGATCGAGCTGGCCCGTCAGGCCGACATGATCATCGGCGCGGTGCTGATCCCCGGTGCGGCGGCGCCGAAACTGATCTCGCGCGCGCAGCTGAAAGAGCTGAAGCCCGGCGCGGCGCTGGTGGATGTGGCCATCGACCAGGGCGGCTGTTTCGAGACCTCGCATGCGACGACGCACCAGGACCCGGTCTATGAAGTGGACGGGATCATGCATTATTGCGTGGCCAACATGCCGGGCGCCGTTGCCCGCACGTCGACGCTCGCCCTTGGCAATGCCACGATGCCCTTCATGCTGGCGCTCGCCGACAAAGGCTGGAAAAAGGCCTGCGCCGACGACGTCCACCTTCTGAACGGCCTGAACGTTCATGCCGGCAAGCTGACCTATGAAGCCGTGGGCAAGGCGCTGAACCTGCCGACGATCGCAGCGGTCGACGCACTGAAGTAACCGGCTAGAGCGGCCAAAAGCAAAGGGCACCGAAGAGACCTTCGGTGCCCTTTCACTTATGCAGACGCCTTGGACCCGTCTCAGGGTTGTTTCGTCAGAATATAGAGATCGGCCATGGCCCCGGTAATCACGCCGCCATCAAGATCAAGCTGCCAAATCCGACCTTCGCCCACCTTAAACCGGCGGCCATCGGCAGCCGCATCAAGCGTGATCATCTGTCCGGCCCCGTCCCACGTGAATGTTCCCTTTGTGGTAAAGGGCTTGCCGCCCTTACCCAGATACTCTTCTTTCAGGACATAAGTATCGCCTTGGGCCAGGTTCAGGCTCGTCTTGATACCTTCACAGTCCGCACAGGGCAGTGTGCCGGAATAGGAACCCGCCCAATCCAGCGCGGTCTGGGCCGTATCGCCCGATGCAACCGAAGCCGTCTGACTTTGGCAGCCGCCCAATGTGATCAGCGCAGCCAGCGCCGCACCTAACAATTTTTCCATGTGGAATACCCCTTATACAATCCCGCCCGGGGAATATTATAGAGAACGAAAGGGCCGGCTTCTTTCCAAACCGGCCCTCCTCACTGCTCAGCCGCAGCTTTATTTTTTCAGCGAATCGCGGATCTGCATCAGCACGTCCAGCTCGCTCGGGCCGGCAGGCGCGGCGGCGGCCTCTTCCTTCTTCGACGCGGCGTCCTTGACCTTGTTGACCATCTTCACCAGCAGGAAGACCACGAAAGCAATGATCAGGAAGTTGATGATCGCGGTGATGAACGAACCATAAGCGAAGACGGCGGCGCCCGCATCACGTGCGGCCTGCAGCGAGGCGAATTCACCCTCACCCAGGTTCACGAACAGGTTCGAGAAATCGATCCCGCCCGTGATCAGACCAATGATCGGGTTGATCAGGTCAGCCACAAGCGATGATACGATTGCCGTGAAGGCCGCGCCGATGATGATACCAACGGCCATGTCCATGACATTGCCTTTGGCGATGAAATCCTTGAACTCTTTGAGCATATCTGTCCCCACATTTGGTGTTGCGGCACCTTTGATCGTGCCAACGGTCAATAGGTTAACATAGGGGTCTTTTATGTCGCGGGTTTTTTTCCGCGAAATTGCCCCCTAGCCGTAACCCTGTTGCACGTTTACGACCAATCGCCCACAGCAAACCCGGCCAGTGCCCGCATTTTCTGTCGGAAAATATCCTCGGAGGGTGCGGGGGGCAGACAGCCCCCCGTCTTCGTCCTTCAGCCCCGCAGACTACCGCCTGTCGCCTTCGCGACCTTTTCGACAATCCTGGCGCTCACGGCTTCGATATCCTCGTCGGTCAGCGTCTTGTCGCGCGGTTGCAGGCGCACGCTGATTGCGACAGACTTCTTGCCCGCCCCCATCTGCGCCTCGGCCTTTTCGCCGGTGAACTGATCAAAGACCGACACACGTTCGATCAGAACCTTGTCGGCACCCTGAGCCGCATTCACCAACGTCAGCGCCTCAACGCCTTTGTCGACCACGAAGGCAAAGTCACGCTCGACCGCCTGAAGGTCGGAAATGCCCAACGCCGGACGTGTCGGGGTCTTGACCTTCGGGAAGGGCACGGCGGCCAGATGCAGGGTGAAAGCCACGGCAGGCCCTTTGACATCCATCGCCTTCAGAACCTTGGGGTGCACCTCGCCAAAGGTCGCCAGCGCATTGGGGCCAAGCGATATCGCGCCCGACCGCCCCGGATGCCACCAGCCATCCACCTTGCGTCCCACCTGCACGCGGGCCGGCGCGCCAATGGCCGTGAGCACTGCCTCG
>DAORUY010000191.1:0-5653 GCA_035433445.1 Paracoccaceae bacterium
AGTTTCTGGCGCGGGTCGAGGATCGGTTCGGCACGAAACCCGGCGAATGGCATTCCGGCGCGACCCAGACCGAGCGCCGCCGTCTGTGGCGCATGGCGGGCGAAGGCGGTGTTGGGCTGGTCGTGGGGGCGCGGTCGGCGCTTTTTCTGCCGTTCCGCGATCTAGGGTTGATCGTCGTCGATGAAGAACATGACACGTCCTACAAGCAGGAGGATGGTGTCCTTTACAATGCCCGCGACATGGCGGTGCTGCGGGCGTCCCTGTGCGACGCGCAGGTGGTGCTGGCGTCGGCCACGCCCTGCCTTGAGACATGGGTGAATGCCGAGGCGGGTAAATATGGCCGTATCGACCTGGCTTCGCGCTTTGGCACATCGGACCTGCCGGATATGCGGGCCATCGACATGCGCGCGGAACGGCTGGAGGCCAACCGCTGGATCAGCCCGACGCTTGTGCAGGGCGTCAAGGCGCGGATCGAACGCGGGGAACAGGCGCTTTTGTTCATCAACCGGCGAGGCTACGCGCCGGTCACGATCTGCCGGGCCTGTGGCCACCAGATCGGCTGCCATCAGTGCGATGCGCGGATGGTTGAACATCGATTTCTGAAACGCCTTGTCTGCCATCAATGCGGGGAAACCGCGCCGATGCCCCATGCCTGCCCGTCGTGCAAGGCCGAGGGACGGCTGGCGCCCGTGGGGCCGGGGGTGGAACGGCTGGCGGAGGAGGTGGCGGAGCGCTTCCCCGGTGCGCGGGTTGCGGTGCTGTCGTCGGACCTCTTCGCCAGCGCCCGCGCCCTGAAGGAAAAGATCGTCGAAATTGCCGGCGGTGGCGCGGACATCATCATCGGCACGCAACTGGTGGCAAAGGGGCACAATTTTCCGCTTCTGACGCTTGTCGGCGTGATTGACGCCGACCTTGGCTTGCAAGGGTCCGACCTGCGGGCGGCGGAACGCACCTTCCAGCTCATGCGGCAGGTGTCGGGCCGGGCTGGCCGCGCAGAGAGGAGGGGCGAGGCGCTTTTGCAGAGTTTCCAGCCCGATCACCCGGTGATCCGGGCCATCTTGTCGGGGGACGAGGAAAACTTCTGGCGGGCCGAGGCGGCAGAGCGGCAAGCGGCCGGCATGCCCCCCTTCGGGCGGCTTGCAGGGATCATTCTTTCATCGACAGATGTGGCGCAAGTCTTTGATTTCGGGGCCGAACTCGCTCGCCGATCTGAACCCCTGCGCCGGATCGGGGCCGAGGTCTTCGGCCCCGCCCCCGCCCCTGTGGCCCGCGTGCGCGGGCGCCATCGTGTCCGGCTTTTGGTCAAAGGGCCGAAAGGGGCGGCGCTTCAGGCGGCGGTCGCGGAATGGATCGGCCAGTTGAAGCCACCCGCGAACCTGCGGCTGTCGGTCGATATCGATCCCCAGAGCTTCTATTGACCCTCAGCCGATCCGGTGCAGCCGGACGGGCGATTTGGGGGCGCGCTTGAGGATGGCTTTCGCCTCCAGATCAAGCTGCACCGCCTTGACCCACCAGCCCGCCGTGTCACCACCAGGGAAAAGATCCTGCGGCAGCAGCGGTTTGACTGCCGAGATGATCTCCGCCGGGGTCATGCCCGGCGGGGCGGAGGGGACAATCGCCAGCACGGCGGCTTTCATTGCGGTGAATTTCGCTTCATCCACCCGATAGGTCTTGCCGGGCTGCGAGACATTCTCGATCTCGATCTTGTCTGACATGAAAAATCTCCTTTGGTCTTCGCTAAGGCTAGCTCTGTCTATCCAGATCGCAACGGTTTTCCGTCATGACTGCGCGCGGGCTGGCCTTTTGGCACTCTGAAGCCTATCCAGATCACGGTTCTGCAAAGGTGCGAAATGTCGGACAGTGAAACGCGGCCGCAGGTCGGCAAATTCGTCACCGGCAGCCTGATGCGCCATGTCGCGGTGATGTCGCTTTCGGGCGCGCTGGGCCTGTCCTTCACCTTTCTGGTGGATTTTCTGGCACTCTTCTGGATTTCGCGGCGCGGCATACAGGCCGAAATGGCCGCCGTCGGCATTGCCGGAACGATCCAGTTTGCAATCCTGTCGCTGGGGATCGGCATGATGATCGGCGCGGTGGCGCTGGTGGCGCGGTCGATCGGAATGGGCGATCGGCCGCGCGCGCGCCGGATTGCCACCACGGCCATGGTTCTGACCGTGCTGGTGCAGGTCGTCTTGTCCTTGCTGATCTGGGTTTTTCGCACCGAAATTCTGTCTGCCTCGGGTGCCGAGGGACAGGTCCTGTCGCTCAGCGTTGATTTTCTGGCGATCACCCTGCCCTCCATGCCACTGATCGCGGCGGGTATCCTTGCCTCCACGCTCTTGCGCACCATCGGCGATGCCTGGCGGTCGATGGCGGTGACCATGACCGGCGGCGCGGTGGCGGTGGTGCTTGATCCGCTGCTCATCATCTGGATGGACATGGGGATCATGGGCGCGGGCTGGTCCATCGTGCTGGCGCGGTTCGCGGTGGTGGCAGTGGGTTTCTGGTTTGCGTCCGGCGTGCGTGACCTTCTGGCTCGCCCGGCCTGGATCGACATTCGTACCTTCACGCGGCCTTATGCGGCCATCGCCCTGCCAGCGGTCGCTACTCAACTGTCCACGCCCTTCGGCAACTGGATCCTGACGCGCGAGATTGCGGCCTACGGCGAAGAAGCCGTGGCAGGCTGGAGCGTGATCATGCGTCTGACAATCCTGGCCTTCGGTGGAATTTTCGCGCTGTCGGGTGCCATCGGCGGGATTATCGGCCAGAATTACGGCGCCGGGCGTCCCGACCGCGTGGCCGAGGCGTTCATAGCGGCACTGAAATTCTGCGCGGCCTATACGCTGGTGACCTGGCTTCTGATGGCGGTTCTGTCCGGCCAGATCGTCGCAGCCTTCCACCTTGCGCCACTGGGCGAAGCGGTTCTGCGCAGCTTTACGCACTGGGCGGCCGGCGCCTTCGTCCTGACGGGCGCGCTGTTTGTCGCCAATGCGACCTTCAACAATCTGGGCCGCCCGTTGATGAGCACGGGCGCCAACTGGTTTCGCGACGGTATCCTGATGCTGCCCCTGTCGATCGTTTTTGCGGGCGCGTTGGGGGCCGAAGGCATCGTCTGGGCGAATGCGGCCGCCAATGTGATCGCAGGCGGGATCGCGGCCTGGTTCGCTTGGCGTTATATTGGGGGGCTTGTGCGGCAGGCGCCTGTCCGTGGGCCGCGTTCCGGCTTGTCCGCTTGACCTTGCGCGGGCCGCGCACTATGCGGCCCCCGACCCGTCTGTGACTGGAGGCCACCATGCCGACCTACTCTGCCCTGACGACGCTTGACGCGAAGGAAGCGGCCGAGGCTTTGGCCGAAGCCATGGAAGATTTCCTACCCGAACCCGTCGGCGTCGGCGTTTTTGAGATCGAGGACGGATCGGGGCGCTATGAGGTCGGCTGCTATTTCGAGGAAGAGCCCGATGATACCGAACTGGCGCTGATGGCGGCAATCTACGGCGCAAAGCCCTTTGCGGTTTCTGAAGTGCCGGAAACCGACTGGGTCGCCCATGTGAAGCGGGAGTTGCAGCCGGTCGAGGCCGGGCGGTTCTTCGTCTATGGCAGCCACGATGCCGAGAAGGTGCCGCAGGCCAAGGTCGCGCTGCTGATCGAAGCGGCGATGGCGTTCGGCACCGGCCATCACGGCACGACCAAGGGCTGTCTTCTGGCGCTTGACCGGCTGGATCGCGCAGGCTTTCGTGGCCAGAATGTCGCCGATATCGGCTGCGGCACGGCGGTCTTGGCCATGGCGGCGGCGGCGATCTGGCCAAGGCCGGTCATCGCCTCCGATATCGACCCCGTGGCGGTCGAGGTCGCGCGCGCCAATGCGGCGGCAAACGGCCTGTCCGACCGGGTGATTTGTGTCGAGGCGGCGGGCTTCGGTCAGGCGGATCTGCATGCGCGCGCGCCTTACGATCTGGTGTTCGCCAATATCCTCAAAGGCCCGCTGCTGGATCTGGCGCCTGACATGGCCGCGCATGTGGGTCCGGGCGGATATGCGATCCTGTCGGGCATTCTGAACACCCAAGCCGATGAAGTGATCGCTGCTTACAAGCGCGCGGGCTTCACGCTGGCGGCGCGTGACGAGATCACCGAATGGACGACGCTGGTCCTGCGCCGGGCCTGAGCGCCGAAAAAAGGCCGCAATTGCGGTTCATCCTGCTGAGCCAGAGTAAACATTGCGGTGCTGCCATGCCAGACCGAAACCAGCAGGACTTTCAAGGGCGTATCGGACGGATCGAACGCGTCCATAACCAAGGTGGCGGCTTTGAGTCACCCGGCACGCTTGGCATGAGCTATTATAGTGCACATCGCCGCCGCCGACGTTTGCCGCGCTGGCCACTGACCATCCTTGTGATGCTGGTGATACTTTTCATGCTCAAGGCGATGTTGCATGTCGTGATCGGCCCTTCGGCCTATGACGCCAAAGTTGCCTCGCTGAGAGCGGGCAGCGATCTGGATCGGGTGGGGGCCACGCTGTTGCAGTCCGATCCGGTCACGCTTCTGATCGCTGAGAAGATCCGCTGGATCAAGGGCTGACACAGGGCGTTACGTCAGGCAGAAAAGCGAAAGGCCGTGTCGGTTTTCCGACACGGCCTGTGCAACGATAAACGTCGCGGGCGGGCGCTGGTTTCAGGCGCGCGCCGCAATGAATTCGATGTCGCCACGGCTCAGGCCGATATCGTCCAACTCGCGGTCCGAAAGCTTGGCAAGGGCGTTGCGCGTTACACGCGCGTCGTTCCAGGAAGCGATCGAAGCGACGATATTGCTGACCAGGTTCATCGGGGTGAAGCCGGTGTTGGTGCGGGTCGTTTCAAACGCGGACATGTTCATTTCCTCAATCATACGTCGGTCGAAAGCATGATCGCCTTCGACGCAATGACAGATAGGACATCCGGCATGGCGGAGCTAGGGCTGCGAAAGCATTTCAGCCATGCGTTTTATGCATGTCTGTCGGATCTCGAGTGGCGCTGCGGCAATTTTGAATATTATGTTAAATTTGCGGCGTTTGTCCCGTCGAATCCTGTGCGGATTTGTCGTATTTGATTGATGCGGTGACGTAAATAGGCCTATTAGCTGCCCGCTGACATCATGGCTTTACGCAGTGGAATGGCGCTTCCAGATGTTCCCCTTTCGTGCTAGTCGTTGCTGAAAAGCAACAAACTGTCGAAGCAGGGGCAAGATGCGCGTTCTCGGGATTGATCCGGGCCTACGAAACCTCGGCTGGGGGGTGATTGACGTTGCGGGTTCGCGGCTGACCCATGTCGCCAATGGAATCATTCATTCCGAGGGGGAAGAGCTGGCGGCACGCCTTTTGTCGCTGCATACGGCGCTGAGCGCGGTCATCGCCCGTTTCGCCCCGACGGCGGCCGCAGTCGAACAGACATTCGTCAACAAGGATGCCGTAGCAACCCTGAAACTGGGGCAGGCGCGGGGCATAGCACTTCTGGCCCCGGCGCAGGCCGGGCTGGTGGTGGGCGAATATGCGCCGAATGCCGTGAAGAAGGCGGTGGTGGGCGTCGGCCACGCGGACAAGATCCAGGTCGCCCATATGGTGCGCTACCAATTGCCGGGTGTCGATCTGGCCGGCCCGGATGCTGCCGCTGCGCTAGCCGTGGCG
>DAORUY010000192.1:0-5550 GCA_035433445.1 Paracoccaceae bacterium
CGCCTGTCGGTGCCTGACCGCCGCCCGAGGGGAACGGGCCTTCCCGTTCCGGTATTTGCCGTGTATCAAACCGCTGATGCACTGGGAAATGAGGGCACAGAATGAGGCGTGTGGTCGTCACGGGTCTGGGTATGGTAACGCCGCTGGCTTGCGGGGTGGAGGAAACCTGGAAACGGCTGATTGCCGGGCAATCCGGGGCTGGGCCAATCACGCGGTTCGATACGTCGAACGTGGTCACAACCTATGCCTGTGAAATCCCATTTGGCGATGGCTCTGACGGCACGTTCAATCCTGATCAGTGGATGGAGCCGAAAGACCGCCGCAAGGTGGATGATTTCATCCTTTATGGGATGGCGGCAGCCCAGATGGCGGTCGAAGATGCTGGCTGGACGCCGCAGGACGAGGAAAGCCGCCAGCGCACCGGGGTGATGATCGGATCGGGGATCGGCGGGCTGAACTCGATCGCCGAAACCGCCGTCCTGATCAAGGAGAAGGGGCCGAGGCGCGTTTCCCCCTTTTTCATTCCCGGCGCGCTGATCAACCTGATCTCGGGTCAGGTGTCGATCCGCTATGGGTTCAAGGGGCCGAACCACGCTGTCGTGACCGCATGTTCGACCGGGGCCCACGCCATTGGCGATGCCGCACGACTGATCCAGTGGGGCGATGCGGATGTGATGGTGGCGGGCGGCGCCGAGAGCCCGATCAGTGAAATCGGGATCGCCGGGTTCAACGCCTGCAAGGCGCTGTCGACCAAGCGCGCAGATGAACCACAAAAAGCCAGCCGTCCCTATGACGCTGACCGTGACGGGTTTGTGATGGGCGAAGGCGCGGGCGTGGTCGTGCTTGAGGAGTATGAACATGCCAAGGCACGTGGCGCGAAGATCTATGCCGAGGTGCTGGGATATGGTCTGTCGGGCGATGCCTATCACATCACCGCGCCGTCCGAGGATGGAGAAGGCGGCTTCCGCAGCATGAGTGCGGCGTTGGCCCGCGCGGGACTGGTGCCTGCGGACGTGGATTACATCAACGCGCACGGCACTTCGACCATGGCCGATACGATCGAGCTGGGGGCGGTGGAACGGCTGATGGGGGATGCGGCGGCGGGTGCCACCATGTCCTCGACCAAGTCGGCAATCGGGCATCTGCTTGGCGCGGCTGGTGCGGTTGAGGCGATTTTCTGCGTGCTGGCCATCCGTGACCAGATCGCGCCGCCAACGATCAACCTCGACAATCCGGCGGTTCAGCCGAAGCTTGACCTTGCGCCGAACAAGGCGGTGAAG
This sequence comes from Paracoccaceae bacterium, assembly GCA_035433445.1. Lineage (GTDB taxonomy): Bacteria > Pseudomonadota > Alphaproteobacteria > Rhodobacterales > Rhodobacteraceae > TMP-24. The sequence continues at coordinate 1,281 of DAORUY010000192.1, forward strand.
CGCAAGATCGATGTGGCTCTGTCCAATTCTTTTGGGTTTGGCGGCACCAATGCGTCGCTGGTTCTGGGTAAGGTAAAAGATTGATGTGGAAGCATGTTGTCGCCAATTTCCTGACGGTCGCCATTTTGGGACTGCTGGCCTTGGCGGCAATAGTCGGCTGGGGAAAGACGCAGTTCAACGGTCCTGGTCCCTTGGCCGAGGCCATCTGCCTGAAGGTGGAGAAAGGGTCTAACCTGCGCCGGGTCGCCGATGATCTGGCCGAGCGCGGGGCCGTGGCCTGGCCCTATATCTTCAAGGTGGGTGCCGATTATTCTGGCCGGGCGAATGATCTGAAAGCCGGGTCCTACCTCATTGGCGCCGGTGCCTCGATGGAGGCGATTGTCGGGGCGATCACTGGCACTGGCCAGTCGACCTGCGGGACCGAAATCAATTACCGGATTGGCGTGAACGGCGCCGATGTTCTGGTGAGCGAGTTGGACCCCGCGACGCAAAAGCTGACCGAAGTGCTGAAGTTCGACCCGGTGGCGGATGGCGTGCCGACGGACTATGCCAAATATGCCGAAGATGGGGATGTGCGGCTGAAGGTGACTTTGGCGGAGGGCGTCACGAGTTGGCAGGTCGTGGATGCGCTGAGCCGGGTCGATTTCCTGACAGGTGATCTGAAGGACGTTCCGGAGGAGGGCACGCTGGCGCCGCAGCAGTACGAAGTGACCCGCGGCGCGGTGCGGGCCGATCTGGTGTCGGAGATGATCGCCATTCAGGCGGCGACGCTGGCCGAGCTTTGGGAAAAGCGGGCGGAGGGCTTGCCTTACAAGACACCGGAGGAGGCGTTGGTCATGGCCTCCATCGTCGAGAAGGAAACCGGCGTGCCGGGAGAACGGGCGCGGGTGGCGAGCGTCTTCCTGAACCGGCTGGAGCAGGGGATGAAGCTTCAGACTGACCCGACGGTTATTTATGGGCTGACCAAGGGGCAGGGCGTTCTTGGACGGGGCCTCAGGCAGAGTGAGCTGAGGTCGAACACGCCCTACAACACCTATGTGATCGATGGGCTGCCGCCGGGGCCGATCGCCAATCCGGGCCGTTCCGCGATTGAGGCGGCGCTGAATCCCGACAAGACCGAGTATCTGTTTTTCGTGGCAGATGGCACGGGCGGGCATGTCTTTGCCGAAACATTGGCAGAGCATAACAAGAATGTCGAAAAGTGGCGCGCCATCGAAGCGCAACAGGACAGCGGCAACTGATCGCCCCGGCCGACCGGACCAAAGTGCTAACGAAATCTTACCGGATCGTTCTGTAAGCCTTTGATAGAAATGGTTTTATCTTGACTTGGCGCGCGGTCTGATCTATACCTTCGGACATGCTAGAAGAAGTGGGTGAGCGGCGCGGGGCAACCCGGACGCCGCTTTTTCATTTCGCTCGTGCGGACAGGCACTAGCGGGCGCGGGGCTGAATGACAGTAAGGTTTACGGGTGGGGAGCCGGGGCCGAAGTCGCAGGTGACAGCGGCAGAGGAACTTTATGACGAGATCGCGGACGAGGTTCGTGCCGTGATCCGCCGGATCAAATCAGGCGAATTTGACATCAAGAGCACGACGCAAGCCGCAAAGGATATGCGGCAGGCGTTGCTGCTGGTGCTTGAGGAAAGGTCGAGGGTTGCAAAACTTCACAAAGAGGAAGCCGGATGCGTCAACGGCTACGCGCTCGATTTTGAGGCGGCCCGAGATGAGATCTGCCGCCGCCTGGCTCGCCTGCGCGACGCCGGAGGTGATTGAGGAGTTCCTGAGCAGTCTGAGCGAGGAGGCGCTGATGGCGCTGCCCTGGCTTTTCGAGTTCTGGGCCTTGCCGCATCAGATGCCACCGGACGGCGCATGGAAGACTTGGGTGATCATGGGCGGGCGCGGCGCGGGCAAGACCCGCGCTGGGGCCGAATGGGTCCGGGCGCAGGTGGAGGGATCGCGCCCGCTGGATGAAGGTGCGGCGCGGCGCGTGGCGCTGATCGGCGAGACGATCGAGCAGGTGCGCGAGGTGATGGTCTTTGGCGAAAGCGGCATACTGGCCTGCTCGCCCCCGGACCGGATGCCGGTGTGGGAGGCGGGGCGCAAACGCCTTCTGTGGCCAAACGGGGCGGTGGCGCAGGTCTTTTCGGCCCATGAGCCGGAAAGTCTGAGGGGGCCGCAGTTCGATGCAGCTTGGGTCGATGAGCTGGCCAAGTGGAAAAAGGCCGAAGACACCTGGGACATGCTGCAGTTCGCACTGAGGCTGGGGGATCACCCCCGGCAGGTTGTCACCACGACGCCGAAGAACGTCGGTGTGCTGAAGGCGATCCTGAAGAACCCGTCGACCGTCGTCACCCATGCGCCAACCGAGGCGAACAAGGCCTATCTGGCGGCCTCGTTCCTTGAGGAGGTGAAGGCGCGATACGAAGGCACGCGGCTTGGCCGCCAGGAGTTGGCAGGAGAGTTGCTGGAGGATGTCGAGGGTGCGCTTTGGAGCAGTGCGATGATCGAGGCGGCACGCTCGGAACGGCCTGATCGGTTGAGCCGGGTGGTTGTGGCGGTCGATCCTTCCGTGTCGGGCAGGCCGGGTGCGGATGAATGCGGGATCGTGGTGGTGGGCGCGGTGACAGAAGGGCCGCCCAAGGAATGGCGGGCCTGGGTTCTGGAGGATGCCAGCGTATCGGGTGGCTCGCCACAGAAATGGGCCGAAGCCGTTGCCGCGGCCTATCATCGTCACGGGGCGGTGCGGGTGGTGGCCGAGGTCAATCAGGGCGGTGCCCTGGCGGAAAGCTTGATGCGCAGTGTCGATGCCTACCTGCCGGTGACGAAAGTATCTGCCACGACCAACAAGGCGGCACGGGCAGAGCCGGTTGCGGCGCTTTATGAACAGGGGCGGGTCAGTCACGTTCGCGGCCTTGGGGCGCTGGAAGACCAGATGTGCCGCATGTCGCGCACAGGCTATCAGGGCAAGGGCAGCCCCGATCGGGTAGATGCGCTGGTATGGGCGCTGACCGATCTGATGATTGATGCTGCACGGGTGCAGCCGGTGCCGCAGGTGCGTGGCCTTTAGGCCGGGTAAGCCTCAAAAGGCGGGCCCCCGGCAAGGATTTGGGCCGGACTGAAGGTGCAGGGCACCTCGTCGGACCTTAAGGATGATGGAGAACGGGATGGGTTGGAATTTCTTCCGGCGCGGCGAAGCTGTGCCCGAGGTCAAGGCCTCGGCAACGGGGCGGGTGATCAGTTGGGGAACCTCGGGCCGGGTGGCCTGGAGCCCGCGCGATATCGTCAGCCTGACCCGCACGGGGTTTTCGGGCAATCCGGTGGGGTTTCGGGCGGTCAAGCTGATCGCCGAAGCGGCCGCTGCCCTGCCGCTGATCTGTCAGGACGTCGAGCGGCGCTATGATCTGCATCCGCTGCTGGAGCTGATCCGGCGGCCCAATCCGGGGCAGGGGCGGGCCGAACTGTTCGAGGCGCTTTATGGCCAGCTTCTGTTGAGCGGGAACGGCTATCTGGAGGGCGTGGGCGATCAGGGACTGCCGGTCGAGTTGCATGTGTTGCGGTCGGACCGGATGAACATGGTGCCTGGCGCGGATGGCTGGCCGGTCGCCTATGATTATGTGGTGGGTGGGCGCAGGCACCGGTTCGACATGACAGGTCCGGTTGACCCGATCTGCCATATCAAGAGCTTCCATCCCCAGGACGACCATTATGGCCTGTCGCCGATGCAGGCGGCGGCGGTCGCGGTGGATGTGCATAATTCGGCCAGTGCCTGGTCAAAGGCGCTTTTGGACAATGCGGCGCGGCCATCGGGGGCAATTGTCTACAAGGGGGTCGACGGGCAGGGCCAGCTTTCGCCCGACCAGTATGACCGGCTTATCGGCGAGATGGAGATGCACCATCAGGGTGCGCGAAATGCCGGGCGGCCGATGTTGCTGGAGGGAGGGCTTGATTGGAAGCCTATGGGTTTCAGCCCCAGTGACATGGAGTTCCAGAAGACCAAGGAAGCAGCGGCGCGCGAAATCGCGGTGGCTTTCGGGGTGCCGCCGATGTTGCTGGGTGTGTCTGGCGACGCGACCTATGCCAATTATCAGGAGGCAAACCGGGCCTTTTATCGGCAGCGTGTTGATTTCCATCCAGAAGTGACCCGGGTTTTTCATCGAGAATTGACCCGTCTAAAGACTATGTTCTGCGGGTTATGCTGGGGTCAAGACATGCGAGATCTCCCTTTTCGTTTTGGCTACTGCTGAGCTTGCCTTGAAGCGGAAGCTGTCGTTT
>DAORUY010000193.1:0-5518 GCA_035433445.1 Paracoccaceae bacterium
ATCGAGGACAAGAAGCGCGGCCTCGTCGCCCGGTTGTCGAAGTCGGGCACGGTCGAGGATGTGGCCATCGCCGCGATCCTGGGGCAATTCTCGAACCCCTGGGAATGGGCGACCTGATCCGGCAACAGAACCGGAGTGTCGCTTGCATGACAGCAAGTTTCATTTGCCTGAATCGCCTCCTTCGGGCGAAAACGGGCGAAAGGAATGCACTCACGGGAATATGAAGATGAAGGTTCACTTGGGCTTGGCGGCTGCATTGATCGTCGCGTCGGCTGGGGCGACAAGCGCGCAGCAGTCAGAGATCCTGTTTTCCCACAAACATTGGGAAGTCTCGATCGTCGGTTGGGATGACGGATCGGTCGGCTGCGTGGCCGAGGTGAAGGCGCCCGGCGAAAGCTTCTCGATCTGGACCTTCCCGGATGGCGCGGTGCAGTTGCAGTTCTACTCGACCGCCTGGTCCTTCGGCGAGGGCCAGACCGCCGACCTTGGCGTGCAGATCGACCGCCGCGCGCCCTGGAACCTGACGGGGGCCGAGCTTTACCAGAACTCGGTGCTGTTCTACCTGCCGGACGATCAATCCGGCGTCAATTTCATCGGCGAGGTCGCCCGTGGCAACCGGCTGTATCTGCGCGACGACGACGGCTCGGACGTGCAGAACTATTCGCTGGCCGGGTCCAGCGCCTCGATCCAGGCGCTGATCGATTGCGGCGACGTGATCGCAAAGCGCACGCCGGGCAACCCGTTCAACTGAGTTAAGGCTGGTCGGTGTCCATCCAGATGGTCACCGGCCCGTCGTTGACCAGGCTCACTGCCATGTCCGCCCCGAACCGGCCATTTTCGACCGGAACGCCTTCCTTTTCAAGACATTGGCTGAAATGGAGGTAAAGCCTTTCGCCTTCGACCGGAGGGGCGGCGGTGGAAAAACCGGGCCGGTTGCCGCGCAGATCGGCGGCAAGGGTAAACTGGCTGACCACCAGCGCGGTGCCGCCGATGTCCCTGATGGACAGGTTCATCTTGTCCTGATCATCCTTGAAAACCCGGAGCTTGGCGATCTTGGCGGCAAGCTTTTCGGCCTGGGTGTCGGTATCCGCGCCCATCGCGCAGACCAGGATCAGGAAGCCCTTGCCGGTCTGGCCGATCAACTCTCCAGCCACATGGACCTGCGCCTCGGTAACGCGCTGGAGGACGGCCCTCACAGCTCGTTCGCCCAGGGCGGGTTGGCCCCGGCGCGGCTGACCGTGACCGCCGCCGCGCGGGTGCCGAGGCTGAGCGCAGCAGAGAGCGTGGCATCGGAAAGCGCGGCCACCCCGGCCTTGGTCAACGCCCCCGCCTGATGCAGCGCGGCAAGCACACCCGCATTGAACGTGTCGCCCGCGCCCACTGTATCCACCACTGTAACCTTTTGCGCTGCAACGAAAATATCCTGCGTTGCCGTCACCGCCCGCGCGCCGTTCGCGCCTTCGGTGATGAAGACAACCTTCGGCCCCCTGCCGATGATCCCCCGCGCCAGGACCGTCAGATCGCCCTGCCCTTCCAGCCAGTGCAGGTCCTCGTCCGACAGCTTGACGATATCGGCTCGGGCCACCATCCGTTCGATCCGGGTACGATACTCCGCCTCTTTCCCGGCGATGAATCCGGGGCGGATGTTGGGGTCGACCATGGTGACGCGAGTGCCGCAGTCGCGGGCTTGCAGGGCCTCGTAAGTGCTGGCTGCGGGGTCGTTGACCAGGCTGATCCCGCCGAGGAAAAGCGTGTCGATCTCTGCCGGCAGGGTCGGCAAATCGGCGGTCGAAAGCATCCGCCCCGCCGTCGCCTCGTCGTAGAAGGCATAGGTCGCCTGGCCATTCACCAGCTTGACGAAGGCCACGGTCGTCGGTCGGTCCGACCGGGCAAGATAGCGGGTGTCGACCTGCGATGCCGCCAGTGTGTCCGCCAGAATTTCCCCCAGCATATCCCTGGAAACGCCCGAGAAAAACGCCGATGGCGTCGCAAGCCGCCCCAGCGCGATGGCGGTGTTGAAGACAGCCCCCCCGGCATAGGGGGCGAAGCAGGCCTCTCCTTCGGTGGAAGTTCTGGGCAGCATGTCGATCAGCGCCTCGCCACAGCTGAGAATCATGGTCGTCCCCCCTTGGATACCCCTACCGTTAGCGCAAACAGGTCAGGTCGTGAAGAACGGCGTCAGGTTGCGGCGGATGCGGTCCAGCGGCGTGGGGCCACTGGTGTCGGGAATGAAGGGCTGGCCGGTGATCGCCTCATAGGCGCCGATATAGACCTGCGCGGTTTTCTCGATCATCTCCAACGGGATATCCGGCACCGGGTCCTTGTAGGGATCACAGCGCGCGACCACCCAGGAACGGATGACATCCTTGTCAAAGCTGGGTGGTCTGTCCCCGCTTTCGAAGGCCCTCTGGTAGCCCTCAGCAATCCAGTAGCGGCTGGAGTCGGGGGTGTGGATTTCGTCGGCCAACAGGATATTGCCCGCCGCGTCGGTGCCGAATTCATATTTCGTGTCCACAAGGATCAAACCGCGCTCGGCGGCGATCCTCTGGCCGCGGGCAAAGAGTGCCAGGGCTTTCGCGCTAACCTCATCCCATTGCGATTTCGTCAACAGGCCGGTTTCCACGATCTCGGTCGCAGTCAGCGGCTCGTCATGGCCACCATCGAAGGCCTTCGAGGTGGGGGTGATGATCGCCTGCGGCAGCGCCTGGTTCGGGCGCAACCCGTCGGGCAGGCGGTGGCCATACATCTCGCGCCCGCCCTTGCTGTATTGCGTCAGGATCGAGGTGGATGTCGTTCCCGCCAGATAGCCACGCACCACGATTTCCACCGGCAGGATGCTGAGCTTGCGACCCAGAACCACGTTCGGGTCGGGGTAGGACAGGACATGGTTCGCTGCGATATCTTCCGTCTTTTCAAACCAGTAACGGGCAAGCTGCGTCAGCACCTGGCCTTTCCACGGGATCACCGCAAGGATGCGGTCGAAGGCGGATATCCGGTCGGAGGAGATCAGAAGACGGGTGCCGTCCGGCAGGTCGTAACAGTCGCGGACCTTGCCGAAATAGGGGCTCGGAAGCTCGGCGATCCGGGCCTGCGGCAGGGTTCGGGAGAGGTCGATCTGTCGCATGGCAGGCCCCCTTTGCGCTGCCTGCTTCTTGGCTTTCCCGCGTTCCGAGTCAAGCCGGACAGTCGAGCGAGCCCCGCATTTCCCCGCTGTCGCCGGTCAGCGTGGAGTCGCGCAGGCGGCAGCCGGTGACGCGGGGGATCATCTCGATCATCGTGGCGCGGATGTCCTGATGTTCGCCCCGTTTTGCATAGCCGAGGCGGATGATTTCCACCCGCTCTCCCTTCTGGAAAACCGTGTAGTCACGACCGTTTAGCGTGACGTCGGTGCGCTTTGCCCCCATGAACTCGGGGGCTGGGGAGGCACCGCAGGCGGCAAGGAACAGGAGCGGGATGAGGGCTTTCATGGCGTCATGATGACAGGGTTTGGTTAACGGGGGGTTAAGCGTCTGGATTGCGTATGGATCCGGTATGGCTTTCCTCCATACGGGGGGCGTGTCCGGCCGACGGCAATCTTGCTGCCGGACGCGCGGGAACGGGAGGCGATCTGGCGGGTTGAGGACGGGATCAGCAACGAGGACACGCCCCATGACCAAAGCCATCGCCCTTCTCGCCCTGCTGGGCCTTGCCGCCTGCGAAACCGTCGAAGGCGCGGGCCGCGACCTTCAGACCGCCGGGGAAGCGATCACCGACGAGGCTCAGGATGCGCAATCGGGGATGTGAATGGCAAACTCCCGCCTATTTCCACAGCGGTGATGGGTGAAGAAACGCCGAGCCGGTGCCGGGCGCCGCATTGGCCCATGCAGAGGGCGCGGCGGGCAGGCAGGATCGGGGCCGCAACCTTGGAGGGTAACGCAATGAAGACTGTGAAGATGTTGGGTCTCTTGGCCTGTGCGGTGGCCCTGTCCGGCTGCCTTGACACCGATACCGAACGTGGCCTTGCGGGCGCGGCAGGTGGCGCGGTGATCGCCGATGTGACCGGAGGAAACGCCCTGACGGGCGCCGTCATCGGGGGGGCCGCAGGGGTGTTCTGCGATGACCTTCGGGTGTGCAGGTAACATCGGGTCGGAGAGTCGGGGCAAGCCCCGACCTACGCGGGGCGGGGGACTGCCCCGTTCTGCTCTTGGGGAGCAGGCTGGGCGAAACCCTGATTGGAGAGGGGGCCGACACGGGTTGGTGACCTGGCATCCTCCCAGCGGTTTGCTTGCGCGATCATCGGCCCCTACCGGAGCGGGAAATGCTTGATCTGCTGGCCTCATCAGGCAATCTTGCAGGCTGGCGACAGGTTACCTGGGGAATATGGGGCCAGGAAGAGCGGGCGATGTACGATCATCTGCCGGAAATGCTGATGAGCGACGATCCGGCCTATCGGGCGATGATCGCTGGCGAACCCCATAACGCCTCCGCACCAATATTCGACAAGTTGCGCGAGCTGTCGGAGGGCCGCAGGCGGGCGTTGGCTGCGTTCCCGGAGTTCGACATCGATGCCCGCGCGCCACTGCTGCGCGCCTTGTTCAGCGGCGAGATCGACAAGAGCATCATCGTGCCGCCGTTCTATTGCGAATATGGCAGGCATGTCCGCTTTGGCACGAACGTGTTCATCAATACCGGGGCCACCTTTCTGGACGGTGCTTTCATCACCTTCGGCGACTGGGTGGCCGTCGGGCCAAATGTCCAGTTCATCACCGCCAACCATCCGGCACGACCCGAAGACCGGATCAGACCGCCAGCGCCGGGTGATACATTGCCGTTCCAGATCATGACGCTGGCCTTGCCGATCACCATCGCTGACAATGTCTGGATCGGCGCGGGGGCAATCATCCTGCCCGGCGTCACCATTGGCGAAGGTGCGGTGGTTGGCGCGGGCGCCGTTGTCACCCGCAGCGTGGCTGCGCGCAGCGTCGTCGTTGGCAACCCGGCCCGTCATTTGCGCAGCGTCGATGACCCGCCCCGCCCGTGACCTGGCTCGCAGACCAAACGGTCAAGAATCCATCTTCAGCGCCGCAATGAACGCTTCCTGCGGGATCTCGACCTTGCCGAACTGGCGCATCTTCTTCTTGCCGGCTTTCTGCTTCTCCAAGAGCTTCTTCTTCCGGGTCGCGTCGCCGCCGTAGCACTTCGCCGTCACGTCCTTGCGCATCGCCGACAGGGTCTCACGCGCGATCACGCGGCCGCCGATGGCCGCCTGGATCGGGATCTTGAACATGTGGCGGGGGATCAGGTCCTTCAGCTTCTCGACCATCGAACGCCCGCGCGCCTCGGCGCGGTCGCGGTGGACCATCATCGACAGGGCGTCGACGGGTTCGTCGTTCACCAGGACGGACATCTTCACCAGATTGTCCTCGCGGTATTCCGAGATGGTGTAGTCGAAGCTCGCATAGCCCTTGGTGACGGATTTCAGGCGGTCGTAGAAGTCGAAGACCACTTCGGCCAGCGGCAGGTCGTATTCGACCATCGC
>DAORUY010000194.1:0-5392 GCA_035433445.1 Paracoccaceae bacterium
TATTCCGCCGTCACGCCAAAGCGCCCCGACGCCACCTGCTTGATCTTGGCGGACGGATTGTCGCCATTCGCTTCCGGCAGGAAGTGCGCCGGGTCTTCGCCGCCTTCGCCGCTGTCCGACTTCGCGCCGATGCGGTTCATCGCGATGTTCAGCGTCTTGTGCGCCTCGGGCGACAGCGCGCCAAGCGACATGCCCGGTGTCACAAACCGCTTGCGGATCGAGGTGATGCTTTCCACCTCCTCGATCGGCACCGAACGACCGATGGCCTTGATGTCCAGAAGGTCGCGCAGATGGATCGGCGGGTTTGATCGCATCGCCGCCGAATATTGCTTCCACAGATCATAGCTTGCCCGGTCGCAGGCCGATTGCAGCATATGCATGGTCTGCGCTTCCCAGGCGTGCTTTTCGCCCGACCGACGCGCCTTGTAAAAACCGCCGACCGGCAGCACATCCGCGCCATCCTTCCAGCCGCGTGCATGAATATCTTCGACCTTGTGCTGGATGCCGGTGATGCCGATCCCGGAAATCCGGCTGTGCATGCCGGGGAAATATTCGGCAACCATCGCCCGGCTCAGACCGATCGCTTCAAAATTCAGCCCACCCCGGTAAGAGGATATGACCGAAATCCCCATCTTGGACATGATCTTCAGCAGGCCCGAATCGATGGCTTCACGGTAACGCCGCAGGTTCTGCTCTAGCGTGCCGTCCAACAGGCCGCGCCGCAGACGGTCGGCAATCGAATCCTGCGCAAGGTAAGCATTCACCGTCGTCGCGCCCGATCCGATCAGAACGGCGAAATAATGGGGGTCGATACATTCCGCCGCCCGAACGTTGAGCGAGGTGAAAGTGCGCAGGCCCTTGCGCGTCAGCCAGCTGTGGACGGCGCTGGTGGCCAGGATCATCGGCATGGCCACGCGGCCGCTGCCCTGATGCTGGTCGGTCAGCACCAGATGCCCCGCGCCGGAGCGCACCGCATCCTCTGCTTCCGCCCGCACACGTTCCAGCGCGTGCCGCAAAGCGTCGCCCCCGGCACTTGCGGGGAAGGTGCAGTCGATGAAGGCGACGCGATCGCCGAAAATCCGCACCATCTCGTCAAATTCGGCATTGGCGATGAACGGGCTTTCCAGAACCAGGATCTCGGTCTGGCTCGAATCCTCGGCCAGCACGTTCGTCAGGTTGCCAAAGCGTGTCTTCAGGCTCATCACCCGGGTTTCGCGCAAACTGTCGATGGGCGGGTTCGTCACCTGGCTGAAGTTCTGACGGAAATAGTGGCTGAGCGGCCGATATTGCCCTGACAGAACCGCGGGCGGCGTATCGTCACCCATGCTGGCGACCATTTCCTTGCCGTCCTCGGCCATCGGCGCCAGAACCTGCTCCAGCTCTTCCAGCGTATAGCCTGCGGCGATCTGGCGGCGGCGCAGCTCTGTGCCTTCGAAGAGCGCCTTCTCGGGTACGTCCGCCATGCGCACATTCAGGTCGATGACCTTCTGTACCCAGTCCCCCCAGGGCTGGCTGGCCGCCAGCCGGTCCTTCAGATCCCAGTCGCGGTAGAGCTTGCCCTCGGCCATGTCGACCGCGATCATCTGCCCCGGCCCGAGCGCGCCCTTTTCGCGCACGGTCATCTCGTCAACCGGCACCATCCCGGCCTCCGAGCCTGCAATCAGCATCCCGTCACCGGTCAACACATAGCGCATCGGACGCAGGCCGTTGCGATCCAGCCCGCCGCAGACCCAGCGGCCATCGGTCATCGCAAGGGCGGCGGGGCCATCCCACGGCTCCATCACCGAATTGCAATAGGCATACATGTCCTGCCAGGGTTTCGGCATTTCCACCGCCGATTTGGACCAGGCTTCCGGCACCATCATCGTCTTGGCCATCGGTGCAGACCGGCCTGCGCGCACCAGCGCCTCGAACACCGAATCCAGCGCACCCGAATCCGACGTGCCGAACGGGATGATCGGCTTGATATCCTCGGCCATGTCGCCAAATGCGGCAGAGGCCATGCGGATCTCGTGGCTTTTCATCCAGTTGACGTTGCCTTTCAGCGTATTGATCTCGCCGTTATGGGCGAGCATGCGGAAAGGCTGCGCCAGCGACCATTGCGGGAAGGTGTTCGTGGAATAGCGCTGGTGGTAGATGGCGAAGGCGCTTTCAAACCGCTCATCCTCAAGGTCGGGATAGAAGGTCGCGACCTGTTCGGCCAGCATCATGCCCTTGTAGATGATCGACCGGCACGACAGGCTGCACAGATACATCCCCGCGATCTGTGCGGCGATGGCCGCCTTCTCGATCCGGCGGCGGATGATGTAGAGATCACGCTCAAACTGCACCTGATCAATGGGCTTTTCGCAGCGGATCAGGATCTGCTCGATCTCCGGCCGCGTCGCATTTGCCTTTTCGCCCAGAACCGACGTGTTCACCGGCACATGCCGCCAGCCATAGATATAATGGCCCATGCGCAGGACTTCGGTTTCCACGATCGTGCGGCAGCGTTCCTGCGCGCCGAAATCCGTGCGCGGCAGAAAGACCTGACCGACCGCGATCAGCTTTTTCGGATCGGGCTCGTGCCCGGTGCGGCGCACCTGATCATAAAAGAAGCGTACGGGGATCTGCACATGAATGCCCGCCCCGTCGCCGGTCTTGCCATCGGCATCGACCGCACCGCGGTGCCAGACCGCCTTCAGCGCGTCGATCCCGTTTTGCACCACTTTGCGGCTGGCCTTGCCGTTGATCGCCACCACCAGACCCACGCCGCAGGAGGAATGTTCATCCTCTTCGCGATAAAGGCCGTTCTCGGCCAGCCAGCGGCGGCGGGCCTCTTCGTCACGCTCCCAGGACGGGTTGAAGTCGGTCATGGGGCGTCTCCTTCGATGTGCAGGTTCTTGGCTTCATATTCTGCCCGCGTCGCGCGGCGGTGATCGCCGGCCAGCGCCAGGCCCGGCAGCGCGCGGTCTGTGTAGATTTCGCTCTTCAGGGGGATGTCGCGGGCCGCGTCGAAAAGGCCCGGCATCAGGTCATAGGGCGCGTCGTCGCGGTCCGTATTGCGCATCCAAAGATGCGACCCGCAGGTCGGGCAAAAGGCGCGTTCGGCAAAGCCTGTCGACTGGAAACGCGCAACCGCGCCTGTCACGGTCACACCCTCGGCTGGGGCGTTGAAGCTTGCAAAGAGCGCGCCTGACCAGCGTTGGCACATCCGACAATGGCAGACGCCGGTAAAGCCGCCGTGATGGTCCACGCGGATCGTCACCGCACCGCACAGGCAATGTCCTTCGATCATGGCGCGCGCCTCGCGGTGAAGCTGGCCGGAACGGGCGCCAGCGCCTCGTTCATCGTCATCATCTGATCGCAGCCGAACTGCGGCACGGTCGACAGAAAACCCTTCTCGGCGGGAAAGGCGAAAGTCATCGGGCGCGACTGGCTGTCTTCCACATCGCCATAGGCATTCTCGAAATGCTCGGCATCCGAAAAGAACAGGCGCCAGTCGCGGCTGATCATCTGGGTGCCCGACCGGCGATGCAGGAAGTTGCCCTCGGCATCGAAGGTTTCCAGCTCGAACTCGGTCGCGTCGAACGTCACGCCGTCGATGGTGACGTTGTGTCCGGCCAGCCGGTCATAGCCCACATAGCGGCGCACCTCGCCGGTGCTGCTCGTCGTCGTGAAGTCGAAATCATCGCGCCCGGTTTCCAGCAGGCTGGAGAAAGAGGCAGGCTCCGCCTCTGTCCCCAGCGCATCGCTTTCCGGGGTGATCAGGTCATGGCTTTCGATCCAGCGCGTCTCGCTGTCGATCCGCGACATGTAATAGGGCCCGTCTGATCCGGCATAGACCGACCATTGGTGACCCTTGGGATCTGACGCACAGGTATAATGGTAGGACACCTGGCAATCGGTGTGCTGGACGGTCACGAAAACCTCGCAGCCCTCAGGCGGCTGGAACTGGCCCGCGGCAAGCGCGGGAGAGGCGGCAAGGAGGAAGAGGGGCAGAAGCTGTTTCATCCATCACTCCTATGTCAGAATCGCTGATACATTTTCATGCCAGCCAAGCCCGTCCCGACGCGTGTCGGGCATTTTGCCATACGCTTGCCATACGGGCGCGGGACGGCGGCCAGCACGCACATCACCGCTACTCCGCCGCGACCTGCGCGCCTTGCGCGAGGTAATCGAGGATGGAGGCCGCCGCCTCGCGTCCGTCTCGGATCGCCCAGACGACCAGGCTTGCACCGCGTACGATATCGCCCACCGCATAGACGCCGGGCAGGGCGGTCGCATGGGTGCCGAAGGCGGCTTTGACCGTGCCCCAGCGCGTGACCGGAAGGTCGTCCACCCCCCAGAGCTTCGGCAGATCTTCCGGCTCGAAACCCAGCGCCTTGATCACCAGTTCCGCCTTTTCGGTGAATTCCGCGCCTTCGATGACCTCGGGCGACTGGCGGCCGGTGGCGTCCGGGGCGCCAAGGCGCATCTTCTCGACGATCGCCCCTTCGACATTTCCGTTTCCGGTGAAGGCCTTGGGTGCGGCCAGCCAAACGAATTCCACGCCTTCTTCCTCGGCGTTCTGCACTTCGCGCTGGCTGCCGGGCATGTTGGCCCGGTCGCGGCGATAGAGGCACTTGACGCTGACCGCGCCTTGCCGGATCGCGGTGCGCACACAGTCCATCGCCGTGTCGCCGCCGCCGATCACCACGACCCGCTTGCCCGCAGCGTTCAACTCGCCCGAGTCATAGGCCGCAACCTCGTCCCCGAAACCCTTGCGGTTGGAGGCGGTCAGATAGTCGATGGCGCGCACGATGCCCGCCTGGCCCGAACCCGGCCCTTCCAGGTCACGGGTCTTATAGACGCCGGTGGCGATCAGCACCGCGTCATGCTTGCCGCGGATCGCGTCAAAGGAAATGTCGGTGCCGACGTTGCAGTTCAGCACGAACTGGACGCCGCCGTCCTGCAACTGGCCGATGCGGTTCATCACCACATCCTTCTCCAGCTTGAAGCCGGGAATGCCGTAGGTCATAAGTCCGCCCGCGCGGTCGTAGCGGTCGTAGATCGTGACCTGCACGCCTTTGCGGCGCAGCGCTTCGGCGGCGGCAAGGCCACCGGGGCCGGCGCCGATGATCCCCACGCTTTCGGCCCGTTCCGAGAGGGGCGCGATCGGTTTGATCCAGCCTTCGGCCCATGCCATGTCGGTCAGGTATTTTTCGACCGCGCCGATGGTGACGGTGCCATGGCCGGATTGTTCGATGACGCAGTTGCCTTCGCACAGCCGGTCCTGCGGGCAGATGCGCCCGCAGATTTCCGGGAAGCTGTTGGTGGCCTGCGACAGTTCATAGGCTTCCTGCAACCGGCCCTCGGCGGTCAGGCGCAGCCAGTCGGGGATGTTGTTGTGCAAGGGGCAATGCGACTGGCA
>DAORUY010000195.1:0-5366 GCA_035433445.1 Paracoccaceae bacterium
CGCCTTGTGAATGGCGGCCGCAGCGTCCTGGGCCTTCATACCACTAACCTGCCGTTGGGCGTTCTTTTCCTTGAGATTGCCCTGCGGCGGGACCCAGGCCAGCGCGAGGGGCAGGGTGACGAGGGCGGCGGCATTGCCCGCCTCGGCCAGATCGCGCAGGGTGGCGACGGCGGCAGGGTCGTCCCTGGCGAGGAGGGTCGTCAGTGCGGCCCGGAAGGCGCGATCATCCGCACCGTCGAGCATGTCGGCCTGTAATGGTGCGGCAAGGGCAAGCAAGACGCCCAGTGCGGCGAGGGTCCTGACCATCCCGACCTCCAATCCGGATTTCCAGGCAAGGGTCGGGCCAGAGGGCCGGGTCTGTCAAGCGATCAGACTTCCTCGATCCGGATCGCAACCGGGCTGCCCACGAGGACGCCGGTCGCCGCGAAGCGGGTCATGGCATGGGCGAGGTCGTCGGGGGCGGCCTTGTGGGTGACGATCAGGACCGGGGCGTTGGTGCCCTGGTGGCCGTACTGGCGCATCTGGTCGATGGAGACGCCGGCCTCGCCGAGGCAGGTGGCGATCTTGGCAAGGGCTCCGGGTTTGTCGAGCAGCGTCATGCGCAGGTAGTAGGGGGCGGGCGTCGCGGCGCGGGCGGGTTGGGCTGCGGTGAGGGTCGAGGCGGGCTGGCCGAAGGTGGGGAGGCGGAAGCCGCGGGCGATGTCGATCACGTCGGCCATGACGGCGCTGGCGGTCGGGCCCATCCCGGCGCCGGGGCCGCGCAGCACGATCTGGCCGACAGAGTCGCCTTCCAGCACCACCATGTTGGTGCCGCCCTGCAGCTGGCCCAAGGGGCTGTCGGCGGGGACGAGGCAGGGGGTCATGCGCTGTTCGAGGCCCCGGCCCGTCATCTGTGCCACGCCGAGAAGCTTGATGCGGTAGCCCATGTCCTCGGCAAGCCGGATGTCGTCGATCGAGACATTGCCGATGCCTTCCAGTTCTACGGCGTCGAAGGCGACCCTGGTGCCGAAGGCGATGGAGGCGAGGAGGGAAAGCTTGTGGCCCGCGTCGATGCCGCCGACGTCGAGGTTGGGGTCAGCCTCCAGATAACCAAGCTGGCGGGCTTCCTCGAACACGGTCTCGTAGGGCAGGTTCTCGGCCTGCATCCGGGTCAGGATATAGTTGCAGGACCCGTTCATCACGCCCATGACCCGCTTCATCCGGTTGCCGGCAAGGCCTTCGGTCAGGGTCTTGATCACGGGGATGCCGCCCGCGACGGCGGCTTCGAAGCGCAGCGCGAGGCCCCGGCTTTCCGCCGTTTCGGCAAGGGCCTGACCGTGGTGGGCGAGCAGCGCCTTGTTGGCGGTGACGACATGTTTTCCGGCGGCCAGCGCGGCTTCGGTTGCATGCTTCGCGGGGCCTTCCTGGCCGCCCATCACCTCGACGAAGACGTCGATGTCTTCGCGCGTGGCCAGGGCGACGGGGTCGGTTTCCCAGGCATAGCCCGAAAGATCGGCATCGCGGTTCTTCTTGCGGTCGCGGGCCGAGACGGCGGTGATCGCCACGGGGCGACCGGCGCGGGCGGTGATGAGGTCGGCATGGGCCTGGACGATCTTCACGACACCAATGCCGACGGTCCCGAGACCGGCAAGACCAAGACGCAAGGGGGCGGCGGACATCGGGAAACCTTTGGCAGTTGCGGGCTGCCGACTGTTAGCCGGAAGCCGGGCGGGGTGCAACGCCGTCAGGGCGCGGGCGGGGTGGCCAACCCGGCGGCGCGGGCCTTGAGCCGCGCCGCACGGGCGGCAAGCGCGGGGCCGGGATCGGGTGTGCTGGTGCCCGCCTGGGCGATCAGCTCGTCGATCGGGAGGAGCGGGGGAGGGGTTGCGGTGCCGGGTCCCATCGCGTCGATCTGCGGAAAGGGCGCGCAGGCGGCGAGGCAGCAGAGAAGGAAGACGGCAAGCAGGCGCATCGTGACCTCGGAGAGACGGCGCCAGACTATTCCCGGAACGCGCCTGGGGAAAGTCGGGATCGCTCTGCGTCAGGTGCAGGTGGTGGTGCCCTCCAGGCACAGGCGACCGTGGCGCGGGCGGGTGACTATGAAGGTCCCGAAGGTGTTGTCGGTTACGCCCACCATCATGCCCGCGATGGCGGTTTTGATCTGTGTCTGGAATTCAACGCTGGTCTCGACCACGAAGGCACTTTGGCCGTTGGTCAGGGTCGGGATTCTTCCGTTGGAAGCGGTCGTGCCCTTCCAGGCCTGGATATTTGCTTGGGTCAGCGCAGTGACACTTGAATCGGAAGGATGGGAAAACAATAGCTTATAGCTACCTTTGGCCGGATTGCATGGCTGGGATACGCCGGGTTCCGCGGGCAGAGCAGGGGAAACGCATTCAAAACTGGTGATACGCATCTTGACCGGATGGCCGCCGGGGGTGAGAAAGGTCATGATATTCGTCAGCCCGTTCGCGTAGGCCAGAGGAATGGTGTTCTTTTGGCGTGAAAGCAGGTCGGCGATTGAATAGGCGGCCTTCTGCGTCATATTGATGGTTCGGAATACATCCCAGTAATTGAACATCGCGATCAGCCCCCAGATCAGGAGCGGCAACATGATCAAGGCCTCGGCCAGAACGAGGCCATCCTCGGCGCGAAGGTAGGTGATGAACCGGCGTTTCAGGTTGCGCATGGTAGGATCATCCAGGCTCGTTCACGAAAACCGAAGACACGATCATTGTGACCGCCCCGTCGCTTTGAACCGGCATCTTGATACTAATGCCCATTGTGGTCGGAAACATTGGCCATTCCTTCATGCAGACGCGGATCAGCATGATGTTGTTGTCGGTGCCGGTGGCAAAGTCCGCTGGAACCGGCTCGCCGACGTTGATCTCGTAGGCCTTGTCGACACAAGGCACCGTGGTCGAGCCCATTGCAAAACTGCCTGTGTCGATCGGCTGCATCCAGATATTCATTGCGTTCAGGCAGTTCGACAAGGAGCCGGCCATCATGCCGTTCTTGCAGATCTCCGCCTTCAGATCCTGATGCTTGAATGACTTGCCGTATACGCCCAGACGCAGGTTTCGAACCACGATATCGATGCTGCGGTCGAACATCGCGTACTTCATCATATAGACGCTACTCTCTACGGATGCCGCGAAGAGCAGGAAGACTGTCGGGAAGACAAACAGGAACTCGATGATGGCAGAGCCACGTTCATCGCGCAGAAAGGTGAGGAAGCGGGTCATTGCGTCAGCTTCAGGTCAGAAATGCGCGCGGCGATGTCTTCGAATGCGGAGTTCAGCGAGTCGGCAGTGAGAACATGATAGAAGTAGCCGGTGCCGGGCGATGAACAGCTCATGATCGGACCTGTGGAAACGTCGTCGCCCAGGACGATACCGAATATTTCCACCCCGGCTGTTTTGGCAGCAGTGCAGTTGGTGTTCAGCAGGCTGTTCATGTTGGCTGTGCCTGACATGAAGTTGCCGACGAACATATTGTAGATGGTTGCGTAGTTGGAGGTCCCGACCACACCCGAGCGCATGTACAGTTGCTGCACTACCCAGTCGACGCGAACATAGCGCCAGACTTCGGACCAGTCGAGCTGGCGTACCGTGCCGCTCCCCGACCAGCTTGGCGCTGCAGGAGCTCCCGTTGCGGCAACCCAGGAGAGCGGATCACAGGCACCAGTGATATCCGATCCGGAGCCCGAACCTTCCGCCTGGGTGCCAACTCGCTGCTTAACCGATTTCGCCTTGAGATGCGGTACAAAGAATTCGCGGTTCGTGTTGAGCGTCCACTTCGAGCAGGTATTGCCAGCGCCTGTCCATGGGCGTGCGCCGTCAGTTCGCGCCGGGCCACCCGAAGTGTAGCGGATTGCAAGTTTTCCATCTGCCCCGCGCCAGATCGGTGACGGGCCGGATTTGTAGGCGTCGAGGATATAGTCGCTGGCTACATGCGTTCCGTCCGTCATCAGGACGATGACTTTGCGGGTAGCGGCGTCGTTGTTGAGGGTGGGACGACCAGCCATCGCGGTTTCGCTGATGAGGTTGCTGTAGATCGTGCTAGCCGATTCATCAATGAGTGCGGTGCCCCAGCGCATGCCGACAGCGATCGACGTGGTGCCGCGTGGGTTCAGCTGGGCAATCTGAGCTTTCAGAGCGACGATGTCGGTAGAGGGCAAGGCAACAAGGTTCGAGCCGGATTCGTCTGCGCCCGTGCTGAAATTGTCGCCGTGATTGCAGTAGACATCGTTTGACTTTTTGTAGGGCACTGATCCGGTGGTCCCCGACGCCGAGGTGAGTGAGCTTCGGAAGTTTAGTGCGACCGTGCCACCGTCAGTGTTTGTCGTAATGGTCGGTTTAGGGTCTGTATTCGGCCGGTAAGTATCAGCGACCGCCGCCATACGAATTGGGGTCGTCCTTGAAAGAGCAAGCGAGTCATAGGTGCTTTCGGGGATCTCGAAACAGTTGGTATCCGGGTTTTTGACGCCCTGGTTCGCCACATAGTCCCACGACGACAGGTTCGAGACGGTGAACTGGTCGCGCAGGGCAACGGGGATGTTCACGTTCGACGAATAGGGCACCATTCCGATCGAAATGAGATCGTCAGGGTCTTTGTCGATCGTGTAGTTTCCGCTCGTGTCCTTGCTGTATTTCAGAACCGTGAGAAAGTTTGATGCTGCCTGGCGAAGGGCTGCGATCTTGGTTGTGGTCCCCGAGGTCCCGCTCATGGAGCCGGTGATGTCGAGGACCAAGAACACTTCGACCTTTGCAATGCCCTGAGAGGCCACCGATACGGCGGGACCTTCGAAATAAGGCATGTCAAGCATCTGCATGAAGTGATTGTACGACCGAACCGTTGCGCGGGCCGTCGCCTCGCGCTTGCTGGTGGTTGCGTAGCCACCAACGGTCGGGGGGAAGTAGTCGACAGTCAACTCGTTGCCGAGCCCGGCCTTGGTGAACCATTCGGTAACAACGGACTGCGGTGTCGTCGACGGCGGCAGGGAGATGTTGGCCGCCGCGAGGGTGGCACGATCCAGCGTTTCCTGCAGGGCGACGCGGCGCATCTCGAAGCGCACGGTGTCGACCGCGATGCCGCCAATCATCAGGATCATGACGAAAAGGATCGCGATGAAGATGGCGATCGAACCGCCCTCGTCCGACCTGAATTGAGAGAACTTGCGGGCAAGGTGAGCAAAAGCCGGGCGCGCGTCGGGTTTGGTCAACATGTCACTATCCATTGCAGCAGCTTCCCGCCAGAAAGGACGGGTTCCCAAGCGATGATCTAGGCACAAGTTCGGGCATAAGTAAGGCATTTGCTGCCAGACCCCCGGTGGTCTGCCACAATCCGGAAACAATCTGCGGGAATCTGGCGGCTTCTGATGCCAATGC
>DAORUY010000196.1:0-1346 GCA_035433445.1 Paracoccaceae bacterium
AGCGGTTGCAGATGCGGCATCGCAAGATGCGCGTCCAATGCGGCGCGGTCGGTCCAGTTTTCGTAGAAGATGAAAACGCAAGGGTCGGCGGCATCGACATGGAGGTCGTAGTTGATGCAACCCGCCTCGGCCCGCGTCGGCGCGACTTGCGCCATCAGCAGAGTGGCTAGCTCATCGCGCGTTTCCGGGCGGGCGGTGACGGTTCCGATGATCGTATACATGGTCAGCCCCGCTTCTGGCTCAGCGCAACGGCAAGGATGATGATCGCGCCCTTGGCAATCAGCTGCTGGCTGAACTCCAGCCCCATCAGGATCAGCCCGTTGTTGATCATCCCGATCATCAGCGCGCCGACGATGGTGCCGATGACCGTGCCCTTGCCGCCAAAGAGGCTGGTCCCGCCAAGGACGGCTGCGGCGATGACCGACAGCTCATCCCCTTCGCCAAGCTGGAAGCGGCCCGATTGCAGACGCCCTGCGTAAAGCATCCCGGCCAAAGCAGCGGCGCAAGAGGACAGGACCAGCACCTTGAACTTAATGCTGCGCGTGTCGATGCCGGAATAGCGCGCGGCCATTTCGCCCCCGCCAGTCGCTAGTACCTTGCGGCCAAAGCCGGACCGGCGCAGCGCGACATGACCGACACCTGCGATCACTGCTATCCAGAACATCAGGACGGGGATCGGGCCAACCGAGCCACCCCCGAAGATCCAAGAATAACCGGGGGACAGGATCGGCACGGCAGCCGTGTCGGAAATCCACATGGCAACGCCCTTGGCAATGCCCATCATGGCAAGTGTCGTCAGGAAGGAGGGGATGCCGATCCGCGTCGTAAGCCAGCCGTTGAACATCCCGACGGCCAGCCCCGTCGCCAACCCGGCAAGGACGCCGCCAAAAGGCCCGGCGATGGAGATCGCCAATGCAACCGTCACCGTGGTCAGCCCCGCCACTGCGCCCACTGACAGGTCGATCTCGCCTGCCGACAGCACGAAGGTCATGGCCACCGCCATCACCGCGATCATCGCTGTCTGCCGCACGATGTTCAGAAGGTTGTTAGGGTTCAAGAACCCCTTGTCGTTCAGCGTCAATGCGAAGACGACAAAGATGACCACGAAGCCGATATAAATGATGTTCTGCCGCCAGTTGGCGAAGAATGCCCCGGCAGGGGCGGTTGCTGCCTTAGCCATGGCTGGCCTCCTTGATGGTCAGGGCTTTCTGGATTTCGATTTGAAGACGGCGTTCGGCCGCTTGCAGGGCGTGTTCGGGGTCGCGCTCCTCCGGATCGTCCAGATCGGCGCGATCCAGCATCTGATGCGCACGGCCATCCGCCATCACCAGGATGCGGTCGCAGGC
>DAORUY010000196.1:1446-2952 GCA_035433445.1 Paracoccaceae bacterium
CACGGTCCACGAAACCCTTCGGCGCGATCCGCCCGATCACCGACATCACCATGTTGTCGGCAACACTGTGGGCTGGGATTATGCCTTGGGTCGCCCGCGCCTCCGGCACCAAAGCGATGCCGTGGGCCACAGCGTCGGCAGGACGGCGGACCGTCACCCTCGCGCCCTTGATGCGGATCTCGCCTGAAACGGCGGGTTCGATGCCTGCAACGACACGCGCCAAGGCGGACCGGCCAGAGCCGAGCAGGCCGGCAAGTCCCAGCACCTCACCCCGATGCAGCGTGAAGCTGACGTTTTCCGGTTTGTGTGGGCCGGTCACGTTTGCAAGCTCCAGAAGAACCTCGCCCCGCGAAATATCGCCCCGCGCCACATCGGCCAACCCTTTGGATTTCTTGCCGACGATATGTTCGATCATCACGTCGATGGGCAGATCGGCCAGCGGCGCGGTGATCACATGTTTTCCATCCCGCAGGATCGTTGCGCGGTCCGCGATGCGGGCAATCTCGTCCATGCGGTGGCTGACATAGATGATCGCCACGCCCTTGGCCTTCAGCTGCCGCAGAAAGACAAACAGCCGTTCCACATCCGACACCGAAAGCGCGGTCGAGGGTTCGTCGAGGATCAACACCCGCGCGTCCTGGCTGATAGCCTTGGCGATTTCCGTAAGCTGCTTTTGCCCGGCCCCGAGATCGCCCACCAGTGCCGCTGGGTCGACCTGCACCTGCAGCATTTCGAAAATCGTCTGCGCGCGGCGCGCGGAGTCCGCGTCGTCGATCATGCCGCGCGCATCCCGCGCCTCGCGGGTCAGGAAGATGTTCTGCGCCACGGTCAGCGTCGGGATCAGCGACATTTCCTGAAAGTTCATGGCGATACCCGCCGCCCGGGCCGCTTCGGGCGAGTGGGCGGCAAGCCTGTTGCCCCCCACGACGATCTCGCCCTCTTCCGGCACGTGGACGCCGTTCAGCACCTTGAGGATGGTGGATTTGCCCGCCCCGTTGCCGCCGAGCAAGGCGTGAACCTCACCGGCGAGAACCTCGAAATTCACGTTGTCCAAGGCGCGGATGCCGCCGAAAGACTTGGAAATTCCGGTCATCCGCACGGCAACAGGGGCGGGCGGGGTCATTCCACCCGCTCCCACTTGCCGGTTTCGCCCGACCGCAGCAGGGCATCGGCCACCAGTTCCGTCAGCAGACCATCCTCGAAGTTCGGGCTGGGCTGCTTGCCGCTGGCAATCGCGCTGAATAGGTCGAAGCATTCGACGATCTTCGTTTCCGAATAGCCGATGCCCAGACCGGGGATCGGCCACAGCCCGCCGCCATAGGGATGCGCGGGTCCGGTATAGACCGTGCGGAACCCGCGTGCATCGGCCGGATCGTCGGCGAACATCACCTGCAATTCGTCGCGACGTTCGTAGTTGAAGTGGATCGAACCCTTCGTCCCGTGGATTTCCAGCGTGATGAAGTTGTTGCGACCCCATGCGTTGCGCGTGGCCTCAAGGCTGCCGAT
>DAORUY010000196.1:3052-5366 GCA_035433445.1 Paracoccaceae bacterium
TCGGCATGGACGTTGTTGGGCGTGCAGATGTCGACCACGTCGATATCGGGCCGCGCCACCACGGCGCGCCAATCACTCGACGCCTCGTCAAAGCCGAAGCGGCGGCGGGCTTCCTCGGCCGCCCCGTCGGTGACATCGACGACGACCTTGCGGTGCGGGATGGCAGGCGCGGGCCAGAAGAACATCGGCATCGAGGCATAGGCCATGGCGTGCGCCTTGCCCATGAACCCGCCGCCGATCATGGCAACGTTCATCACTTTGGTCATCGTCAGTCTCCGGTGCTGTGAGGGACGGGTTGGTGGGGAAGGGCCGGACCTTCGCGGGCGGGGAGCAATTCCCCCGGCAAAGGCCCGGCAGGCGCGCGGGGTGATAGGGACACCCCGCGCGGCATCGCTTACTGCATCGAGGCTTTCACGTTCTCGGTCGCCTCGGTCGAATAGACCTGCTTCCACGCGTCCAGCAGGTTGTCTTGGGCGACCGGCAGGGCGGGCAGCGCCACGAAGTCCGGCGCGTCCTTGCCCAGAAGGGCGTAACCAGCCAGCTTCGCCTCGACCACGCCGGCGTCATAGGGACGCTGTGCGCCAAGGCCCTTGATGAACCCGCCCTGCGCCATGCTGATGGCGACGTTTTCGCCAAGGTCCACGGTCGTGATGATCAGGTCATCGCGGCCATTTGCGCGGGCAGCGGCCATGACACCTTCCGCGGGGACGTCCCAGACCGCCCAGATGCCCTTGATGTTCGGGTTGGAGGTCAGCATCGCCCCGGCGGCCTTTTCGGCATCGCCCGAGAAGTCCGGCCCGCCGATCCCCTGTTCATCCACAATGGTGATGTTGGGGTAGTCGCTGGCGATGGTCGCCTTGAAGCCATCGTAGCGTTGCTTGGTCACGAAGAAGTCGGCGGCATGGAACACCAGCCCGATCTCGCCCCCGTCCGGTCCGAGCGCCTTGGCCATCAGATGGGCCGCCGCGACGCCGTTGCCATAGTTGTCGGCCGACACGACCGAGACGTAGTCGGTGCCCGGAACGAAGCCTGCCGGAACGTTGTCCATGAACACGAGCTTGGCCCCGGCCTCTGCCGCCGCGCGGTAGGCCGCGGCGGTGGCAGTCGGGTCGGTCGGGATCGACACGATAATGTCGGGCGATTGCGCCATGATGGTTTCCAGATCGCTGACCTGCTTTTCGGGCTTGAAGCCCGCATCGGTGACGGCGATCACCTCAATGCCCATGGCGGCGAACTGGGTCTGGAGGCCATTGATCTGCGCCTGGCTCCAGTCGTTGCCGCCATAATGCATCACGATGGCGGCAGTGGCACCCATCTCCTTGATCTTGGCCAGTTCCTCGTCGCTCAGCACGACATCGGATGCGGGCGACGGATCCTCACCGCTCGGTCCCTTGGACAGAACAGTTTCCTGCAACTTGGCAAGCGCCGCGTCCGGATCGGCGAAGGCAGGGGCGGCGATCCCCATGAAAAGCGCAAGCGCGGTCGCCGAGCCCATGAGGCTGCGTCTGGTCAACATAGCTTCTTCCTCCCAGAGAAGTGTCGGGGCTTCCCCCGTTTGGTGGGCAGGCGGATCAGCCCGCGATTGCCCGGTTCAGGTAGTCCATGCTCAGGCGCGCCCCTTCGGCGGGGTCGGGCCAAGAGTCGAGTTCGGTGCAGACCCAACCCGCAAAACCCACATCCCGCATCGCCTGAAGGATCGGCCCCGTCGGCACATCGCCACGGTCGAGCGGGGTGAAGGCGAAGGGGTCGCGCTGGAACCCCTTGAGGTGGATGTAAGAGATCCGCTTCGCGTGATCGCGAATAAGCTGCGCCGGATCGCCACCGGCGGCGGCCAGATGCGCCGTATCGGGGCAGAAGTCGATGGCGGTCAGATCGAAGATCTTGGCCACTTCGGCCGGACCCTCGACGATGGTTGACAGGTGCGGGTGGTAATGCGCCCGCAGCCCACGCGCCTCAGCCAGCGCCTTCACACGGTCGAGCGCAGCGCCCAGCTTGTGGTAATCCGGCTCGCGCGTCCCGTCGAAACGCTTGGCCCCGCCGCCCACCACCAGATGCGGCGCACCCAGTTCGGCCGCGCGGTCGGCGGCCCGGGTCACGCGGGCCAGTTCTTCTGGCAGGATGTCGTCGAAGATGAAGTTTCCACCTGCATAGGTGGCAACCAGTTCCAGCCCGTTATTGGCCAGCATCTTCCGCATCTCGGCGGCGCTGTGGTCCAGCAGGTTGCCGTCGAACAGCTCCACCCCCGCATATCCGGCAGCAGCGATGTCGGCGCAGGCGCGGTCCATGTCCCCGAAGGTGCGATAGGCCAGTTGCG
>DAORUY010000197.1:0-5317 GCA_035433445.1 Paracoccaceae bacterium
TCTGGGAGGTTATTTGCGCGGCAGGTTGCGGTGAGGGTATTGGCGAGGAGGCAGGCGATGGTCATGGGTCCGACGCCGCCGGGGACCGGGGTGATGGCGCCGGCGACCTTGGCGGCGCTCGCATAATCGACATCGCCCACGAGCTTGGCCTTGCCGTCGCGCTCGATCCGGTTGATGCCCACGTCGATCACGGTCGCACCGGATTTGACATGTTCGCCGGTGATCATCTCGGGCCGGCCCACGGCGGCGACGAGGATATCGGCCTGGCGGCAGACCGCGGGCAGATCCTTCGTCTTCGAATGCGCGATCGTCACCGTGCAGCTGTCGCCCAGCAACAGCTGCGCCATCGGCTTGCCCACGATGTTCGAGCGTCCGACGACAACGGCATTCATCCCCGCAAGCGTGCCATGATGGTCGCGCAGCATCATCAGGCAGCCCAAGGGCGTGCAGGGCACCATCGCCTTCTGCCCGGTGCCCAAAAGCCCCACGTTCGAGATATGGAACCCGTCCACATCCTTGGCCGGATCGATCGCATTGATCACCAGATCAGAGTTCAGATGGCCGGGCAGCGGCAGCTGCACCAAGATCCCATTGACCGCCGGATCGGCATTCAGCCGCCCGATCAGCGCCAGAAGCGTCGCCTCGTCCGTGTCAGCGGGCAACTTGTGCTCAAAGGAGTTCATGCCCACCTCGAGGGTCGACTTGCCCTTGGCCCCCACATAGACCTGGCTCGCCGGATCCTCGCCCACCAGCACCACCGCCAGCCCCGGCACGATCCCCTGTTCGGCCTTCAGGCGCGCCACATGTTCGGCCACCTGGCCCCGCACCCTGGCCGCAAAAGCCTTGCCGTCAATCACTGTCGCCATCATTCTTGCGTCCTCATCGCCCGATCAACCGACCCGCTGCCCCGCCCACCGGCGAAGACCCCGCGCCCATTCATTCTGGCACAAATATCCCACGGGGGGGGGGGGTGGGGGGGGCGGGAAGCCCCCCCTTCTTTCGTCCGAAAGGCCCCAACGCCAGTGGCGTCAGAACAGGCCTTCCACGTTGCCGTCCGCATTCAGCCGGATCACTTCGGCCGACGGAACCTTCGGCAGGCCCGGCATCGTCATGATCTCGCCGCAGATCGCCACGATGAAGCCCGCGCCCGCCGAAAGCCGCACTTCGCGCACCGGAACCGTATGGCCGGTCGGCGCACCGCGCACATTCGGGTCGGTGGTGAAGCTGTATTGCGTCTTGGCGATACAGATCGGCAGATGGCCGTAACCCGCCGCCTCCCAGGCCTTCAGCTGGTCGCGGATCGACTTGTCGGCGATCACCGCATCGGCATGATAGATCCGCTTGGCGATCGTCTCGATCTTCTGGAACAAGGGCATCTCGTCGGGATAGAGCGGCGCGAAGTTGGCCGAACCGCCTTCGGCCAGTTCCACCACCTTCCGGGCCAGATCCTCGATCCCGGCAGACCCCAGCGCCCAGTGCTTGCACAAGATCGCTTCCGCGCCCTGCTCGGCCACATAGGCCTTCACCGCCGCCACTTCCGCATCCGTGTCACTGAAGAAATGGTTGATCGCCACCACCACCGGCACACCGAACGACTTCACGTTGGCGATATGGCGGCCAAGGTTCGGGCAGCCCTTCTTCACCGCCTCCACATTCTCGGCCCCGAGGTCGGCCTTCGCCACGCCCCCGTTCATCTTCATCGCCCGGACCGTGGCCACGATCACCGCCGCCGACGGCTTCAGCCCCGCCTTGCGGCATTTGATGTCGAAGAACTTCTCCGCACCCAGATCCGCGCCAAAGCCCGCTTCGGTGACGACATAGTCGCCAAGCTTCAGCGCGGTCTTGGTGGCAATCACCGAGTTGCAGCCATGCGCGATATTGGCAAACGGGCCGCCATGCACGAAGGCCGGGTTGTTCTCCAGCGTCTGCACCAGATTGGGCTGCATCGCGTCCTTCAAGAGCACCGTCATCGCCCCATCCGCCTTGATGTCGCGGCAATAGACCGGCTTCTTCTCACGCGTATAGGCCACGACAATGTCGCCCAGCCGCTTTTGCAGATCCTCAAGGTCGTTCGACAGGCACAGGATCGCCATCACTTCCGACGCCACCGTGATGTCAAACCCGGTCTGGCGCGGGAAGCCGTTCGACACGCCCCCGAGCGAGACAACAATGTCCCTCAGCGCCCGGTCGTTCATGTCCATCACCCGGCGCCAGCTGACCCGACGCTCGTCGATGTCGAGCGCATTGCCCCAGTAGATATGGTTGTCGATCATCGCGCTCAAGAGGTTGTGCGCGCTCGTGATCGCATGGAAGTCGCCGGTGAAGTGAAGGTTCATCTCCTCCATCGGCACGACCTGCGCATAACCGCCGCCCGCAGCCCCACCCTTCATCCCGAAGTTCGGACCAAGCGACGCCTCGCGGATGCACACAACCGCCTTCTTCCCGATCCGGTTCAGACCATCGCCAAGACCCACCGTCGTCGTCGTCTTGCCCTCGCCCGCAGGCGTCGGGTTGATCGCCGTCACCAGCACAAGCTTGCCATCCTTGCGACCCGACAACGAACGGATGAACGCCTGGCTCACCTTCGCCTTGTCATGCCCATACGGCAGCAAATGCTCAGACCCAATCCCAAGCTTCCCTCCAACCTCCAATATCGGAAGCTTCGACGCCCCCCGCGCTATCTCTATGTCCGTCTTGTGTGCCATCGGCAGAACTCTCCGTTTCCCGTGTGTTCCTGTTTGCCGACCCCTCTGTTCCCCCGGGGACGGGTTCGCATTCCAGTCACTGCATTGCGCAGTCTTGTTTTATGTTCAATCCGGGCAGAGAGCCCGATCAGTCTTCTGGCCACCAGCCGGGGCTGGTGGGTTGCCCATCATCGAACTGCGCCAGATAGTCTACCATCATGTCGCGGTTGCGGATGAAGCCCTTGTAGGTCGCCAGATCGGGATGGATATCCCGGATGATCCGGTGCAGGCGACGCCCCCATTTCGGCACACTGACCAGTTCCTCGAAGCGGATCAAATAGGCGCGGATCGGGAAAGCGATGGCGTTTGATCGCGGCAGCCGGTGCAGCGACTGCAATTCCACCCTCAGATGCTGGCGTCGGCCAACCGTATCGGGTGTCAGTGTTGCCTTGGACGGCCCCCATTTGGGATAATTCTCTGGGCTGGTGTCGAGCAGCGGATCTACCGTCATCGTCCAATTGAATCGCCGGACCGGCGCGCCGAGCTGCAACTTCAGCAGGAACTTGAGCGCCCGTTCGAACACCCCCATCTGATGGGCCAGCGGCACCGGCGCGTGCCATTCGTTGAAGGACATGCCGACATCGAAATCCAGTGACCAGTCGGCCTGGGTTGTGACCATGCCCGCGTCGATCCAGAGCGTATTGTCGCGCTGGTCCTGAAGGGTGAAGTCGCCCTGGGTCTGGCGGGTGATATATTCCATCGGCCCGTAAGGCAGCGTAGATTCATCAAGGAAAGTAAAGGTCTGCTCGATCTCCATCGGGCGGTTGATCCAGGTCCAGCGGTTGCCGGTCTTGTGCAGTTCGAACCAGTGCGGATAGTCCCGCGCCTTCGCCTCCATGATCAGTTCCAGCAGATCCCAGCCTGCCAGCGTCATGTGCGGCAGCGACTGGCAGCGCAGCGGGTCATCCTTCAGAACAAGTGCCCGGTCGCGCATCTCCGACAGGTAATGCTCGTCCACGTCGAACATATGTTCGAACACCGAACCTTTCGGTCCCGGGACATGCGGCTCCATGTTCACGGAATACATGTAGCTGTCTTCGGGAAAGGGAAAAGGGAAGCGGCGAATGGCCTTCGGCGAATTCCTGAAGGTGAAATCGTCGCGGAAGGTTTCCGTGTTGAACTCAAGTCCCATTCTCGTCCCCTATCGGTCCAAAACCAGCTTTTGCCCGTGGAAACGGGAAACGCAGGGCATGATTTTCCGGTTCGACGCCTTTTGTTCGGGCGTCAGCCAATGATCGTTATGTTCCAGATGGCCGTCGCATTGTAGCACATCCGTCTCGCATTGCCCGCAGGCGCCACCGCGGCACAGATAGGGGGCATCGACGCCGGCCTTTTCGATCGCCTCCAACAGCGACTGGTTGCCATCAACGGTGATGGTCTTGCCCGATGTGGCAAGTTCCACAGCGAAGGGCTTGCCAACCGGCGGGGCGAGGAATTCTTCGGAATGGACAGCGCCATCGGGCCAACCCATCGCCTTGGCCGTCGACAGGACCCAGTTCAGCATCGGTTTCGGGCCGCAGACGTAAAGATGGGTGCCGAACGGTTGCCCCGCGAGCAGCGTCTTGAGATCGAGCGTCTGGCCCTGATCGTCGAGATAGAGATGCACCCGGTCGCCATACCGCGCCTGAAGATCGTCCATATAGGCGCCAAGCGATCTGGTCCGGGCCGCATAATGCAGTTCGAACCGTTCGCCCCGCGCCGCCAGTTGCGCCATTTGCGCTATGAAGGGCGTGATGCCAATACCACCGGCGACCAGCAAATGCTTGCGCCCGCGCAGGTCGAGCGGGAACAGATTCACCGGATGGCCGATCTGCATCTGAAGCCCAGGCGTCACATGGCGGTGCATGTAAAGCGACCCACCCCGCCCCTGATCGTCGCGGCGGACCGAAATCATGTAGCTCGACGGATCGGCGGGGTCGGACATCAGCGAATAGGGGTTCAGGCGGCGCGTGCCGTGGTCGTCCATGTCGACCACGATATGAGAGCCACCGGAAAAGGTCGGCATGACGCCACCGCCGGTCCTAACGAAACGGAAGCGTTTGATCAACTCGTTCACTTCGACCACTTCGGCAACGGTCACGGCAATTTTCGGGGCACCGACGCTCATTTGAACCTCTCCACCGCCGGGGGTACCTGACCGGGATCTTCGGCGTCGATGTTCACGCCCTGAAAGGCGGCATGACGACGGGAATAATGGTCGCGGACGAACAGGTTCAACCCGCAGTGACTGCATTGAAACGGGTCGGTGCGCACGTTTTCGGTGATACCTTTGCAATGCACGCATTGCACCCGCCGCACGGAGGAGCCGCGAAATTCGGTCTGCACCGCCGTATGCGGCAGGCCGGCCTCCATCGCGTCCCGCTGGGCCTGACCGATCAGCCCCTCGGTCCCGGTCAGATAAATCTGCAAGCCCATATGCGCGTCGGTGAAGACGCGCTTCAGGCGCGGCTGCGCGGTCGCATAGCCATCGCAGCGAAAGAAGATGTCTGCGCCCAGTTCCTGCAGCCGGTCGGACAGGTCGGTGCCGTTCGGGCCGGGCATGTAGATGATATGGGTGCGCGCCAGCATGTCTG
>DAORUY010000198.1:0-5302 GCA_035433445.1 Paracoccaceae bacterium
CAATCCAGAGTTCAGCGGTCACTTTCTCTCCAACTGGGAGGTGAGAAAGGTCGGCGATGATGTCGATGATGAACAAGGTCGCGCAGATCGCCTGAAGGATCATCAACATGGCCAATGCGGTTTCGCGGTTCAGCCACAGGATGGTGGGGCGTTTCATACTCACACTCTCAGTCAGGTTTGATCGTGATCACTCAACCGCTTGTAGCCCGTGACCATCGCTTTCGGAAGGTTGATCCTGAGCCGCGCGCTTTCGACGAACACCGCCGCTATATGGATCAGAACGGACAATTCCGCCCAGGTCACCGCACTCTCATGAAACTCTTCGACCCACTCCATTCCGAACCAGCGATCAGTGGTCATCATCCACCCCGTCAAGACGATGACGGCCAGTGTCGCGATCAGATTGTAGATCATCAGCGCGCCGAGCGGCGAATGCCCGGCATGAGCCTTGCGCTTCCATCCTATCAGTTCGCGAACCTGCCCGACGGACGCGGCCGGCGATGGCGGAAAGCTGGCGAAACGGGCATATTCCGTACCGACAAATCCCCAGAAAATCCGCAGGGCCAGAAGACCCAAAATCATGTAACCAACGATCTGGTGAAGCTTTTCCTCTGGATCGGTCAGCAAAGCATTGGCCGAAAAGCACAAAACCAGGCTCCAGTGCAACAGCCGCACGAGCGGATCCCAAACCTTGACCATCTTTCACTCCATTCATAGGGCGGGCCGACGGGCGAGGCCATGTGCCCGCCCGTCCGGAACAAGTCGATCAGCTGTCGGCTAGCTTGCTTTTGATCAGCACAAGGTCGGCATCGAAATACAGTTCATACTTCTTGCCGTCCTTCAGCGCATAGGCTTCGATCTGTCCGTCCTCCATCTCGATCTTGCGCACATCATAGCCTTCGGCGACAAGCTGCGCGGCCAACTTGTCCTTTGTAGCCGGATCGACCGCTTCGTCGGCATGCGCCATCTGTCCGAAGGCCAAGGCCGCAACGGTCGATAACATCAGGAACTTTTTCATTTCATTGCCTCTTTGTTGTCTGGCGCAGCGAAGGCGCCTGCCAGCGCACCATGCACCGGCGGGCCGCTTGTGGCCGCAACTGTGCACAAGGGCTATCCGCCCGGAGGAGGAGAAGCGGTCTTTTCCACCGGCTCTTGCTAAGGTTTAGGGCAGGGTTATGGGCACGCGGACGGAACCGGCATGGAATGCACCTTTCATTAACCATATGCTGGTGGTCTAACAACGCATCAAGAATCGGATGAGAGGCGCATCATGGCGGGATCGGTGAACAAGGTCATTTTGATCGGCAATCTGGGGCGTGACCCCGAAGTCCGGTCCTTTCCCAATGGCGGCAAGGTCTGCAATCTGCGGATCGCCACGTCCGAGAACTGGCGCGACAAGGCCACCGGCGAACGGAAAGAACGCACCGAATGGCATTCGGTCGCGATCTTTGATGAAAACCTCGCCAAGGTGGCTGAACAATATCTGCGCAAAGGATCGACCGTCTACATCGAGGGCCAGCTTGAAACCCGCAAGTGGCAGGACCAGTCCGGCCAGGACCGCTATTCGACCGAGGTCGTCCTGCGCCCGTTCCGCAGCTCTCTGACCATGTTGGGCGGGCGCGGCGATACCGGCGGCGGTAGCGGGGGATATGATGAAGGCCAGTCGGCAGGCGGTTATGGCGGCCCCAGCCAAGGTGGCGGTTATGCTGACCGTGGCGGCCCTTCGCAAGGCGGCGGCGCCCGCAGCGACATGGACGACGAAATCCCGTTCTGATTTGCCGCCGCAGATCGGACGGTGCGGGTCGGCCCTTGGCCGGCCCGCTTCTTTTTGGCAGGTGCCGGACCTCAGCGCTGCGCCAGCGCCTCGGTCAAAAGGGTTCGCACGGTTGCGAGATCAACATCGCTACTGACGAACGCCCGCCCAATTCCCCGCGCCAGAATGAATCGTAGCCGTCCGTCCACCACTTTTTTGTCCTGGCCCATCAGCGCGATCAGCGCATCGGCATCGGGCAGATCGCCGGGAATGTCGGCCAGATCGCATTTCATACCCATCGCCTTCAGATGCGCACGCACCCGGCTTGGGTCTTCCTGACTGCACAGGCCCATCCGTTGGCTCAGCTCAAAAGCCAGCGCGCAACCGATCGCCACCCCCTCACCATGCAAGAGCCGACCACCAAATCCGGTCGCGGCCTCCAGCGCGTGACAGAAGGTGTGACCTAGATTCAGAAGTGCGCGATCCCCTTCCTCCGTCTCGTCACGCTCTACGATCCGGGCCTTCATGGTCACCGAATGGGTGACGGCGCGTTGCCGCGCGGCACGGTCCCCGCGCGCCAGCGCCGGTCCCTCGGCCTCCAGCCAGGCGAAGAAGTCCACATCCCCCAGAAGACCGTATTTCACCACCTCGCCATAGCCGGCGAGAAAGTCGCGGGACGGCAGGGTTTCCAACACGTCAATATCGGCCAGAACCAGCGTCGGCTGATGAAAGGCCCCGATCAGGTTCTTGCCATGCTCGGCCGAATTGATCCCGGTCTTGCCGCCGACCGAACTGTCGACCTGCGCCAGAAGCGAGGTCGGGATCTGCACGAAGCGCACACCCCGGCGCAGAACCGAGGCCGCGAACCCGACCAGATCGCCGATCACGCCGCCGCCAAGCGCCACCACGATGTCGCGCCGCTCCACCTTTTCGGTCAATAGCCATTCGACCGTGCGGGTGAACTCTGGCCAGCCCTTCGTGCCTTCGCCCACTGGCAGATGCAGCGCGCTTACCCCAATGTCACCCAGACCGGCGCGCAGCCCGTCCAGATGCAGTTGGCCGACCGTCTCGTCGGTCACCACCACCACGCGCGGACGCTTCAGCAGCGGCGCAATTTCCGTCCCGGCCCGCGCCAGCAGTCCGGGCCCGATCCGCACATCATAGGACCGCGCGCCCAGATCGACGTGCACTGTGTCAGTTGTTCCGCTCATTCTTCTTCCGTTACATCGCCATGGACGGCAAGCGCCCGCACAACCTTGGCCGCCATCTGTTCAACCGAAAGCTCCGGCTCGGCCTCCACCACCACATCGGCCAGCGCATAAATCGGCGCACGATCATCCAAAAGACGCGACAGCGTACCCTTGGGATCTGGCGTCCGAAGCAGCGGGCGCGTCGTCTTGTGACGCACCCGTTGCCACAAAAGCTCCAGATCTGCCTTCAGCCAGACGGCAACGCCACGCGCCGCGATCGCCTGGCGGTTCTGCGGGGCAAGATAGGCGCCGCCGCCGGTCGAGATGATGGTTGGCGGCCCATTCAGAAGACGCGACAGCACTTCGGATTCGCGGGCACGGAAGAATTGTTCGCCATCGCGGGCAAAGATCTCGGCCACGCTCATCTGCGCAGCCCGGGTGATTTCTTCGTCCGAATCAAGAAATGGCACAGCCAGTTGACGCGCCAGCGCGGTGCCCACGGCGGTCTTGCCCGCCCCCATCATCCCGATCAGCGCCACGCTGCGCCGCAAATGCATCCTGTGGCTCCCGCCCTTGCGCCTGTCCTGCCCTGCCAAGGGCGATATTTCGCCGCCCGGCGGATTTACCGGGCTTCTTTTGCCCTGAATGGCGTGAGTTCGCCGAAAAAGCCATATACAATCGGCTCAAGCCAGCCTGTCGGCCCCTTGACCCGATCGAGGGGTGCGGGCAGGAGGCAGCACAACAATAACAAACGGCAGGCGTCGCATGTTCCGAATCCTGAAAGCCCTCGTCACGTTGGTGTTCTTCGCGTTTCTCGGGCTTGTGGCCTATGCTTATCTGGGCGATCTTCAGCCTGAACGCAGCGATGTAATCCAGCCGGTCGAGCTGAATGTGGATCAATAGAAGTTTCTTCAGACTGGTCCCCCTGCTTGGGATGTTGCAAGCGGGTGTGGCCTTGCCGTCCGCCGCCGAAGCACCGCTTTCCGCCATCGACTGGCTGTCACAATCCGTCGCAACACCGGCGACCCTGCCACGTGTCGCGCCGATGCCGCCAGGCGCGCGCGCACCCACCAAGACCGGCGTGCCGCAGCCCGGCGCGATCACGGTCGCGCCGCTCGGGCAGCGCCCGCCGGTGGGGCTTGGTCTGGTCACAGCCAGCCGGTCGGGCCTGCCGCTCGACATCTGGGCGAAGTCGCAATCGGGCGAACTGGCCCGGCTTTTGCGGGCTGAACGCCCCGATGCGCTTCCGGCGGTCAGGGGACTTTTATACACCTTGCTTCTGGCTGAATTCGCGCCGCCCAAGGATGGCGATCCGCAAAATGCGGTCTTTCTGGCCAGAATCGACAAGCTTCTGGATCTTGGCGCGCTCGAACCCGCGCTGGCGCTTCTTGAGATGTTGGAAAAGCCCGACCCGGAAAGTTTCCGCCGCTGGTTCGATGTGTCACTTCTGGTGGGCGAGGAGGAGCGCGCCTGCCGGGTGATGACTGCCACGCCGCAGATCGCCCCGACCTTTCCGGCGCGCATCTTCTGTCTGGCGCGGGGCGGCGACTGGAATGCCGCGGCACTTTCGCTGCGCACGGGCACCACGCTGGGCACGATCGATCCGTCGATGGACGCGCTTCTGGCCCGCTTCCTTGACCCGGACCTCTTCGAGGAAGATGGCGATCTGCCGCCGCCGGAACGGCCGTCGCCGCTGGTCTTGCGGCTGATGGAGGCGATTGGCCAGCCCCTGCCCACCGCCACCCTGCCTGTGGCCTTTGCTCAGGCCGATCTCAGATCGAACAGCGGCTGGAAGGCGCGGATCGAAGCTGGCGAGCGGCTGTCGCGCACCGGGGCGATCCCGCCCAACCGGCTGCTGGGCCTTTACTCCGAACAAAAACCTGCCGCGTCGGGCGGGGTATGGGAACGGGTGCGGGGTGTGCAGACACTCGAAGCTGCCCTGACTGCGCGAGACCCGGAAGCGGTCGCGGCCAGTCTCGCGCCGGTCTGGGACCAGATGCAGGCGCAAGAGCTGGAGGTGCCCTTCGCTCAGATATTCGGCGGCCGGCTTGCCGCGCTGGACCTGCCGGGGGAAGCCGGTCAACTGGCCTTCCGGATCGGCCTTCTATCGGAGAGTTTCGAAACAGTGGCGCTGCGCCGCACCGCCGCGAACGAGGCCGAGGCCTTCTTGATCGGTGTGGCGCGCGGTGAGGCGGACGGGCTGGTCGCGCCCGATCAGATGGGCGTGGCCGTCCAGGCGGCCTTTGCCGCCAAGACCCCGGTCCTGGACGATGATACCACCGGCCTTCTGTCCGAGGGTCGGCTGGGCGAGACGCTTTTGAAGGCAATCGACCAGATCACTATGGGGGCCAGCGGCGAT
>DAORUY010000199.1:0-5282 GCA_035433445.1 Paracoccaceae bacterium
CGGCCAGTTCGGCGTCGCGCATCGGGTCGGCGTCACGCGGCGCTGTGCCCTTCATCGGGCGCGCTTCGATGCGGCCATCGGCGGTCAGGTTGATAAACACTTCGGGGCTGCGTGAGACCAGAACCGGCCCCGCGCCCAGATCGGCCCCGGCTTCCAAGAGCCTGCGGTCAATGGGGGTCAGCGCGGCGTAGATCGGGAATACAGTGACGGGCAGAAAGGCATAGACCATGCCAACCAGCGTCGCTCCATAAGTGCCCAGCATACCGACAGGAGCTTCCAGAAACCCCGTCGCCATAAGGCTTTGGTTGATCAGCCCGCCACGGCCCAACAGCACGACCCAGGCCGAAATTCGGATCAGAAAGTTGATCCAGAAGGGGATCAGCAGCAAAAGGAGCAGCGCCGGGGCCGCCCGGCCTGCCTTGAAGGCGATGAAATAGGCCACCGGATATCCGACCAAAAGGCAAATCACCGTGGTCGACGCCGCGAGCTTTAGGGAGTTCACAAAGACCAGCAGATAGACGCCCTGAAACAGCTCTCGGTAGTTGTCCAGGGTAAAGCCCGGCAGCACCGCGCCGTAGGAATCACGCAGGGCAAAGCTGTAGGCAAAGACCACGCAGAGCGGCACCAGAACGAACAGCGTCAGCAGCACCACGGCGGGCGACAGCATCGCCCCGATTTCCAGCCGCTGGCGCAGGGTACGTTGCATCATTTCACCTTTTGAATCCGGCCGGTGAGGGTATCGAAGATCGCCTGCATCGGGTTGACCGTCAGGTGGGTGCCCATCGCCGCCCGCGCCGCCGCCACATCGCGCATCCGGATCGCGGTCAGGACCGAGCGGTAGCTGTCCAACTCGTCGCGGACCATCGTGATCGGCACCTTGGCGACGTAAAGGCTGCGCACCGACAGGCCGAACAGAAAGTTCAGATATTGCTCGGCAAAGCGGTTGTCCGAGGCGCGGGCGATGATGTGGTGAAATTCTTCGTCCTTTGCCAATTGCCAGGCTATGTTGTCGTTGTTGGCGTCCAGTTCTGCGTCGACCCCGGCAAGAAAGGCCTCAAACCGGTCCAGGTCCTCCTGAGTGCGCCGTTCCGCCGCCAGACCCGCCGTGAAGCATTCCAACTCGCGCCGCAGTTCATAGCCGCGCATCAGGTCGGCGGGCGAGGCATCGGCCACCAGATAGCCGCGACGGCCAAGCGAGGTCACCAGCCCCTCCTGCTCCAGCCGCAACACGGCCTCGCGCAGCGGCGTGCGGCCAATGCCCAGATCTTCCAGCAGTGCCTTCTCGTCGATCAGGCTGTTGGGCGGCAGTTCGGCAGTCATGATCCGACGCCGAAGTTCAGTGTAGGCATGGTCGCTTTTGCGATCGCTCATTTGGTGATTCCACTGGATATATCGTGCGTATATTTATAATATATCGAAATCTGGACCCTGCGCAAGGGATTCGGCAGCCGAAGGAAAACGCAATGGCCACAGCAGCCGATCAGTGGATCACCCGGAAACCCGCCGTCCGCAGTCGCGAAGGAGTGGTCGCGGCGCAGCACGTTCTGGCCGCTCGGGCCGGGGCGGCCAGCCTTGCGCGCGGCGGCAATGCGGTCGATGCGGCGGTGACGGCAGCCCTGGCGCTTTGCGCGGTCGAGCCATGGATGTGTGGCATCGGCGGCAGCGGGTTCATGGTGATCTGGCTGGCGAAAGAACAGCGCGCCGTGGCGCTGGATTTTCAGGGTGTGCTGCCGCAGGGGCTCAGCGCCGCCGATTACCCCATTGATACCAACCTGCCGCTAACCTCGATGGGATTTCCCGCCGTCACCAACTTTGCCAACACCCAAGGTGCGCGGGCCGTCACGGTGCCGGGCGCGGTTGCAGGATTTGACCACGCGCTGCGCCACTATGGCCGGGCTGGCCTAGCCGAGGCCTTGCAGCCAGCGATTGACCTGGCCGAAACAGGGATTCCGGCGAGTTGGTTCTGCACGCTGATGATCGCTTCGGAAATGGCCATCCTCGCCAAGGACCCGGTGTCATCTGCAATTTACTTGCCGGACGGTGCCCCGCTGCAGCCCGGCGCGCAACTGCGCATCCCTGGCCTTTCGACTACCCTGAAGCGGCTGGCCGAGGGTGGGGCGCAAGCCTTCTATCAGGGTGACATCGGGGAGGATCTGGTCGAAGAACTGGCCCGGCAAGGCAGCCGGATGACCATGGCGGATCTGGCCGCCTACACCGTCCGCGACTTCGCACCGATGGAGGCACAGCACCGCGGTGCCACCCTCTACACCCCCGGCGACGTCAGCGGTGGCCTGCGCCAACGCGATTTTCTGGCCCATGTTGCGGCAACGCTGCCAAACCCCGCAGCAGCACCCGACGCCGACAGTTGGTGCATCTATGCCGAGGCGCTGGAGAAGGCATGGCACGCGCACCGCGCGCGAAATGGCTCGCTGGCTGAAGTGGGAAGCTCTACCTCCTCCCTCTCGGCGGTCGATGCCGAAGGCAACATGGTCGCCCTGACCTACACGCTGCTTGATCATTTCGGCGCCGGGATCACGCTGCCGAAAACCGGTCTCGCCCTGAACAATGGCGTCAGCTATTTCGACCCGCGACCGGGAAAACGGACGTCCATTGAGGGCGGCAAGCGGATCAATTCCTCGAACATGGTGCCGACGATTGCCGTGCGCGATGGGCAGGGGTTGTTTGCCATTGGCGCATCGGGTGGTGATCTGATCATGCCCTGCGTATCGCAGATCGCGGCCCTGATGCTGGACTTTGGCATGACACTGGAAGAGGCCTTCCATAGCCCGCGTCTGGATGCCTCGCATCGCGGCAGCCTGCGAGCGGACCCGCGTTTGGGGGCGGATGTGCTTGCAGCTCTGGGTGCGCGGTACAAGCTGGAGGTTTCGGGCAATGTGGTCATGCCCAAGCTATATGCTTGCCCTTCTGGTGTGGCACGGCAGCACGAAGGTTTCTCGGGGATCAGCGATCCGGCTCTGCCAGACGGGGGCGCCGTCGGCATCAGCGACGACCTCTAGGTTTGTCCGGTCTTCTTTGTCCCGGACCCAACGCCCAGAAGGCTTACGACGGCCGACACTCCGTCGTAACCTTTCCGCGTGCCGAATGGACGAGTGAACGAAGTCCTATGTTGGGGCGGCTGTCCGCTTTGCGGTGGCTCTATTGCGAAAGCCAACCAGACTGGTCGTCCGCTCTGGGCCGACCTCCTCTTCCTGCAAGGTCGGGCCGGCTGAACCTACTCATCAAGACTTCAGTCGCATGCCCTTGGGATCGAAGAAAGCCTTGCGCACCACCGTCGCAGGCTTGCCGAGGACGCTGACATTAACTCCCTCGGTGGAAAATTCCCTATCGACATGCGCCGTGGCCAGCACCGCGCCCACCGAATAGCCATGGTCGGAATAGGTGATGCGCCCGATCTCCCGGCCCTCGGCCATCACCGGGGTCTGGGCCGGGACGGCGGTCTCGCCCGTCAACCGCAACCCGACCCAGGCGGTCTTCACGCCCGCGTCGCGGGTCCGCAGCAGAGCTTCGCGGCCGATGAAGTCGCCCTTGTCGAACTTGACGAAGGCGTCGGTGCCGACATGGAAGGGGGTAATGCTCTCGTCCATGTCAATGCCATGGGCGGGGTACAGCTTCTCGAGTCCGAGGGTGAACATCGCGTTCACGCCGTAGGGGCGCAGGCCATGGGCACCGCCGACGCGGAAGAGCGCATTCCAGACCCCTGCGCCTCATCAGCCGGAACGAAGAGCTCGAAGCCCAGTTCCCCGGTGACCCCGGTGCGCGAGATCATCACGCGGGTCCCGTCGAGATGGCCCCAGGTAAAGGTCCAGCGCTTCAGTTCCGTCATGTCGGCATCCGCGATGAGCCCTTTCAGGAGGGCACGGGAGTTCGGCCCCTGGATCGTCGGAAAAGCCACGGCGGCAGTGATGTCGGTTATATAGGCGCGGCGTGAGCCGGCATGTTCGGCCGCCCAGTCGCGGATCTTCAGCCGGTTGCGCGAGCCCGTGACGATCAGGAAATGCTCCGCCCCCAGCCGAAAGACCGTCAGGTCATCCATGATCCCCCCGTCCGGCGCACAGACGCTGGCATAGCGCGCCTGGCCCGGGGCCATCTTGGCCGCATCGTTGACGATCAAATGGTTGACCAGCGCCTCAGCCTCTGGGCCCTTGACGTCAATTTTCCCCATGGTCGAGAGGTCCTGAATGCCGACATGGGCACGGGCGTTCAGATGCTCCGCCTCCACGTCGCCATAGCTGTGGACACTGAGAAAGCCGCCGCCCACGGGGCCCATCTGGGCTCCCAGGACCGAGGCGAGGGCGTGAAACGGCGTGCGGCGCAGGGTCATGGGTGTCTCCTTTGTCCGCTTAACGTGCCAATGCCGTTCGCCGCCGTCATCCCCAAGGGCGACACGGAAGGGCCGCTTACGCACTTTCGCCCCGCTTGGCGTGAAGGACCGGAATGGGCCGTCCTCGACCTGGAAGGATGTGGCGTCACAAGGGGCGGAGAGCGGACCGACGACGACGCAATTGCGGAAACTGCCTGAAGCGGTCATGCGACCAAGACGCAGAGTCAACGCTTGTTGGCGACGCAAGAGTGGGCAGCGAACGTCGACTAGGTTCAAGACAATGTTAAAATACCGGCAGCAAAGCGCAGTCAGACCTCGCAGTTTCGCGATCCGGCGTGGCTCAATGGAAACTCACGTCTGAGCCGTCTGTTCAATGCAAACCGAACTCTGCCATCAGGCGGCGCCGCATCTCGACAAAGCTGCGGTCGCTGCGATCCCTTGGCCTCGGCAGATCGACGTCGATCAGGCGGGGAGCTTTCCCCTTTTCCTTTGGCAAGACCAGAACGCGATCGGCTAGGTAGATGGCTTCCTCAAGGTCATGCGTCACAAGTATCATCGTCACCTTCTCTTCGCGCCATATTCGGGACAGTTCCTCCTGCATAGTTAGCTTGGTCATGGCATCCAGTGCGCCTAGGGGTTCATCCAGAAGCAGGATTTCCGGCTGAACCGTTAGCGCGCGGGCAATGCCGACGCGCTGGGCCATGCCGCCGGATAACTGGCGGGGATAGGCGTTTTCGAAGTCGGCGAGACCGACGAGGCGGATGTAGTGACGCGCACGTGCCTCGGCACGGTCACGAGGCGTGCCGCGGACCTGCAAGCCGAAGCTGACGTTACCGAGGACACTAAGCCAAGGAAGAAGTCGCGGTTCCTGAAAGATAATTGCTCTTTCTTTGCCCACA
Source organism: Paracoccaceae bacterium (assembly GCA_035433445.1). Lineage (GTDB taxonomy): Bacteria > Pseudomonadota > Alphaproteobacteria > Rhodobacterales > Rhodobacteraceae > TMP-24. The sequence continues at coordinate 5,242 of DAORUY010000199.1, forward strand.
CCCTGAACGGGATGGCCGTCTATCAGGACTTCTCCCTTGTC
>DAORUY010000200.1:0-5223 GCA_035433445.1 Paracoccaceae bacterium
CGATACATCACGATCATGGCGACCAGCATCAGCACCGAGCCGAGGAAGGTATAGAGGAAGAACTTGAACGAGGCGTAGATGCGATCCTTGCCGCCCCAGATGCCGATGATCAGGAACATCGGGATCAGGCCCGCTTCGAAGAACAGGTAGAAGAGCACCAGATCAAGCGCCACGAAGACGCCGATCATCAGCCCTTCCAGCACCAGAAAGGCGATCATGTATTCCTTGACGCGGCTTTCCACGCCCCAGCACGACAGGATGGTGATCGGCATCAGGAACGTGGTCAGCAGCACGAACAGGATCGAAATCCCGTCAACGCCGACCTTGTAGGTCAGCCCCATGATCCAGGTATGTTCCTCGACAAACTGGAAACCCGGATCGGCGGCGTTGAAACCGCTCAGAAGCCCCAGCGAGATCAGGAAGGTCGCGCTGGTGGCGATGAGCGCCAGCCATCTGGCATTCCGTGCCGCCGCCGCGTCAGTGCCGCGCAGGAAAAGCGCCAGAACCAGTGCCGCAACAAGGGGCAGGAAGGTGAGGATGGAAAGAAGGTTTCCCATTAATGTGCGCCCCCCGAGAGCGTCATCCAGACGAGTAGAACTGCAATGCCGATCACCATGGCGAAGGCATAGTGGAAGAGGTAGCCCGACTGTGCACGACCGGCGAGGCGGGTGAAGAACGGCACAATCCCGAGCGCCACGCCATTGATCGAGCCGTCGATGACATCCCCGTCGCCGCGCTTCCACAAGAAGGCGCCGATGGCTTTGGCGGGACGGACGAAGAGCACGTCATAGATTTCGTCGAAATACCATTTGTTCAGCAAGAACCGGTAGAGGATCGGCTGCTGGGCGGCCAGACGGCCGGGGATCGACGGGTCCTTGATATAGAAGACCCAGGCGGTGACGAAGCCGATGATCATCGCGACGAAGGGCGACACTTTTACCCAGGCGGGTGCATGGTGCGCGTCATCCATCACCGTATTGTCAGCCGCCATGAAGATCGCGCCGATGGGTGCATGACCGGCGGCGGCATGTGCATCCTCCGCAGGGGCTGCATGCTCCGCCTCGGTCGTCGCTGCTGCATCCGCCGCAGGGGCCGTCTCGCCTTCGGTCGCGGTTGCAGTGGCCGCGTGATCCTCGGTCGCCGCACCCTCTGCCGCTTCATGATGCGGCATGGCGAAGAAGGTCGTGACCTTGGCATGATCGCCGAAGAAATCGTTGTACCAGATCATCCCCGAAAAGACCGCGCCAAGCGCCAGCACCCCCAGAGGGATCAGCATGACAGCCGGGCTTTCGTTGGGTTCGTGCGCGTGGTGGTCGTCATGGCCGTGGGCGTCGTGCCCGTGGCCGTGCCCGTGATCGTGACCATGGTCAGCATGCCCATGCGCGCGGCTTTCCCCGTAGAAGGTCAGGAAGATCAGCCGCCAGCTGTAGAAGCTGGTGAAGCAGGCCGCGATCACCAGCGCCCAGAAGGCAAAGCCATTGCCACTGGCATAGGCGCTCTCGATGATCGCATCCTTCGACAGGAAGCCGGCAAAGCCGATCGTGGTCAGCGGAATACCGACGCCGGTGATGGCCAGCGTGCCGATCATCATCGCCCAGAAGGTCAGCGGGATCTTTTTGCGCAAGCCGCCATAATTGCGCATGTCCTGTTCGTGGTGGGTCGCGGTGATGACCGACCCCGCGCCCAGGAACAGCATCGCCTTGAAGAAGGCGTGCGTGAACAGGTGGAACATCGCCGCGCCATAGACGCCCGCCCCCGCCGCCACGAACATGTAGCCAAGCTGCGAACAGGTCGAATAGGCGATCACGCGCTTGATGTCGTTTTGCACAAGGCCGACGGTCGCCGCGAAGAAGGCGGTCGCTGCGCCGACATACATCACGAAGCTTTTCGCCTCGGGCGCATATTCGAAAAGGGGCGACATGCGGCAGACGAGGAACACGCCCGCCGTCACCATCGTCGCGGCATGGATCAGCGCCGACACGGGCGTCGGGCCTTCCATCGCGTCCGGCAGCCAGGTGTGCAGGAACAATTGCGCCGATTTGCCCATCGCGCCCACGAACAGCAGGACCGCCAGCAGGTTCGCGGCATTCCAGTCGGTCCAGAGGAACTCAAGCTGGGTCTGCGCCAGTTCCGGCGCGGCGGCGAAGACGTCATCCATGCGGATGCTGTCGACCAGATAGAAGAGGCCGAAGATGCCAAGAGCAAAGCCGAAGTCCCCCACCCGGTTCACGACAAAGGCCTTGATCGCGGCGGCGTTGGCCGAGGGCTTCTTGTAGTAAAAACCGATCAGCAGGTACGAGGCGACCCCCACCCCTTCCCAGCCGAAAAACATCTGGACAAGGTTGTCAGCCGTCACCAGCGCCAGCATGGCGAAGGTGAAGAACGAGAGATAGGCAAAGAAACGCGCCTTGTAGGGCTCATCCGGCCCCCAGTTCACGTCATCGTTCATGTAGCCCCAGGAATAGAGATGGACGAGCGCGGAAACCGTCGTCACCACCACCAGCATGATCGCAGTCAGCCGGTCCAGCCGGATCGACCATTCGGTGTCCAGGCTGCCGGACTTGATCCAGTCGAGGATATGGATGTGCTGCGTGACCCCGTCGAAAGTCAGGAAAATGTTCCACGACAGGGCGCAGGCGACAAACAGGACACCCGTGGTCAGCACCAGCGCGGCCTTTTCGCCGATGATGCGCCAGCCGAACCCCGCGATGATGGCGGCGGCAAGGGGTGCAAGAAGAATGAATTGCAACATTGCGCGTCAGCCTTTCATCACGTTGACGTCTTCGACGTCGATAGTCCCGCGGTTGCGGTGGAAACAGACAAGGATCGCAAGGCCAATCGCGGCCTCGGCGGCGGCGACGGTCAGGATGAACATGGTGAAGACCTGCCCCGCGAGGTCATGCAGGAACGAGGAGAAGGCGACGAAGTTGATGTTCACCGCCAGAAGCATCAGTTCGATCGACATCAAGATGACGATGACGTTCTTGCGGTTGAGGAAAATCCCGAAAATGCCGATCACGAAAAGTGCGGCGGCCACGCTCAGGTAATGTGTCAGTCCGATCATCGTCTCGTCCCTCCGGGGTTTACCCCGCTATCATCGTCGTTGCCCCGGATAAGCTCCGGGGCCTTGTCGTTCATCCTGCGGCCAGCATATCGGCCGTGCAGACACAAAGCCCGCCGGGCACATCGGCCAGTTCGGCCGTCAACCCCTGATCGCCCAGCGCCTTGGCCATCTGGTCCAGATCGCGCCCGCCCGCCTCGGCAGTGTCGAACAGGATCGTAACAGCAGCATCCCGGCCCGCGTCATCGGCAGGCACCACCCGCACAAGCCGCCCCGCCGTGCAGTCGGCGAAATTGATGCTGTGGGCGCCCAGCGCCTCGCCCTCCATGTCCCAATAGTCATAAAGCGCGAACGCTTCGTCATAGGGCCGGATGAAGGCGGCCTTCCCCCCGTCCGCGCTTTCGCACGTGAGGTTCGGCGTGGTCAGCGCGAAGGCTGGGGTGGTCAATACCACCGACAGGCTCGCGGTCAGGGCGAAGCCACGCATGATCACAGCCCCTGCCCCGGTTTCACGTCCATCAGTTCCATCGCCTTGGCCGGGTCGCGCCACATCTGCTGAAGCACGTTCTGGCGCTTCACGTCTTTCCGGTGCCGCATGGTCAGAACGATCGCTCCGATCATCGCCACCAGAAGGATCAGACCGGCCAGCTGGAAGAGGTGGATGTATTTGTCATAGAGCAGCAACCCCAATGCGGCGGTATTTTCCGTGCCCTCGGGCGTCACGGCGGTGCGCGCGCCTTCGGCGGTTTCCGCGCTCGTCCAGGCGCCGAACACAATGCCAAGCTGCATCAGGATCACCACCCCGATCAGCAGGCCAAGCGGCATGTATTTGGCCATCTCGCCCTTCAGTTCGGCGAAATCGACATCGAGCATCATCACCACGAACAGGAACAGCACCGCGACCGCGCCGACATAGACGATGATCAGCAGCATGGCCGCGAATTCCGCGCCCAGAAGCACGAACAGCCCCGACGACGACAGGAAGGCCAGGATCAGCCACAGGACCGAATGGACCGGGTTGCGGGCCAGGACCACCATCAGGCCGGCGGCGACCACCGGCACTGCGAAAAGGTAAAAGGCGAAATCCGCGAATGTCATGCGTCACTCTCCGTCTCGTCAAAGACCTTCTGCGCGATTTCCAGCGCCTTGGTCATGGCGGGCAGCCCGCCGAACATGCTCATCTGATAGATCACTTCGGCAATCTCGCGCTTGGTGGCGCCCGCTTCCAGCGCGTGACGGATGGTCAGCGTCAGTTGCGGCTCCGCCTGCGCCCCCAGTACGGTCAGCGCGGCGATGGTCACCAGAAGCCGGGTCTTGGCATCAAGCCCTTCGCGGTTGAAGGTCTTGCCGAACCACATTTCCATCATGTCCTTCGACATGGTGGGAAACATCGTCTCCAACCCCGGCATCTTGAAGGTTTCAAGCGCGGGATTGAACGACCGGGCCATCTGCTGACCCTGTTCCATCATCTGCGCGAAGAGTTTCTGGAATTCCTCGGTCATCTGTAGGGCGCATCCAGTTCAAGGTTGCGGGCGATCTCGGCTTCCCAGCGCTCGCCATTGGCCAGAAGCTTGGCCTTGTCGTAGAACAGTTCCTCGCGCGTTTCCGTCGCGAATTCGAAGTTCGGGCCTTCGACGATGGCATCGACCGGGCAGGCTTCCTGACAGAAGCCGCAGTAGATGCACTTGGTCATGTCGATGTCGTAGCGCGTGGTGCGGCGCGAACCGTCCTCGCGCGGCTCGGCGTCGATGGTGATGGCCTGCGCCGGGCAGATCGCCTCGCAGAGTTTGCAGGCAATGCAGCGTTCTTCGCCGTTCGGATAGCGGCGCAGCGCATGTTCGCCGCGGAAGCGGGGGGAAAGCGGGCCCTTTTCATGGGGATAGTTCAGCGTGGCCTTCGGCGCGAAGAAATACTTCAGGCCAAGCTTCAGCCCCACCCAGAAGTCTACGAGCAGGAAGTATTTCGCGGCGCGGGTATAGTCGATGTTTGCCATGATCAGCCCCCCATCGTGAAGCGGGCCCAGAAGGCACCGAGCACTTCGAATTTCGCCAGGAACGACACCAGCACCACCCAGCCGATCGACAGGGGCAGGAAGACTTTCCAGCCTATGCGCATCAGCTGGTCATAGCGGTAGCGCGGCACGATGGCCTTCACCATGGCGA
>DAORUY010000201.1:0-5189 GCA_035433445.1 Paracoccaceae bacterium
CGGGGTCCAGCGTGTCGAGATAGGCGCCGAACTGGGTCAGCCCGCCCGCGACCGAGAGGTGGAGCGTGTGCATCCCCGTCTCGCCGCTGGTGGGCGCGGTGGCGGGATCGACGATCATGGCAACCCCCGACCGGGAACGGGGGCCGCGCGGGTGGAAAACATCGTCGCATCATCCACCGGCCAGCCTGACTTGAGCTGGTAGTGCGCCTCGGAGAAGAGCCAGCGGTCGCCGCGATTGACGATGGTCTCGCACGAGGCATGGGGGTAGGCGATATGCGCGCCATTCGCGATCATGTGGGTGTAGTGCAGGCCCTCGATCCGGTCGCGCGCCGCAAACTCGGCGGTTCTGGCGATGCGCTCGTAATGTGTGACCCCCCGCTTGGCGAGGCCCTGCGACAGCGTCTCTAAAGTTGCGCGCAGGTCTTCGGCACGGGTGATCAGATGCCGGGCGGTTTCGTGGTGGACAAGGTAGGGCAAGTCGATCTGCACAACGAAAGTTTCGAAATCACCTGCCAGCACCGCCTTTGAAACGGTATCGAGCGCGCGTTGGTATTCCGTAAGCGGGTTCATCGCGGCCCCGTCCAGTCGCTGCCGTCCCTGTAGGTGAAACGGGCTTTGCCGGCCTCCATCTCCACCCGCAGGTCCACGTCGGAATAGGTTGCCACCTCGCGCGGGGCCTTTGACCCGATCACCAGGAAGCGCGCCATCCGGTCGGTGCGGTTGATGAAATGATGGCCGTCCGGGCTGCCCGCCGGAAAGGCCGCGCAGTCGCCGGGCCGCATCACGGTTTCGCCCGCGTCCTGCACCAGGGTGCATTCGCCGTCCGTCACCATGACGAATTCGTCTTCGTTCAGGTGCCAGTGCCGCAAGCTGGACACGGCTCCCGGTTCCAGGCTGACAAGGTTCGCGCCGAATTGCGTCAGCCCGCCAGCCTCGCCCAGCCGCAGGGAGGATCGTCCCCGCATCATGCCGGCATAGGGTTCCGGGTAGATCGAGCCGGTCTTCACCGGGACTTTGGCGGGGTCGATCACGGGCATCGGGCGCTCCTTCGGATCGGCGGGTGCCCGGCCGAAGCGCGCCCCGGTCTCAGGCGGACAGGGCGAGCGCCGCGAACTGGCGATCCAGCTCGGGCATCGACAGATGAGTATAGTTCAGCATCTCGATCCGAAGGCCAGGCTCGGTTGCCCGGCAGTAGTAGATCGCCTGCGAGATGCGCGTCGCCTCGGCCGGGAAGCCGATCTCCTGCCAGTCGACCCAGACCCGGAACCGTCCCGCCCGCGGCAGGTCGATGGCCGAGATCTTTGGCCGCAGCGCTACCACGCCCCGTTCGACCAGCGCCGTGCGCAGGTGATCGAAGATCATCCAGGCATGGTTGGGCGAGGTGATCACCAGTTGGCTGGACTGCATGAAGAGCGGCAACGGATAGATGAAATCCGCCGACAGGCGGTCGATCTGGCCGGAAAGCAGCAGCTCTCCTCGCTGCCGCAAATGCTTTGAAATCTGCGAATACCGCATGAAACTCGTTCCCAAAATGTTTTGGATGTCCTTTCATCTTGGAAGAATCACCTCTCGCGCGACGTAGGATTGCGACATCGGACCGCCTGAAGGCGACATCAACGCGGGGTTGCACCCAACGCATGACAGTTGCGCCCCTTGGCACGCGGTCCGGCATCACACCCGCTCGATGATCGTGGCTGCGCCCATGCCGCTGGCGATGCACAGCGTGGCAAGGCCCATCGCCTTGTCCTGCCGCTCCAGCTCGTCCAGCAGCGTGCCGATGATGATCGCCCCGGTCGCGCCAAGGGGGTGGCCCATGGCGATCGACCCGCCGTTGACGTTGACCAGCGCAGGGTCCACGTCGAAGGCCTGCTGAAAGCGCAGGACCACGCTCGCGAAGGCCTCGTTGACCTCGAAAAGGTCGATGTCGCGGATGGTCAGCCCGCTGTCCTTCAGGATTTTCTGCGTCGCCGGAACCGGGCCGGTGAGCATGATCGTGGGATCGGTCCCGATCTTCGCGGTGGCGCGGATGCGGGCGCGGGGCTTCAACCCATGCGCCTTGCCGAACTCCGCGCTGCCGATCAGCACCGCCGCCGCCCCGTCCACGATGCCGCTGGAGTTGCCGGCGTGGTGGATGTGGTTGATCCGCTCCAGATGCGGATATTTCATCATCGCGATCTTGTCGAAGCCGGGCATCACCTCGCCCATGTCCTTGAAGGCCGGTTTCAGCGCGCCCAAGGCCTGCATGTCGGTGCCGGGGCGCATGTATTCGTCGGTGGCGAGGATCGGCAGCCCGTTCTGGTCGGTGATCGTCAGGACGGATTTCGCGAACCGGCCTTCCTTCCAGGCGACCGCCGCACGGCGCTGGGATTCCATCGCCAGCGCATCGGCCTGATCGCGGCTGAAGCCGTATTCGGTGGCGATGATGTCGGCGGAAATGCCCTGCGGCACGAAATAGGTCTTCATCGCCAGGGTCGGGTCGACGGCGATTGCCGCTCCGTCTGACCCCATCGCGACGCGGCCCATCATCTCGACCCCGCCGGCGATATAGGCCTGCCCGGCCCCGCCCCTGACCTGGTTCGCGGCCAGGTTCACCGCCTCCATCCCGCTGGCGCAGAAGCGGTTGATGGCAAGGCCGGGAATGCGTTCGTCAAGGTCGGAGGCAAGGACGGCGGACCGAGCAAGACAACCGCCCTGTTCGCCGACCTGCGTGACATTGCCCCAGATCACATCCTCGACGGCGTGGCCTTCCAACCCGTTGCGCACCTTCACCGCGTTCAGCACCTTGGCCGACAAGGCGACCGAGGTCAGTTCGTGCAGGGACCCGTCAGGACGGCCCTTGCCGCGCGGGCTGCGGACGGCGTCGTAGATGAAAGCGTCGGTCATCGGTGTCTCCTTACGCGGGGAAGGCCCGCTGCATCAGGTCGTAGGGGTGTTTCCAGCCGGGCAGGGCGGCGATGCGATCCAGCCAGCGGTCGATATGCGGCCAGTCTGCGCGGTCAAACCCGAAGGGTTCGGGGTAGTAGAGGTAGCCGCCGCAGGAAAGGTCGGCGATGGTGACGGCCTCGCCCGCGATCCAGCTGCGGCCCTCGAGGTGGTCGTTCAGGATCGTGTAGGCGGCTTTCAGGCGGCCTTGCAGGAACGGGACCACGCCCTCGGGGCGCTTGTCGGGGGGCAGGAAGTTCATCAGGAAGCGGCAGGTGCCGATGGTGGTCGATAGCTTGTGGTTGTCCCAGAACAGCCAGCGCAGAACCTCGCGCCGTTCGGCGGCAGAGCGGCCCCCGAGCTTGCCGGTCTTGGACGAGATGTAGTCGAGGATCACCCCGGACTGCGACAGCGTCGTGTCGCCATCAACCAGCACCGGCACTTCGCCCATCACGTTGATCTCGCGGAACTCCGGCGACCGCGCCTCGCCCTTGAAGAAGTCGACGAAGACCGGCTCCCAGTCGGTGTCCGAAAGCGTCAGCGCCAGAGCGCATTTGTAGGCGTTGCCGCTTTCGCCGAAACAGTAGAGTTTTGCGGTCATGGCATCCTCCTCCCCGGTTCTGCCGGGCGATCTATTGTTTTCGCGCGTCCGTATCGGCCCGCAAACGCCGGGTCTGGCGCAAGCGTCCGGCCAGTGTCAGCATCTGTAGCCCGGTCCAACGGGGCCGGGCCAAGGCAGGCCGCCGCACGCTGTCAGCAAAAGCGGGCGGGTGCAGCGGCGCGCCCATCATTCTGCCGCTTCGACCGTGCCGGGGGCGAAGGTGATTCCGGCGAATTCCGGATAAGCGGTCTGGACCAGTGCAGCCTGGCTGGGTTCATCGACCCGTGCCACATACCATTCGCCGCCATCCTCGAAGACCAGGGTTTCGCTGGAGGCCTTCATCATGCCCGCCCCTTCGACTGTCATCAGCGACTGCGTCGGGATCAGCAGATAGCCACGGCTGCCGTCCGGGGTCATCTGATAGGTGGCCGCTTCGATATCCATGGCGAAGTCGTCCATCGTCACCGAGGCCATTGCGGTTTCGATCTGGGCCTTGCTCATCTCGATCAGGGCCTCTTCTTCCAGCCCGCTCTGCTCGGCCAGAAGGGTCAGGATTTTCGGTGGCATGTAATCGAACACCGCCCCCATATCGCCTTCGGCCAGACTTTCGCTGAAGCCATCAACCCGGTCAATCATCGCCGTCCGGGCCTCGTCGCTCAAATCCTGCGCATGTGCGGCGGAAAATGAAAGGGCAAAGCCAAGAAAGGCCGTCTTGAAGAAAGTCATTCCGTGTTCTCCTGAACTGAAGTTGTGACCGACCGGCATCAATCTCGCGGCGGGCCGCGAGAAGTTTGATCGGTCGGTCGTACACTCTCAAGTAGGCCTCGCTCTGCTTGACAAATTCTGTCGTGCTTTCAACTGCTCAGAACGCCTCGGCGGCAAGTGCCATCACAGGCTCGGCACCGGATTCGATGCGGGCAAGGTGCATGGTGCAGGCGGGCAGCTGGCGGGACATGTAGAAGCGCCCCGTCGCGATCTTGGTCTCGTAGAACCCGCGGTCGGTGGCGCCCCCGTCCAGCGCGACATAGGCCGCCTTGGCCATCCGGGTCCACATCAGGCCCAGGCAGACATGGCCCATCAGATGCATGAAGTCATAGGACCCGGCCAGCGCCGCATTGGGGTTCTTCATGCCGGTCTGCATGAAATACATGCCCGCCGCCTGCATCTGCTTCGAGGCAGCCTTCAGGGGTTCGGTGAAACCCGTCATCCGGTCGTCGCCGTCATGCGCCTTGCATTCGGCCTTCACCATCTCGAAGAAGGCCATCACATGCTTGCCGCCATCGGTCGCCAGCTTGCGGCCCACGAGGTCCAGCGCCTGCACGCCATTGGCACCTTCGTAGATCTGGGCAATGCGGGCGTCGCGGACGAACTGCGACATGCCCGTTTCCTCGATATAGCCATGCCCGCCATAGATCTGCTGGGCCTGCACCGCCATCTCGAACCCCTTGTCGGTCTGGAACCCCTTCAGCACCGGGGTCAACAACCCGACCAGCCCGTCCGCCGCCATATCGCCGGTATGGGCACGGTCGATCAGCGTCGCGCCCCAGTAGGTCAGCGCGCGGGCGCCTTCGACAAAGCTTTTCTGCTCCATCAGGTTGCGGCGGATGTCGGGGTGGACGATCAGCGGGTCAGCCGGGCCGGTCGGGTTCTTCACCCCGGTCACGTC
>DAORUY010000202.1:0-5008 GCA_035433445.1 Paracoccaceae bacterium
CGACAAGGAAAAGGGCGAATGGTTCTTCCAGCGTTATATCCAGCACCTGCCGACGGCGGGCGAGATCGTCTTTTTCGATCGCAGCTGGTATAACCGCGCGGGCGTCGAATAGGTGATGGGCTTTTGCAGCCCATCGGAATATCTGGAATTCATGCGCGAGGTGCCGGAACTGGAACGCATGCTGGTCCGGTCCGGCATCAGGCTATACAAATACTGGTTTTCAGTGACGCGCGAAGAACAGCGCCAGCGGTTCCTTGCCCGCGAAACCGATCCTTTGAAGCGCTGGAAGCTCAGCCCGATCGACAAGGCGTCCCTGGACAAGTGGGATGACTATACCGAGGCGAAGGAGGCAATGTTCTTCTATACCGATACCGCCGACGCGCCCTGGGTGATCGTGAAATCCGATGACAAGAAGCGCGCGCGCCTGAATGCGATGCGGCATTTCCTGTCGTCGCTCGACTATCCCGACAAGGATGAGAGCTTGGTGGATGACCCCGATCCGCTGATCGTCGGGCGCGCGGCACAGGTACTGGCGGCGAGCGGCCATATCATCGAAACGGCCACCCATCCGAGCACACGCCACAAGAACGGCTCGGACGGCAAGTAGCGGTTGTAAGGATACAATCCCGATCCTAGACCTTCGCCGGGGGAACGCGTAAGCCTGCGCCCATGTCGCAGCCCCAGTCATATGTCGTCCATGCCCGCACCCTGCTCGCTCTGGGGCTGCCGCTCATTGGCAGCCACCTGGCGCAGATGGCGCTGCATGTCACCGATACCGTGCTTCTGGGCTGGTATGGGGTCAACGAACTGGCCGCGGTGGTGCTCGGCACCTCGTTCTTCTTCGTGCTTTTCATCCTTGGGTCGGGCTTCGGCATTGCGGTGATGGGCATGGTGGCTTCGGCGCTGGGGCGGGGGGATGAAACCCAGGTCCGGCGCGAAACCCGCATGGGCCTGTGGCTGTCGATTCTTTACAGCCTTCTGACGCTGCCCGCTTTCCTGTGGTCCGGGCAGATCCTGTCGGCGGTGGGCCAGCGTCCCGAGGTTGCGGCACTGGCACAGGATTTCCTGGCTATCGCTGGCTTCGGGATGGCGCCCGCGCTTCTGGTGATGGTGCTGAAAAGTTACCTCGCCGCGCTGGAAAAGACTCAGGTCGTGCTGTGGGTGACGCTCGCTGCGGTCGGGGTCAATCTGGCCATCGCCTGGCTTTTCATCTTCGGCCATGGCGGCATGCCCGAACTCGGCGTGCGGGGTGCGGCCCTCGCCTCGCTGGCCACCCAGATCATGACTTTCGTGCTCTTGGCGCTTTATGCCGCGATGGCCGATGGCAGCCGCCGCTTCCGCCTCTTCCAGCGTTTCTGGCGGCCGGACTGGTCGATCTTCGTCCGCGTCCTGAAGCTCGGCCTGCCGGTCGGGCTGACCGGTCTGGCCGAAAGCGGGCTTTTCGTCGCCGCTTCGGTGATGATGGGCTGGATCGGCACGATCGAGCTGGCCGCCCATGGTATCGCGATGGAAATCGCGGCGCTCGCCTTCATGGTTCACCTTGGCCTGTCGAACGCGGCCACCGTGCGCGTCGGCCGTGCTGAAGGCGAGGGTGATCTCAGAACGATGCGCGAAGCGGCCCTGACCGCGACTGTGCTGTCCTTCGGGTTCGGCTGTCTGATGATCGCGCTGTTCCTGTCGTTCCCGAAGGCGCTGATCAGCCCCTTTCTCGATCTGGCCAAACCCGAAGCGGCCGCGATCCTCAGCTTCGGTGTGGCGCTTCTGGCGATGGCTGCGCTCTTTCAACTTTTCGACGCGATGCAGGTCATCGCACTCGGCCTGTTGCGCGGGGTTCAGGATACGCGCGCGCCGATGTGGCTGGCCGCGCTCAGCTATTGGGTGATCGGTGTCCCGGTGAGCTATCTTCTGGCCTTCCGGCTCGGTTTCGGCGGGCCGGGGCTGTGGCTGGGGCTCGCCATCGGACTGGCCTGCGCGGCGGGGCTGTTGATGGCGCGTTTCTGGCGCGGACCCTGGTGGAGGGCAGGGCGCCAGACTGCCTGACGTCAGCCGCGGGCGGGGTTCGTGAGCCTCACCTGAGGATCATCTGATCACTCACTCCGCCTCCGGACGGCCGATCCGCTCGGACTTCTTGCGCACCAGCACCTGACGCAGATCATGCATCGCCAGCAACAGCCGGTCGGTCACGGCTTCCAGTTGCTCGGGCGTCGCTTTGGTCTGCGCCCACTGGGCGGTCAGGTTCAGATGGTCCATCGCCCGCAAGATGTCGTCCATGTCGCGCGCCGCCAGAACCTCGGCCCGCTCCGCCATCCAATCCCGGATCGCCGTCAAGTCGGCCTCGCTCAGCTTGTAATCGCCTTGCGCCCGGATTTCACCGTTTCTGAGGTTCGCCACCGCGATCTGTTCCAGATCGAGCCGCCGCAGCCGGGTTTCCGGGTTCAGCCGGAAGACCGCCGCGCCATTCTCTCTCACGCGGAAATAGTAGTCGGGAAGATCTGTCATCTCGCCTGTCCGTTTTGCGACAGACTAGGGGGGCTTGGCGGGCCTGTCAAAGCCCGGCACCGTGATGGTCAGGTCTGCCCCTTCAGGCGGGCCACGATATAGCGGCGCGGCGGCGCCTTGGGGAAGTCGCCGGATTCAATGATCTCGAACCCCTGCCGCCTGACCGCGCCCTCAAGCCAGCCGGTCGAGAAAAACGATACTTTGGGCGCCTTGCCGAAGAGCCGCATCGCGCTGACCGGCAGGGCCAGCATCCGGTAGGCGCCTTGCAGGCAGGCGGTCTTTGAAATGAAGAGGCCTCCCGGCTTCAAGAGGCCCCGCACCCGAGCGATGGCCTTTTCCGGGTCATGCAGCAGATGGAGGAGGTTGAACGCCAGCACCGCGTCGAACGGACCAGAGGGCAGGAGGCCGCCCTCTACATCCCTAACCTCGACGCGCAGGTTGTTCTGCTCCGCCTCCTCCACCTTTTGCCGGCCGATGTAAACCATGGCCGCCGAGAAATCGGTCGCCGTCAGATGACCAACCCCCGGTGCGATCAGAAGCGCGGTGCTCGCCGTGCCACATCCCAGTTCAAGCACATGGTCTGCGGGGCCAAGATACGTCTTGGTGCGGGCAAGCGTATATTCATAGGCCTTCATGTCCTTGATCGGATCGGTCGCATATTTCTGTGCAACACGATCCCAGAACGCAGCGTGTGACGTCATCGTTACCTCCGGTCGGGGGCAAGATAGGGTTGTGGCTGATCAAAAGAAATTGCATAAAAAAGTTGTGTCGTTATGCATATTCGCATGGATTGGCGCGCTGTCTCTTTCGACTGGAATCAGGTCCGCTCCTTCCTCGCGACGGTCGAGGAAGGCTCGTTTTCAGCCGCTGCCCGGGTGCTGGGCCTGACTCAGCCCACGCTCGGCCGCCAGGTCGCGGGGCTTGAGGCTGAACTTGGCGTCACCCTTTTTGAACGGGTCGGAAAGGCGCTGGTCCTGACCGACGCGGGGCATGAGCTCTTGGTGGCGGTGCGCGCCATGGGGGCCGCTGCGGGGCAGCTTTCTCTCGCCGCCGCCGGGCAAAGCCAGACGGTCGAAGGCATGGTGCGCCTGACCGTGGGCGATGCGATCGCCACCTTTTTCCTGCCCCGTGTTCTCGCCGGCCTGCGCGACGCGGCGCCCGGAATCGAGGTGGATGTGATCGTCTCCAACGAGCTCAGCGACCTCCGACGGCGCGAGGCCGACATCGCCATCCGCCATGTGCGCCCATCAGAACCCGACCTGATCGCGCGTCTGGTGCGTGATGGCCGCGCCCATCTTTACGCCACCCCCGCCTATCTGGCCCGCCATGGCCATCCCGCCAGCGCCAGCGCGCTTGAAGGCGCCCTCATCATTGGCCTTGATCGCAGCGAGCGGTTGGTAGAGATCCTGCGCACCCATGGCCTTGCCGTCGAACGCCAGAACTTCCGCCACTATACCAACAATACCGCGGTCGGCTGGGAGATGGTCAAGGAAGGGCTTGGCATCGGCATCATGATGGAAGAAATCGCTGCCGCAACGCCCGGCGTCGTACGGATCTTGCCGGAGTTTCAGCCGATCCCCGTGCCGATCTGGCTGACCACGCACCGAGAGTTGAACACCAGCCGGCGCATCCGGCTGGTCTATGATTTTCTGGCGGACGAACTGGCCCGCTGGACGCCGTCAGCGTAGGGCGTTGCAGAAGGTCTGGATGCGGCGGCAGGCCTCTTCCAGCGCCTTTTCCGACGTCGCGTAGCTGACGCGGAAATTGGGCGACAGACCGAAGGCCGCGCCAAAGACCACCGCCACCCCTGTTTCCTCCAGAAGGGCGGTCGCGAACACTTCGTCATTGGTGATCAGCGTTCCGGCCGTGCTCGTCTTGCCGATACAGCCCGAAATGTCGGGATAGACATAGAAGGCCCCTTCGGGACGCGGACATTTGATGCCCTTGGCCTGATTGAGCATCGACACCACCAGATCGCGGCGGCGCTGGAACAATTGCCGGTTCGGGGCCAGGAACTCCTGCGTACCGTTCAGCGCCTCGACCGCCGCATATTGCGCCACCGAACAGGGGTTCGATGTCGATTGCGACTGGATCGTGCCCATCGCCTTGATCAGATGCGCAGGCCCTGCCGCATAGCCGATCCGCCAGCCGGTCATCGCGTAGGACTTCGAAACGCCATTGCAGGTCAGCGTGCGGTCATAAAGGCCCGGTTCGATCTGGGCGGGGCTGACGAATTCGAAATCGTCGAAGACCAGATGTTCATACATGTCATCCGACATCACCCAGACATGGGGATGACGCATCAGCACATCGGTCAGCCCCTTCAGCTCCGCCGCAGTGTAACCGGCGCCGGTCGGGTTCGACGGGCTGTTGAAGATGAACCATTTGGTCTTGGGCGTGATCGCCGCTTCAAGCTGCGCGGGCGTCAGTTTGAAATTCGTCTCGATCCCGGCCACCACCGGTACCGGCGTGCCGCCCGCCAGAAGCACCATGTCGGGGTAGCTGACCC
>DAORUY010000203.1:0-4976 GCA_035433445.1 Paracoccaceae bacterium
CGGCTGACCGGCCCGCGCCCGCTGGATGAGGCGATCTCGGTCGCGGGCGGGGTAGCTTGGGAGGCAGTCACCGACGGGCTGGAACTGAAGGCCCTGCCGGGGGTATTCGTCGCAGGGGAAATGCTGGATTGGGAAGCGCCGACCGGCGGCTATCTGCTGACCGCCTGCCTTTCCACGGGGGCTTGGGCAGGAAGAGCCGCGGCGCGCTGAGGCGCCCGAGCAGATCAGCCGTGCTTCACCATGATGTGCCGCACCACCGTGTAATCTTCCAGCGCATAGGCCGACATGTCCTTGCCATAGCCCGACTGTTTCAGCCCGCCGTGCGGCATTTCGTTGACCAGCATGAAGTGGGTGTTGATCCATGTGCAGCCATAGCGCAGGCGCGCTGCCGTCGCCATCGCGCGCCCCACATCCTTGGTCCAGACCGATGACGCCAGCCCATAATCGCTGTCATTCGCCCAGCCCACAGCTTCGTCAACCTCGGTGAAGGGCGTGATCGACACGACCGGCCCGAAGACCTCGCGCCGGACGATTTCATCCTCCTGACGCGCACCGGCGATGACGGTGGGCCGGTAGTAGAACCCCCCCTCGCCCATCACCGATCCACCGGTCGTCACCTCCACATGGTTCAACTCGCGCGCGCGTTCGACGAAACTCGCCACCCGGTCGCGCTGGCGCAGCGAAATCAGCGGGCCGATTTCGTTCGTCGTGTCATCCTCATTGCCAAGCTGAATGGTCGAAACCGCTGCCGAGAGGTCGGCGACCAGGTTGTCATAGACCTTCTTGCCCGCATAAATCCGGCAGGCGGCCGTGCAATCCTGCCCGGCATTGTAATAGCCAAAGGCGCGCAGCCCTTCGACCACTTCGCCCACATCCGCATCGTCAAAAACCACGACCGGAGCCTTGCCGCCCAGTTCCAGATGGGTGCGTTTGACCGACTTCGACGCCGCCTGAAGCATCTTCTTGCCGGTGGCCACATCGCCCGTCAGGCTGATCATGTCGACGCCCGGATGGTTGATCAGGTAATTGCCCACCGTCTCGCCCCGGCCCGGCAGGATGCTGACAACGCCCGGCGGCAGGATTTCTGCCAGAAGCCGCCCGAGCTTCAACGCTGACAGGGGCGTCTGCTCCGATGGTTTGAAGACGATGGTATTGCCTGCACCAATGGCCGGAGCCAGTTTCCAAGCCATCATCATCAACGGATAGTTCCAGGGCGCGATGGAGGCGACGACCCCCACCGCATCGCGCCGGATCATCGACGTGTGGCCCGCCAGATATTCCCCTGCAAGCGTGCCATGCTGGCAGCGCACCGCGCCCGCGAAGAAGCGGAAGCAATCGACAATGGCGGGAATTTCGTCATTCCGCGCCGCGTTGATCGGCTTGCCGCAGTTCAGCGCTTCGAGGGTGGCGAAAGCATCCGCATCCGCCTCGATCGCGTCGGCGATCCGGTGCAGCGCTGCCGACCGTTCGGACGGGGTGGTCATCGACCAGCTGCCAAACGCCTTGCGGGCGGCGGCCACGGCGCGGTCGATCTGATCGGTCGAGGCTTCGGCCACTTCAAGGATCAGGGCGCCGGTGCGGGGGTTCAGCACCTTTTCCCGCGCCTCTTGTCCCTTTTCCAGCGCGTCGCCGATCAGAAGGTCGGTGTCGATGTGAAGGCTCATGATCTCAGTCCTTTCATTTGCCGCCGCCAGCGGTCTCTTCACCGCCGCGCGTCAGGTAATAGGCCGCAAGGATGGGCAAGAAGGTGGCCGCAAAGACGATGATGGCCACCACATTGGTCACAGGCCGCTGGCGGGGACGCACGAGTTCGTCCAGCATCCAGATCGGCAGGGTTTTTTGCTGACCGGCGGTGAAGGTCGTGACAATCACCTCGTCAAACGACAGCGCAAAGGCCAGCATCGCCCCCGCCAGAAGCGCCGTGCCGAGGTTCGGCAAGATCACATGGCGGAAGGTCTGAAAGGCGGTCGCGCCAAGATCGGCGGAGGCTTCGGCCATGCTGGTGCCCAGCCTGCGAAACCGGGCAACGGCATTGTTATAGACGATGACGATGCAAAAGGTCGCATGGCCCAGGATGATCGTCAGAGTCGAAAAGGGTATGTCCGCGATGGCGAAGGCTGAGCGCAGGCTCATGCCGGTGATGATGCCCGGCAGCGCGATGGGCAGGATCACCAGAAGCGAGATCGTGTCACGCCCGAAGAAGCGCGCCCGCGCCATCGCGGCAGCACAGAGCGTTCCAAGGGCAAGCGCAAGCCCTGTCGCGATGGCTGCAACCTTCAGCGACAGCCACAGCGGCGGCCAGATATCGTCGCGCGCCCAGGCGACCGCGAACCACTTCGTCGTCAGGCCGGGGGGCGGGAACTGGAAACTCTTCTCCTCGGTGGTGAAGGCGTAAAGGAAGATCAGAAGGATCGGCAGATGCAGGAACAAGAGCCCGCCGATGGCACCAAGGGTCAGGATGATGGGTGGGCGTTCAGAGCGCATCGAAAGCCCCCAGACGGCGCGCGATGGCAAGATAGATCAGCATGATGACAATCGGGATGACGGCAAAGGCGGCGGCCAGCGGGATGTTCCCGGCGGTGCCCTGCAACTGATAGACGGCCATGCCGATGAAGCTTGCGGAATTGCCGATGATCTGGGGGATGATGTAATCACCCATGGTCAGCGAGAAGGTGAAGATCGACCCTGCGATCACCCCCGGCAGAGCAAGCGGCAGCGTCACACTCCAGAGCGTGCGCAAGCCCCCTGCCCCAAGATCGGCCGACGCCTCCAGCATCGACTTCGGCACCCGCTCGAGCGAGGCCTGCATCGGCAAGATCATGTAGGGCAGCCAGACATAGACGAAGACGATGAAGGTGCCGATGTAGGAGGTGGAGAGCGAATTTCCACCGATGACCGGCGTGGCCAGCACCCCGTCCAGCAGGCTGCCAGCCCCGATCCCGGTCGCAGCCCAGGTGATGATCCCTTCCTTCGCGAGGATCAGTTTCCAGGCATAGACCTTGACCAGATAGGACGACCACAGGGGCAGCATGATCCCCAGATAGAAGACTGCCTTCCAGCGGCCCTTGGCGAAACGCGCAGCGTAAAAGGCAATCGGGAAGGCTAGGATCACTGACGCAACGGTCACCGCCGCCGCCATACTGAGCGTGCGCAGGATTACATCATAATTCTGCGGCAAAAGAAGTTCGCCGTAGGTCTTGAGGGTAAACTCCTCCTTCACCACGCCCGAAAATTCGTCGATCGAATAGAAGCTTTGCCACAGAAGCGCGACCAGCGAGCCGACATAGACAAGGCCCAGCCACAAAAGCGGCGGCGCGAGAAGCAGCCAAAGCAGCACCGACGGGCGCCGCCAGAAGAGCGTGGTCAGCCGGTCTGCCAGCGTGTTCGCGGAAGGATGGGAAAGGTCAGACATCAGGCCCCTGCCATCACATGCAGGGCCTTGGCGTCCCAACTCAGCCCCACCACCTCGCCCGGTTGCGGCATCAAGGTGCCCGCAGGGGCCAGAACCGCCAGTTCCTGCCCGTGACTTTCCAGCGCCACCCGCGTTCCCGCCCCAAGATATCTGAGCGCGGTGACACGCCCGGACACGCGCGCGCCTTCGGGCGCGGTCAGCGACAGAGCCTCTGGCCGGAGACTGGCCCATTGGTCTGGCCCGCCGAAGGCCTTGGTCAGTTGGGGCGGCAACACGTTGGAGGAGCCGACGAAATCCGCGACGAAGCGGGTTGCAGGGCGTTCGTAGATGTCGGCGGGCGTACCGACCTGCGCCACGCGGCCTTCGTTGAAGACCGCGACCTGGTCGGCCATGCTCAGCGCTTCACCCTGATCGTGGGTGACAAAGACAAACGTGATTCCAAGGCGTTGCTGAAGGCTTTTCAACTCGTCCTGCATGGCCTCGCGCAGCTTAAGGTCCAGCGCGCCCAAGGGTTCATCCAGCAACAGGACGCGAGGTTCATTGACCAGTGCGCGCGCCAGCGCCACGCGCTGCCGCTGGCCGCCCGACAGTTGCGCAGGCTTGCGGTCGCCGAACCCTTCCAGCTTGACCAAGGCCAGCATCTCGTCGGCACGGGCGTGACGGGTGCGCTTGTCCACGCCCTTGACCATTAGCCCATAGGCCACATTGTCACGCACTGACATATGCGGGAATAGGGCGTAATCCTGAAAGACCGTGTTCACGTTGCGCCGGTTCGGCGGGATGGTGCCGGAGTTTTCGCCGAAAATCCTGATCTCGCCCGCGGTGGGGCTCTCGAAGCCCGAAATGAGCCGCAGGCAGGTGGTCTTGCCCGACCCGGACGGGCCGAGCATCGCAAAGAATGAGCCTTCTGCGATCGTCAGATCGACCCTATCCACGGCTTTGACCGGGTTCGATGACGATCCGAAATGGCGCGAGACGGCGCGAAACTCGACGGCGGGTGTCATGGCAAAATCCGAAAATGTCCCCCGGATCCCAACATCCGGGAGAAGGTGTGAGTGGTGGCCCCCCGTTGATCCGGGGGCATTGTGGTTATCTCAGCGGCCGCCGATCACGCCGATATAATCGCTGACCCAGCGATAATAGGGCACGCAGGCATTTTCGCCCTGGGCGCAGTTGGCGGTTGGCGTGGTCCAGAAGCGGATTCTGTCAAAGTCATCCAGCCCGTTCGCCGTGCAGCCTTCCGCCGTCTGCATGCCCGATCCGTCGGTGCAGGAGGCCGGCGTGACCGGGTTTGACCCGAACCAGACCGACAGGTCGGCCTGAAGGTTCGACGACAGCGTATGCTCCATCCACTTGTAGGCGCAGTTCGGGTTCGCCGCTCCGGTGGCCAGCATGGTGGTGTCGGCCCAGCCCGTCGCCCCCTCCGAAGGAATGGTCGAGGCAACAGGCTGCCCCTCGCCCTTCAAAAGCCCGACCTGGAACGGCCACGACCCCGACGCCACGACACCTTCGTTCTTGAAGTCGTCGATCTGGATGAAAGCGTCATGCCAATAGCGGCCAACCA
>DAORUY010000204.1:0-4894 GCA_035433445.1 Paracoccaceae bacterium
CGCGCAGAGCCGATTCACGGCCCGAACCGGGGCCCTGCACTTCGACTTCCAGCGTCTTCAGGCCATGTTCCTGTGCCTTGCGGCCAGCGTCTTCGGCAGCCATCTGAGCTGCATAGGGGGTCGATTTGCGCGACCCCTTGAAGCCCATCGTGCCCGCCGACGACCATGCAATGGCATTGCCCTGCACGTCCGAAATCAGGATCTTGGTGTTGTTGAAGGAAGAGTTCACATGAGCAACGCCAGCGGCGATGTTCTTGCGCTCTTTACGCTTCATGCGGGTCGCTTTGGTATCACGTGCCATATCTACGCCCCCTTACTTCTTCTTGCCGGCGATCGGCTTCGCCGGGCCCTTGCGGGTGCGGGCGTTCGTGTGGGTGCGCTGGCCGCGGACGGGCAGGCCCTTGCGGTGACGCAGACCGCGGTAGCAGCCCAGGTCCATCAGACGCTTGATGTTCATCGTCACTTCGCGACGCAGGTCGCCTTCGACGGTGAAATTCGCATCGATATATTCGCGGATCGCCAGAACTTCGGCATCCGACAGTTCATTGACGCGACGCGCGCGGTCGATCTTGATCGCTTCGCAGATCTGTTCTGCGACATGCGGACCGATCCCGGTGATATAGGTCAGGGCGATGGGGACGCGTTTCCCCGTCGGGATATTGACGCCAGCAATACGTGCCACGCGTATCTTCCTTTCGTTGCGGTTCCGTAGTGCCGGAACCTTTTTTCACAACATTGGGCCCGTAGGTTCAGAACCTGCGGACCCAGCTCTGCTTCCCGCCGGAAAAGACCCGGACGGGACGATTCTCTTGCGAGACGCCGTGACCTAGAAGGTTTCCCCGCCAAGGTCAAGACGGCGAGGACTGATCCAGAACATCGGCCATGGATTTTGCCACCACATCAATCTCGGCCAGCCCGTCGACGGTGAAAAGATCACCCAGCGCGTAGTAATAGCCGATCAAGGGCGAGGTTTTCTTGTAATATTCCATCAGCCTGACTTTCAGGCTTTCGGCATTGTCATCGGCCCGCCGCTTCATGTCAGTCGAACCGCAGACATCGCAGGTGCCTGCCTTCTTGGTCGGCCGGGTGTCGTCGTGATAGACCTCGCCGCAATTGCCGCAGGTGAAGCGGCCCGAGATGCGGCGCACCAGCACCTCGTCATCGACGCGCATCTCGATCACCGCGTCCAGTTCCTGCCCTGACCGCTTCAGCATCGCGCCAAGGGCGTCGGCCTGTGGAAGCGTGCGCGGAAAGCCGTCGAAGATGAAGCCCGCACCGCGCGAGCCATTCATCTTCTCTTCGATCAGGCCGATGACGATTTCATCCGTCACAAGATCGCCGCGGTCCATGACCTCGGCCACCTTGCGCCCCATCTCGGTTCCGCTGGTGCGCGCCTCGCGCAGCATGTCGCCGGTCGACAGCTGCACCATGCCACGCTCTTCCACGAGTTTGCGGGCCTGGGTGCCCTTGCCCGCGCCAGGCGGTCCCAAGAGGATGATATTCTTCATTCAGACCTCAACGAAGTGCAGGAGCTTTCTTTGCGCCGCTACGCTTCTTGCCGCGCAGTTGCGATTTCTCAATCAGACCTTCGTACTGGTGGGCCAGCAGATGGGACTGAATCTGGTTGATCGTATCCATCGTCACGCTGACGACGATCAGCACCGATGTGCCGCCGAAATAGAACGGGATCGCCAACTGCGAGCGCAGAATCTCAGGCAGAAGGCAGACGAGCGCCAGATAGCCCGAACCGACGACCAGAATCCGCGCCACGACATAGTCAAGGTAATCCTCGGTCTTCTTGCCGGGCCGGATACCGGGGACGAAGCCCCCCTGGTTTTTCAGGTTCTCCGCCACATCGTCGGATTTGAACGCAACGTTCGCCGTATAGAAATAGGTGAAGAAAACGATCATCGCCGTGAAGAACAGCAGATAGAGCGGCTGGCCGGGGCCGAAATAGGCCAGGATCGTCGACATGATCGACCTGGTCTGCCCGCCAGAGAAGGTGGCAATCGTTGTCGGCAGAAGCAAGATCGACGAAGCGAAGATCGCCGGGATCACACCAGCCGGATTGACCTTGATCGGCAGATGGCTCGACGAGCCGTCATAGATCTTCATGCCGACCTGACGGCGGGGATATTGGATGTGAATCTTCCTCAGCGCGCGTTCCATGAAGACCACGAACGCAATGACCACGACGATCATCGCCATCACGCCGATGATCACCGGCGCCGAAATCGCACCGATCCGGCCCTGTTCGAAGAACTGCGCCAGCGCGCCGGGAATACCCGCCACGATGCCGACGAAAATGATCAGCGAGGTGCCGTTGCCGATGCCACGCGCGGTGATCTGCTCACCGATCCACATCAGGAACATCGTCCCGCCGACCAGCGTGACCACGCAGGCCAGCTTGAAGAATAGGCCCGGATCATGCGCCAGCCCGCCCGCCTCGATCGACGCCGCAAGCCCCCAGGCCTGGAACGTCGCCAGCGCCACGGTGCCGTAACGGGTATATTGGTTGATCTTCTTGCGACCCTGCTCGCCTTCCTTCTTCAACTGCTCCAGCGCCGGCACCATGGCCGTCATCAGCTGCACGATGATCGAGGCAGAGATATAGGGCATGATCCCCAGGGCGAAGATGCCCATGCGGCCAAGCGCGCCGCCGGTGAACATCTGCAACATGCCGCCGATGCCCTGACCGGCCTGCTCCATGAAGCGCGCCAGTGCTGCCGCGTCGATGCCCGGAACCGGGATATAGGTGCCCAGCCGGTAGACGATCAGAAGCCCGACGGTAAAGACGATGCGGCTGCGCAGGTCGGTGGCCTTGCCTAAGGCCCCCCAACTCAGGTTCGCAGCCATTTGCTCTGCAGCAGATGCCATTCCAGTCTCTTTCATGACGGCGCCGCCGAACCGGTTTCCGGTCGGCGGCGCTTGGAAAACCTTAGCCTATGTAAGGGGCGATTGCGTCGCCCGCAACGGCTTATTCCGCTGCCGGTGCCGCAACTTTCAGCGAGCCGCCAGCTTTCTCGACCGCCGCGACCGCAGCCGCCGACGCGCCGGTGACGCTGATCGTCAGCTTGGCCTTGATCTCGCCCTTGGCCAGAACGCGGATCCCGTCCAGCTTGCGCGAGGTCAGACCGGCCGCGATGATTGCGTCTTCGGTGATCTCAACCTTGCCATCGAGCTTGCCCGCGTCGACGAACTTCTGGATCAGGCCCAGGTTCACGACGGCATAATGCTTCTGGTTGGGCTTGTTGAAGCCACGTTTCGGCAGGCGCCGGTAAAGCGGCATCTGGCCGCCTTCATAACCGCCGATGGCCACGCCCGAACGGGATTTCTGGCCTTTGATACCACGGCCAGCGGTCTTGCCCTTGCCCGAACCGGGGCCACGCGCCACGCGCTTTTGCTTCTTCGCCGCGCCGGGATTGTCCCGGAGTTCATTCAGTTTCATGTCGCATTCTCCTATGCCGGAATACCCATACCTGCGACGGATGCGGGCAACGCGGCGTTTCTTGTTGATTCCATGACCCAATGGGCCACCGGGGGGCTATAGAGGCTTATCATCCCGCGATCAAGAGTTGGCGTCCTCTGCCTCGCACCGGATCTGGTTCTTCGTGCATTGGCCAAAGGTCCAATCCATCCGATGCCAGCAGAATGAATCGGATCCGGTCACCAATAACATCCATCTTATCGGCTCTCCGGCATCAGTAAGGCGATCCTCTCCTTCTATATCCGCGACGAAGAAACCCCTTCTAGCCATGGTCAAATGATAGATTGCCGGATCGTGGGTGTTTGCCCAAGAAATTGTGAGAGTGGCCCGATCAGCAGAGAAACGAAAAACCTGTGGATTCTTCTCACAAGTATTGTCGCCATCTGGCCAACCCCATTGCCCTGCTTCGAGGTACTGAACGGTCTCCTCAAAGCCGCCCGCAAAAGCGGGAGAGCAATTGCCGGAAATCAACCAGAACAAGGCAATTATTCTAAACACGTCAGACATCTGCTCCTCAAAGGCAACGCAATCATAGCAGAGAATTATCCGCCCGCCACCGCACGCGGAAGCCGACCTACCTGGTTCTGCCCAAACGAACCACGCCAACCACGCGCCCCTTGGCCTGCGCTTGCGCTTCGGCCAATCGAACCGGCAGGTCGGCTTTAGGCCCACTGTAAGGCCCCGCCCGCAACCCAAATCTTAAGATCCGGTTAAACCGCGTCCGCAACACATTGATTTTCCACAACCCGCTAAGCGTCCCACGGTGGGACGCCTGCCCCGAAAGCAAAAGGCGGAGCAAAAGCCCCGCCTTTCAATCTTTCCCGAGACCGGGCTTCTCAGCCGCGCTCTTCCACGATCCGCACCATGTGCGAGACCTTGTTGACCATGCCGCGCACGGCCGGAGTGTCCTCGAGCTCGCGCTGACGGCGGATCTTGTTCAGGCCGAGACCCTTCAGGGTCGCGGTCTGGATCGCCGGACGGCGGGCGGCCGAAGCATACTGCTCAACAACGATGGTTTTCTTCGCCATGATCAAGCCTCCACTGCTTCAGCGTCGGCCTTCTTCAGGATGTCGGCCACCTTCTTGCCGCGACGCTGCGCGACCTGGCGGGGGCTGGCTTCCTTGGTCAGGCCATTCATCGTGGCGCGGATCATGTTGTAGGGGTTCTGCGAGCCGAGCGACTTGGCGACGACATCGCCGATACCCAGCATCTCGAACACGGCGCGCATCGGGCCACCCGCGATGATCCCGGTACCTGCCGGGGCTGTCCGCATCACAACCTTGCCGGCACCATGACGGCCCTCGACATCGTGATGAAGCGTGCGGCCGTCGCGCAGCGGCACGCGAACCAGCGAACGTTTCGCCTGTTCGGTCGCCTTGCGGATCGCTTCCGGCACTTCCTTGGCCT
>DAORUY010000205.1:0-4813 GCA_035433445.1 Paracoccaceae bacterium
TCCACGTCCCCCTTTCGCCCGCTGCCGGCCGCCAGTTGTCGTCGAAATATTCGCCATCAAAGGGTCAACACGTTGTACCGAACGGTGGGAAGTGGAGTGTCCGAAAGGCCGGAGCTGAGCGCGCCTCCGGCGTATTTCAGACCCAAAAAGAAGCCGTTGATCGCGCACGCGAAATTGCGAAAAATCAAGGCACTGAACTTTATGTTCATGGTCGCGACGGGCGCATACGGGAGAGGAGCTCTTTTGGTAAAGACCCTCATCCTCCGAAGGGGTAGTGTGCAGTTTTGCCATTTGAGACAAACGTATTTATTAACTGCCCATTTGATGACAATTACGCCCCGCTTCTGGAGGCGATGCTGTTCACAGTTGTTTACTGCGGTCTTAGTCCGCGACTGGCGACCGAGAGGCTTGAAAATGGTGAAAACCGTTTAGATAAAATTTTCATGCTCGCGTGTGACGCAAAATTCTCAATTCATGACCTTTCTTGCTGTCGATCCTCGGTTGCTGATGAGTTTTTTAGGATGAATATGCCGTTCGAGTTGGGGCTAGACCTAGGCATAAGGCGCTGTTCTGTTGATTTGCCCAGTCCGAAGAAGTTCTTAATATTTGAGCAGAATGCCTACGATACTAAGCGCAGCCTATCCGATTTGGCTGGTCAGGATGTTGCGGCGCACAGGGGGAGATATGAAGTGGTCATCCAGAAAGTGCGCGACTTTCTGCGGGTTGAAGCCGAGCTCGATGCCCCCGGCCCAAGCAGAATAAAAGCTGACTATGAGACTTGCCTGGGCTGGATTACCGAGAAAAAAATCCACGAGGGACACTCAGAAAAAGAGGCGTTGAGCCTCCCGACTTCTGAACGCCTCAGTGAAATGAAACGGTGGGTGCAACTCGGGAGGCCTGTACGGTTTGAGACGCACGTCTGACTTCAAACATCCAGCTCCTCCACGAACTTCGCATTCTCGCTGATATACTGGAACCTGAGTTCCGGTTTCTTCCCCATCAGCCGTTCGACCAGATCGCCGGTCATGCCCGGCTCATCCTCGTCGATCGTCACGCGGATCAGTTTGCGCGTCTCGGGGTTCATCGTCGTGTCTTTCAGGTCTTTGGCGTCCATCTCGCCCAGACCCTTGAAGCGCTGCACGTCGATCTTGCCCTTGCCGCCCAGCCCCTTGGCCAGCCACAATTCCTTCTCGGCATCATCGGCCACATACATCCGCTTTGCCCCCTGCGTCAGCCGGTAAAGCGGCGGGCAGGCGAGGTAGAGGTGCCCCTTGTCGATCAGGGGCCGCATCTGGGTGAAGAAGAAGGTCATCAAGAGGCTGGCAATATGGGCGCCGTCCACGTCGGCGTCAGTCATGATGATGATCTTTTCATAGCGCAGATCGTCGACGTTGAACTTGGTGCCCATCGACACGCCGAGCGCCTCGCAGATGTCGCGGATTTCGGCATTGTCGGAAAGCTTGTTCGACGCGGCCCCGAGCACGTTCAGGATCTTGCCCTTCAGGGGCAAGAGCGCCTGCGTCTCGCGTGACCGCGCGCCCTTGGCGGAGCCACCGGCACTGTCGCCTTCGACGATGAACAGCTCCGTCCCCTCGCGGCTTTTGGCGGTGCAGTCGGTCAGCTTGCCGGGCAGCCGCAGGCGCTTGGTCGCCGATTTGCGGGCGGTTTCCTTTTCCTGACGGCGCTTCAGGCGCTCTTCGGCGCGCAGCACCAGAAAATCAAGGATTGCGCCAGCCGATTTGGTATCGGACGCCAACCAGTTGTCGAAATGGTCCTTCACCGCGCCTTCGACCAGACGGGCGGCTTCGGTCGTGGCCAGCCGGTCCTTGGTCTGACCCACGAATTCCGGCTCGCGGATGAAACATGACACCAGCGCGCAACCCCCCGCCAGCATGTCGTCGCGGGTGATGAGTTCGGCCTTGCGGTTCTTGGTCAATTCGCCATAGGCGCGCACGCCCTTCAGGATCGCACTCCAGAAGCCCGCCTCATGCGTGCCGCCCTCGGGCGTGGGGACGGTGTTGCAGTAGCTGTGCAGGAATCCGTCGATCGAAGGCGTCCAGTTGATCGCCCATTCGACCTGCCCGGGCACGCCGAACTTTTCCTGAAAGCCGACCTTTCCGGCAAAGGGCCGGTCGGCGTAGGTGGTGGACTTGTGCAAAAGCTCGCCCAGATAATCGGCAAGGCCGCCGGGGAAGTGGAAGGTCGCCTCCAGGGGCGTGTCACCATCGGGGATCGCCGATTTCCAGCGGATTTCAACGCCGGAGAAGAGATAGGCCTTGGAGCGCACCATCTTCATCAGCCGGGCGGGCTTGAAGCGGTGGTGGCCGAAGATCTGTTCATCGGCATGGAAGGTCACGCTGGTGCCGCGCCGGTTCGGGGCCGCGCCGACCTTGACCACGGGGCCGAGCGGGACCCCGCGCGAAAAGCGCTGCTCAAAGAGTTCCTTGTTGCGCGCGACCTCGACCACCAGACTGTCGGAGAGCGCGTTCACGACCGAGGCACCCACACCATGCAAACCGCCCGAGGTCTGATAGGCATCGCCGCCGAACTTGCCGCCCGCATGCAGCGTGCATAGGATCACCTCCAGCGCCGACTTGCCGGGGAATTTGGGATGGGGGTCAACCGGAATGCCGCGGCCATTGTCGCGGATGGTGACGGAATGGTCCGCATGGAGTTCAACCTCGATCCGGTTGGCGTGGCCCGCCACCGCCTCGTCCATCGAATTGTCGAGGATCTCGGCCACGAGGTGATGCAGCGCCCGTTCATCCGTGCCGCCGATATACATGCCGGGGCGCTTGCGGACAGGCTCCAGCCCCTCCAGCACCTCGATCGAGGAAGCGTCATAGGTCGAGGTTCCGCCGGAGAGGAGATCGTTGGGCATGGGGGCTCGCTGCTCAGGTTTGTTCTTGAGGGGCGACAATAGCCTGAGGGAGGGAAGGGGGGCAAGGTGGGGCTATCGTCCCCTCAACCACTCCGCCAATGTGCCTTCATCCATCAGCCCCTGCGCCACGCGGATAATGATCTGGCCCACCTCCTCGGTGTTCCAGATGATACGCGTTCCATTCAGCATCAACGCCGCGTTCATCGTCCGAAAGGCGGTGCGCTTGTTGCCGTCATTGAAGCAATGCCCCTGGGACACCGCCACCGCATAAGCCGCCGCAAGGTCGAAGACATCGCCGATCAGCCCATATGCCAGCCGGTTGTCGACGCGTGCCAGTGCGCCTTCCAGAGATTTGTCGCGGGCGCGGCCTGGCAGTTCTCCCGGATTGAGCAAATCGTCGTGGATCGCCACGACGATTTCGACCGTCAGCGTGAACATGGGATTTACTTGTCTTTCAGATAGTCGAGGACGGGCTGCACGCTCGCGCGGGTTTCACGCAGATGGGCCATCACCTCTTCCATCGTCGCCGGGCGATGCTCATCAGGCTGCGCCGCCGCCGCAGGCACCAGATACCCCACGAGCTGCGAATTCTTCAGGATCGCCACCGGCTTGCCGCCGGAGCGTTCGAACACCTTATGAGGTTCGCGCAGTTCGGTCATCGTGGCGATATGGGGCGTCAGAAGGCGGGTCATGGCGGTTCTCCGATGGAATGCATATCATAATATACATTCCATCGTATATTTTCAATGAAAAGCCGCAGGCCGGCGGGACCGCGACTTTCCCCCTCACTCCGGCTCGGCCAGCCGCATGGCCCACATCGCCTTGAAGGCCGCCCGCTCGTGCAACCGCGCGAGCCAGCCCTTCACGGCGGGATAGTCGTCAACCAGCCCCGGCGCCGCGGCCGCATAGCGCACCATCTCGGCCATGTTGATGTCGGCCACGGTGAGGCGGCGCCCGACCATGTGACCTTCCGCCACCAGATGCGCCTGCAGCGCTGCCAGGGGGCGTGCCAGTCGGGCGCGGGCCGCTGTCACCTCCGCCGCGTCGGCGCGGCCTTCGCCCATGGCGTAAAGGATGACCAGCGCATCCGCCTCGATCGCGGTGGCGCCGTAAAGGCCCCATTGCAGCATCAACGCCTCCTCTCGCCCGTCGCGGGGGCCCAGATCGCCGCCATAGGTCTTGGCCAGATAAAGATTTATCGCCACCGATTCCGACAGGACGAACCCCTCATCCTCCAGCACCGGGATGGCGCCCGCGGGCGACAGGGCCAGAAAGGCGGGTGACAGCGTGTTCAGGGGCGCATCTGGCGCGTTCGGATCCTTCAGCCGATAGGCCTGGATGACCGGCACATGCTCATACCCTATCCCGATCTCGCCCATCAGCCAGATCGCCCGAGTTGCCCGCGACCGGGCCACGCCATAAAGTTTCACCATCGTTCCCTCCGACTTGAGCAGTCCAAGGCTACCTTCTGGACGCGCCAGCGCCCAGCAGGAAATTTTTTTCTGCTTTGATGCGCGTCAAAGCGCGCTGCGGCCAAATGGCGCGATACTGCGCGGATTGATCTGAGGAGGACGCGCCGCATGACCGAAACAGCTTTGCCTGAAGACGCCACCCCTGTGCCACCTGCGCCCGAAGGCTCAGGCCCGCAGAGTTTCCCAACGCCCGACCGCGACAAGGTGCGGCTCGCCTTTGAAAGCGGTGCCTATCCTTATGGACGCCTGATGGGCGTGCGCGAGTATGAAGCGCAAAAGGCGCTGTTGCAGGCCGAACTCCTGAAGGTCCAGATCTGGGCGCAGGAGACGGGCCAGAAATTCGTGATCTTGATGGAAGGGCGCGATGCGGCCGGCAAGGGCGGCACGATCAAACGCTTTATGGAACATCTGAACCCGCGCTATGCCAGGGTCTGCGCCCTGAGCAAGCCCTCGGATGTGG
>DAORUY010000206.1:0-4805 GCA_035433445.1 Paracoccaceae bacterium
CCGGCTCATCAACCTCGATCTGGGTCTGATGGCTTTCGATCATCCGCTCGCGCAGGTCATCGGCGCCCTGGGTTTCGTCGGCAATCTCGCGCAGCGCCACGACAGGGTTTTTGTCATTGTCGCGGTCGATCGACAGGGCAGCGCCTGCCGCGATTTCGCGGGCCCGGTGCGAGGCGAGCATCACAAGCTCGAACCTGTTCGGAACCTTATCAACGCAATCTTCGACCGTAACGCGGGCCATGAGAGGACTCCAATCCCTTCGGAAAAGCTGGAAATGGCTCTTTAAGCGCTGGAGGCGTGAATGACAAGCAGAGTCTGACCGCTAAAGCGGCCGGACTTCGGCTTTTGTCGCCTCCGGCAGAGCATCAAGCATTTCCGTCACGCTGCGACCCGTCATCGGATGCCGCCAGGCGGGCGCGATATCGGCCATCGGCATCAGCACAAAGGCGCGGTCCTGAAGGCGGGGGTGAGGCAAGATCAACTGCGTTGGTGCTTCTGTGCGCTGAAGGTCCGGCGAAAGGTCCATCCAGTGGCGCAGATGAGCGGCATCCGGAAGGATAAGGTCGCCCGCCGCGATCAGATCGAGATCAAGCGTGCGGCTGCCCCAGCGGGCTGCCCGCACGCGTCCGAAATGCGCCTCGACTGCATGGAGATGGGCAAGAAGGTCAGCGGGTGGAAGGCCGGTTTTGACCCGCACGACCGCATTCACGTATTCTGGCCCCGATCCGGCCGGGAAGGCCGGGGACCGAAACAGGCGGCTGGTTGCCGAAAGGCTGACTGATTCGGTCGAAAGTGCCCCGAGCGCCGCCAAAACGGTCATTTCCGGCTGTTCGGAGGCCCAGTTTTGGTTGCTGCCAAGTGCGACGAAGGTCTGACTGTTCATTCGAACGGGCCACTGTCCTTTTGGGCAGATTCCATTGTTGGTAACTTCTCGCGTAAAGGTGTAACTTCGTATGTATCGAGTATTTTTTATAGTATCCTCTGAACTACGCCCACGGAAGCCACTCGCCGGGGGATTTTGAAAGGGACTTTGATGTTCTACAAGGACGAACGGCTTGCGCTGTTCATTGACGGCTCAAATCTTTACGCCGCTGCAAAGGCGTTGGGATTTGACATCGACTACAAGCTGCTGCGTCAGGAGTTCGAGCGCCGCTCGAAGCTTCTGCGTGCCTTTTACTACACTGCGCTTCTGGAAAACGACGACTATTCGCCCATTCGCCCTTTGGTCGACTGGCTGAACTACAACGGCTTCACCATGGTGACGAAGCCCGCGCGCGAATATACCGACAGCCAGGGCCGCCGGAAGGTCAAGGGCAACATGGAGGTCGAACTGACGGTCGACGCCATGCAGCTTGCGCCGCGTGTCGATCATATTGTGCTGTTCTCGGGCGACGGGGATTTCCGTGCGCTTGTAGAAAGCCTGCAACGGCAGGGGGTTCGGGTGTCGGTCGTGTCGACGATCCGTTCGCAACCGCCGATGATCGCCGACGAGCTGCGCCGCCAGGCCGATAACTTCATCGAACTGGATGCGCTGCGTGATGTGATTGGCCGTCCGCCGCGCGAACCGCGCGCCGACCAGCCGAATGCAGCGGTGGTGGAAGACTGACGTCTTTTCTGTGGAAGGCCGTATGGGGATGCGGCTTGACACGGATGGTGTCGCAGGTTCCTAAGTCACCTGACCCTCGCGGATCGGGAATTTTGTCGTGACCAAACCTCAGCTTGTCCTTTATCTGGCGGCGCCGCGCGGCTTTTGCGCGGGCGTGGACCGGGCGATAAAGATCGTGGAAATGGCGATCCAGAAATGGGGCGCGCCTGTCTTTGTGCGCCACGAGATCGTTCATAACAAATATGTGGTCGATGGGTTGCGCGCCAAGGGCGCGGTTTTCGTCGAGGAACTGAGCGATGTGCCGTCCGACCGGCCGGTGATCTTTTCGGCCCATGGCGTGCCCAAGGCCATCCCGGCCGAGGCGGCGCGGCGCGAGATGGTCTTTGTCGATGCGACCTGCCCCTTGGTGTCGAAGGTTCACATCGAAGCCGAGCGT
This sequence comes from Paracoccaceae bacterium, assembly GCA_035433445.1. GTDB lineage: Bacteria > Pseudomonadota > Alphaproteobacteria > Rhodobacterales > Rhodobacteraceae > TMP-24. The sequence continues at coordinate 2,043 of DAORUY010000206.1, forward strand.
CACCATGAAAACGGCTTGCAGATGGTGATGATCGGTCATGCCGGCCATCCTGAGACGCTGGGCACGATGGGCCAGTTGCCGGACGGCGAGGTGATTTTGGTCGAGACGGTGGCGGATGTGGCCCATGTCGTGCCGCGCGATCCTGGAAAGCTGGCCTTCATCACCCAGACGACGCTTTCGGTCGATGATACGGCCGATATCGTTGCCGCCCTGAAGGCGCGGTTCCCGGCGATCATCGGGCCGCACAAGGAAGATATCTGCTATGCCACCACCAACCGGCAGGAAGCGGTGAAGGCGATTGCGCCGAAGATCGACGCCCTTCTGGTGATCGGCGCGCCGAACTCGTCCAATTCCAAGCGACTGGTGGAAGTCGGGCGCGCGGCGGGGTGCGGTTATGCGCAACTGGTCCAGCGGGCGGACGACATCGACTGGCGGGCGCTGGCCGGCGCGCGGGCCGTGGGCGTGACGGCCGGAGCAAGCGCGCCGGAAGTGTTGGTGAATGAGGTGCTGGATGCGTTCCGGGATCGGTTTGCCATGACCGTTGAACTGGTCGAGACGGCGCAGGAGCGGGTTGAGTTCAAGGTGCCGCGGGTGCTGAGGGAACCGGCCTAGGCATTCTTTTGAATGGCGGGGGCGCTGCCCCCGCACCCCCGGGGTATTTCCGCAAAGAAGAAAGAGAAAGATGCCAGAGTTCTTTGCCTATACCGATGGCGCCTGTTCGGGCAATCCTGGCCCGGGTGGCTGGGGCGTCCTGATGCAGGCGTGCGAGGGCGGCGCTGTCTTGAAGGAGCGCGAGCTTTCGGGCGGCGAGCCGGACACGACCAACAACCGGATGGAGCTGCTGGCAGCGATTTCGGCGCTGGAGGCGCTGGGGCGCGCGACGGAGATTACGGTCGTGACAGACAGCGCCTATGTGAAGAACGGCGTCGGCCAGTGGATCTTCGGTTGGAAGCGCAATGGCTGGCGCACGTCGGATGGCAAGCCGGTGAAGAATGTCGATCTGTGGCAACGGCTGGACGAGGCGCAGCGCCGCCATCAGGTGACGTGGAAATGGATCAAGGGCCACGCCGGGCACGCGGAAAACGAACGTGCCGATGCGCTGGCGCGGGCGGGCATGGCGCCTTTCAAGCCGCGCAAGGCGACGCCAGCTGGTCAGGTGTGATCCCCATTGCGCTGGCGATGCAGGTAAAATCGGCAGGCACGATCCGCACGATCCCGTAGCGGAAAGGCTGGCCCCAGTTCCTTTGCCCACGGGTCAGTTCGAGCTGATCGAGAAGCGGGTGGATCGCGGCGGGGCGGGTGGCGAGCCAGTCCACATCGCGGCGGAAGGGGACGAAGCCGCCGCCCATGTCAAAGGGATAGGGCAGGGTATCGCGGGCAAACCCGAGGGCGGTGAACGCCTGGCAGGGGGTGCGGTTGCCGAACACCTCGGTCGGGGAATAATAGACCACGCCATCGCCGGGCCTGATGCGCAAAAGCGGCGGGCGTTTGCCGTGACAGACCTGCATGAAGCCGCCCATGCGCCCGCGCGCGACATGGTTGGCAGAGGCGACGGTGATCCAGAAGGACGGGGTGATGTGGGTCATGTCGGCTCCTGTGCTTTGAAGCAACATGGCCGGTCCTTGCTGACAGAAACCGGCAGGAGGATCAGCGCCGTCCCTTCGTGACCGCGTTCCACAGCCAGACAAGCGCCATCGCGCCCAGGACCGCGCCGACAAAGCCTGCCGCCCAGCCGGTGAGCGCCAGCAATATCCGCAAGACGGTGCCCGCGATCAGCGCGCCCAGAATGCCGATGACAATGGTGGTGATCAGGTCGGTATCGACCTTCATCAGGCGCGTGGCGATGAAGCCGGCGGCGGCCCCGATGACGATCAGTGCGATGATGGGCATGATGATCCCCCTTCTTGGCATCAATATGGGGGCAGGCGCGGGGTTTGGGAAGATCAGCCGAGTGATGCGGGCAGGGTCAGGCCGCGCAGCAACTCCTCGACCTCCATCGGGCGCTTGCCTTCGCGCTGGGCGGTGAGGATTTCGACCGCACCGCTGCCACACGCGATGGTCAGGCCAGCGTCAGCCTGACCCGACAGCACCTGACCGGGCGCGCCCGTGCCGGCGGCAAGGCGCGTGCGCAGGAGTTTCACCCGCTCGGCCCCGATCATCGTCCAGGCGCCGGGGAAGGGCGACAGGCCGCGGATCTGGCGGTCGATCTCGGTCGCGGGGCGGGACCAGTCGATGCGCGCCTCGGCCTTGTCGATCTTGGCGGCATAGGTCGTGCCCTGATCGGCCTGCGGGGTGCGCGGGATCGTGTCCACACCATCAAGCGCGGTCAGGATCAGGCGCGCGCCAAGGTCCGACAGGCGGTCGTGCAGATCGCCCGTGGTGTCGGTCGGGCCGATGGGCAGGGATTGGTGCAAAAGGACCGGGCCGGTATCAAGACCCGCTTCCATCTGCATGATTGCCACGCCGGTTTCCGCATCACCGGCCATGATCGCCCGATGGATCGGTGCGGCCCCCCGCCAGCGCGGCAAGAGCGAGGCATGGATGTTCAGGCAGCCGAAGCGCGGCGCATCGAGAAGCGCCTGCGGCAGAAGAAGGCCATAGGCGACAACCACGGCGACATCGGCCTTGAGCGCCTGAAAGGCGGCAATGTCGGCGGGATCGCGGAAGTTCAGGGGATGGCGGACGGGAAGGCCAAGGGCTTCGGCGGTCTGCTGAATGGGCGAAGGCCGGTTCTTCTTGCCGCGCCCGGCGGGACGCGGGGGC
>DAORUY010000207.1:0-3063 GCA_035433445.1 Paracoccaceae bacterium
GCTATGGCGCGATCTGGGGCGCGGACCGGCGGCTGCTGGGGCTGAACAACATCGAGCTGATCACCGACCGCCCGCTGGAGGTGAACCTGCAGGAGATCAAGGAGGTCAAGCGCAAGTGGCGCGACCGGGCCCTGATCATTTCGCTGATGGTGCCCTGCGACGAGGATTCGTGGAAGGACATCCTTGGCCGGATCGAGGACACCGAGGCCGACGGGGTGGAACTGAACTTCGGCTGTCCGCATGGCATGGCCGAACGCGGCATGGGCTCTGCCGTGGGCCAGGTGCCGGAATATATCGAGATGGTCACGCGCTGGGTGAAGAAACACTCGCGCATGCCCTGCATCGTCAAGCTGACGCCAAACATCACCGATGTGCGGAAACCGGCAGAGGCGGCAAAGCGCGGCGGGGCGGATGCGGTGTCCCTCATCAACACGATCAACTCGATCACCAGCGTGAACCTGGATGACTTCTCGCCCGAGCCGATGATCGACGGCAAGGGCACCCATGGCGGCTATTGCGGTCCGGCGGTGAAGCCGATCGCGATGAACATGGTGGCCGAGATTGCGCGGTCGGACGAGACGCGCGGCCTGCCGATTTCCGGAATCGGCGGCATCACAACCTGGCGCGATGCGGCGGAGTTCATGGCGCTTGGGGCCGGGAACGTGCAGGTCTGCACGGCGGCGATGACCTATGGCTTCAAGGTCGTGCAGGAAATGATCTCGGGCCTGTCGCAATATCTGGACGACAAGCAGATCGCGATGTCCGACCTGATCGGCCGCGCGGTCCCGAACGTGACCGACTGGCAGTTCCTGAACCTGAACTATGTCGCCAAGGCGCATATCAACCAGGATGACTGCATCAAATGCGGGCGCTGCTATGCGGCTTGCGAGGATACCAGCCACCAGGCCATCGCCATGTCGCCTGAGCGCGTATTCACGGTGAAGGACGAGGAATGCGTGGCCTGCAACCTTTGCGTCAATGTCTGCCCGGTCGACAACTGCATCACCATGGTGCCGATGGCCAAGGGCGCGGTTGATCCACGCACCGGGCGCAAGGTGGGCGATTATGCCAACTGGACCACGCATCCGAACAACCCGAGTGTGGCGGCGGAGTAAGGCGGCGCGCGGGAAGTCTAAAAATTTTCTGCGAAAATTTTTAGACGCCTGCCGGCTCAGCAGATGACCTGCATCTGGCCGGGATTGCAGATCACGATGAACTGGCCGCCGCATTCGATCAGGTGAAAGCGGCGGCGGCGCACCTCGTCCAAAAGCGCCGCCCGACCGATTTCCCTTTCGACGTCGCAGACCGCGCGGCGGACGATACCGCCTTTCGCAACGGCCTTTGCAGCGAAAAGGTCATCCAGCCAAGCCAGGGCCGCCACGGGATTTGCGCGTAACATCTGCATCGTCGCAGCTTCGCCTTGCCTGATGAAGATCCGATTAACGTCGACCCGTCACGGCAAGGGCAGCGGGCTGATCCCGGCGGCGATGCTTGCCTTGATGTAGGCCTGCCGCGCGGACTCGGCAGCGGCAGCGGCGCTGGATTCCACGCTCGCCCAAGCCATCATGACCTGCGGGTCGGTGGCGGCGGATTTCGCTGCACCCTGCTGCACGGCCTGCTCCAGCGCCGTCGCCGCCACGGGTGCTGTTGCGCCGGTTGTGCCTTGCGGTCGGGAGGGAGGTGCCGGTGGTGTCGGAGCCACGGGAACGGGTGCCCGGATGCTGGTGATCATGCCCATCGTCGCGCCCTCCTGCACAATCTGCTCACGGGCATATCTTAACGCAAAAGCAACGGCTTCTCAGTCGCAATGTCAGTAAGATTCTCATGAATCGGATCGAGGAGCCGGGTGAACACCGTCTCGATGAACCGCCCGGCTTCGGCAAAGGGGTCATGGCCCGGCCCCAAAACGGCGCGGACCTGAACGTCGAAATCGGCGTAATGCTGGGTCAGCGCCCAGATCGAGAAGATCAGATGCACCGGATCGACACGGGCGATGCGGCCTGTCTCCATCCAGCGGGTCAGCACCACGGCTTTTTCTTCCACCAGCCGCCGCAAATCGCCCTCGATGGCCGCCCGCATCCGGGGAGCGCCTTGCAGGATCTCATTGGCGAAGAGCCTGCTTTCGCGGGGGAAGTCGCGGGCGAGATCCAGCTTGCGGCGCACATAGCCCAGGATCTCTTGCAAGGGGTCGCCGCTTGGGTTCATCGCGCGCAAGGGGTCAAGCCAGGTGTCCAGCAGCCCGGTCAAGAGGGCGGTATGCACCTCTTCCTTCGACGGGAAGTAGTATAGGAGGTTCGGTTTCGACAGCCCCGCGCCTTCCGCGATCTGATCCAGCGTCGCGCCCCGGAAGCCATGCAGCGAGAATACCTCCAACGCGGCGTCCAGGATCAGTTCGCGGTTCTTCTGCTGGATGCGGGATCGGGGACGCGGGGCGCTCATGGGTCTGTCTGCAAATTGCCGGACCCCTTGGATAGCGCGGCGGTGCGGCCTTGGTCAAATCATTCGCCTTCCCTCCAGCCGGGTTCACGACGCGCAGCCGGACGGGGCATTGACCGGATGCCGGGTGATTGGCATATTATGCCAACGCCAAAAAGGGAGCCTGCCCATGCCCACCCGCAACGTCGTCCTGACCGACCATCAGGCCGCCTTCGTCGACAGCCTTGTCGCTTCGGGCCGCTACCAGAACGCCAGCGAGGCGCTGCGGTCCGGCTTGCGCCTTCTGGAACGCGAAGAGGCCGCCTGGGAGCAGGTGCGTCAGGGCGTGCTGGAGGGCCTGGCGCAGGTGGAACGGGGGGAAACCGTGGATGGCGAAGCGGCCTTCGCCCGTATTCGCACCAGATATTTCGCGGGCAAATGAAACGGTTCAGCCTTTCGTTCCGTGCCGAACACAGTCTTGATCTGATCGGAGCCTACTCCATGGAAAATTTTGGCAGCAAGCGGGGCGAGGCTTATGTGAACGCGCTGTTGGATCGCTGCCGCAGGATCGCAATGGGAAATGCGCCGATCCACTCCTGCCGCGATGTCTTCGCGCCTGATCTGCGGTCTGACCTCCGCTTCGCCCGC
>DAORUY010000207.1:3163-4745 GCA_035433445.1 Paracoccaceae bacterium
CTCCTGCCGCGATGTCTTCGCGCCTGATCTGCGGTCTGACCTCCGCTTCGCCCGCTCCGGCCGCCATTTCATCATCTTCACCGAAACCCCGGATGAAATCCTGATCATCGACTTCATCCATCAATCCGCCGACATCGGCGGCAGGCTGGAAGGGCTGAAGGCATGAGACCTGTCTGCACCGCCACGATCCTGGTCGATGACGACCGGGTTCGCGTCACCCGCTTCGACTTTGCCCCTGGGGCGGAAACCGGCTGGCACCGGCATGGGCATGACTATGTGATCACCGCGATCACCGATTGCCCGATGCTGCTGGAAGAGCCGGGCGGTGGCACGCGCCGGGTGCTGGTTCCGGCGGGCACGGCCTATCGGCGGCTCGAAGGGGTGGAACACAACGTGGTCAATGACGGCGCCGCGCCGATGCGTTTCGTCGAGGTGGAGCTGAAGGAAGCCCCGCAGCCTATTCCGCCGCCAGCAGCCTGATCGCGCGCACGACAAGCTTGTGATCCTCGACCTGCGGCAAGCCCGAGACGGTGGCCACCGCGACCACGCCCACATTCCTGACCCGGATCGGCACCGCCCCGCCGCTGTCGGCATAGTCGGCGGGGGCGAGGCCGTGCCTCTCCAGCGGTTCGTCCTTCGCCTTGTTGCGCAGCGCGACCAGAAGTGACGGCAGCTGGAACATCAGCGCCGTGTTCGACTTGCGCCGCGCCCAGAGGTCGTTCAGCGGGGCCGAGCCGGGCAGGCCCGCATGGAACAGCGTGCGGTCGGCCGTGCGGATGTTCACCACCACAGGCAACCCTTCCGCCAGCGCCAGATCGACCAGAATCTGCCCCAGCCGCAGTGCTGTCCTTTCGCTGAACTCCCGCAGGACCAACCCTGCCGCCTCGGCCTCAAGCTCTGCCGTGTTCATGCATCCCCCTCAGATCGCCCCGATGCCGCGCAGGACCATGTCCTTCACGCTGGTCTTGGCCTCACGCCACTGGGTTTCGGTCAGGGGTGCCCCCCCGTTCAAGGTCTGGATCTGGTGGCCGAAGTCGGCGTAGTGCTGGGTCGTGGCCCAAAGCAGATACAGCAGGTGGCGCGGGTTCACCGGCTTCATCTTGCCCGCGTCGATCCAGCGCTGGATCACCGCGATCCGGCCTTCGGTCCAGTCGCGGAGCGTGGTTTCCAGATAGTCCTGGATCACTGGCGCGCCGTGCATCACTTCGCTGGCCCAGACCTTTGACCCGTGCGGATGAGTGCGGCTGATGTCCATCTTGGCGTCGATGTAGGCGCCGATGCCTTCGATGGGCCCGGGGGCATCGTCGAAGCTTGCGGCCGCATCCAGCCAGATCTCGAAGATCTGCTGCACCACGCGGCGGTAAAGGTCTTCCTTGGTGGCGAAGTAATAGTGGAGGTTCGCCTTCGGCAGCCCCGCCATGTCGGCGATCAGCTGCATGGTGGCACCGCCGAACCCGGCCTCGGCGAACACCTTCTCGGCGGCCTCCAGAATCGCGCGTTCGTTCTCGCGCCGGATATCGGTGCGGCGGCCGGGCTTCAGGCGGGAAATCTGGGCGTCGCCGCGCATGGGTCCTGTGATTTT
>DAORUY010000208.1:0-4720 GCA_035433445.1 Paracoccaceae bacterium
TGCTTGCGGCTTTGGATGATGCCATTGCCGACGACAAGAAATATGGCAATGGCCCCGACCAGATCGCCCGCTGGGCGCGGTCGCGTGATGGGCGCGAGGTTCTGTCCTGTTCCGGAATCGACCCGAACGAACGCGTGGTCAAGGGTTTGATGGAATTCGTCTCGAAGGGCGTGCGCACCTCGGTCGCGCTGTCGCGCGAGGAAAGCGAACGCCGTCATGCCGCGGAAGAGGCGGAAGCGGCCTGATCATTCAGACCTCCGATCGATTAACGCGCGCCATTGGGCGCGCGTTTTGTTTGGGTCAGAGCATGTAGCGGAAAAGCACTTCCGGCAGCAGTTCCAACCCCAGCGCCCCAAGGATCAGCACCTTGGCCACCACGACACGATAGCGACGCCACAGCACCACCGCGAAGATCACGCAAAGCGCCATCTCCAGCGGGCCGATGATGTCGCCATAATGTCTGCGGTCGTAGTAGCTGAACGGGCTGCGGAAGACCCAGTCGCTCAGCGGCCAGAACTGGCGCCGCGCATCATCGTGATGCAGCAGGAAATCGCAGATCAGGTGCAAGAGGCCGCCCGAGGCGAAGGCGCGCAAGAGCGGCCAGCCACGCCACAGCGCCAGCCCCAGCAGCCCGCCCCACAAGGGAAAGGAGTTGTCGATCGCAAAGACCGTCTGCCAGCCGTCCGAGAAATAGAGTTCATCGAAAACCCGTTCCGGCGGGATGGCCAGAACCCAGATCGAAACGCTGACAAGTAGGTAAAGCGACAAATCCGGCACGAGCGATCCGATGATCGCCGCCGTGGCCGAATGTTTCACCTCGGGCCGGCCAAAGGCAAATGCCCCGAAAATCAGATGCGCGGGTGTGTTCATGTTTGCCTCTGTCCGCCCTGGACAGTCTGAGGGCGGCGCAAGGCGCTGGCAAGGGGCGTCAGGGCGGCGCGGGCCCCTGATCCGTGGCTGCGCACTTGCCGCAACCCCGATCGCTGTCTGACTTCTTCATCGGAAGGGCGCTGACCGTGGCGCGGGCGGGACGGCCGCCCCCTTCGGGGCCAGTCCCTCAGTCCCGCTTCAGCCCTTCCGCGATCAGCGCACGCTCGATCTCGCGCCGCACCAATGCCCTGAGGTTGCGGGTGATCCGCTCGCCCAGCGTGCCGCGCAATTCGTCACGGACAATCTCTGCCACCATGTCGCGCAGCATGTCGATGTCGAGGTCGGCATCGGCCAGCGGGTCGAAAAGACCATGTTCCTCCTCCGCCTCAATGTCGCGACCGTCGACGGTCAAATCCGCGCTTTCGGCTTGCAGGTCCGACTCAGGCGCTGTCGCGGCTTCTGCCACCGCTTCCAGCCTTACCGCGGCCGCATCATCGCACCTGCCCTCTGCCGGTGCGGGCTCAGGCTCCACGCTGCGGGACCGCAAGATGATCGGACGTGAGACGGCCCTTTCCTCCTCGCCGTCCACGGGCGCAACGGTCAGGTCTTCCTCGGACGCTGCGAAGGGGGCTTCAGTCTGCGAAGCGCCATCGAACCCGATGTCTTCCGCCGTCGGCGGCGTTGCCTCGGCAGGGATGTCTTCCGGCACTTCGCGAGTCGCGTCTTCGGCACGCGCCGCCGCGCGGAAAAATCCCCCGCCGACGCCGACTTGCCGGTCCTCGCCCCGCCGCATCGCCGGCACCGTCACATCGCCATTGATCGGCAGGTCCAGTCGGTCATCGGCCAAGGGCATCGTCTCGAACCCGGCCATGATCCCCTGAAAGCCGCCCGCCACCGGCGCCGCGCGTTCGGCGACCGGCCAGCTTGGCATTGGCCCGGCCGAAGCCAGATCGGCATGGGCAGGGGCATCGCCGCCATCTGGTTCGAACTCTTCCTCAATCCCGGCAACTGCGGCCTCAAGCTCGGCAATCGTATCTTCAAGCGATGACAGATCGCGCGCGGGCTTCAGATCGGCGCGCTGGGGCAGGCTCTCAGACGCAAGCCCCCCATCCGGGTCATCCTCGCGCTCCGCCTCCTCGCCGACGCGCAAGGCCGCAGTCAGGACGAACCGGCTTTCGCCAGGGCGTCGGGCGGCGCCATCGGGCGCGCGGGGCGCGGCCATGGCCGCCAGAACCAGATCATCGGCCATCGCCTCGGACATAGCCGGGGCAACAACAGGCACTGCCTCGGCCGCGTCGGGCGGCAGAGGTGCGACCTGCGCCTGCTCTGCCTTGTCGGCCACAGGGGCCGGAGGCGTAGGCTCTGCCCGCGCCGTGGCGGAAGGACGATCCTCCGACACCAGCCGGCGGATCGACGAAAGCACGTCCATGATTTCCATATTGCCCTTGGAATTAGCCATTCCCAGTCTCCTGCCCCCCGCGCGAAGTGTAGGTGCGAAGCAAGCAGCCGACAACAAAACTGACAGGTCTGCCGAAATCAGTCCTGACCGATGGCCTTAAGGACACGGTCGAGCTTGGCCCCCTGTGCCGACAGTGGGGCATTCTTGACCACGTTGTAGTAGGCCTCCGGATCATAGATCGGCACCCCGAGCTTCAGATTTTCTGCCGTCAACAACCCCATAGAAGCCAGAAGTGAATAAAAGGCTACCTGAAGATTGGCCTCGGCCGAAGTGCGGTCCGATTTGGCCTGCAACAGTTCCCGTTCCGCATCCAACACATCAAGCGTCGTCCGCGCGCCCAGGGCCGCTTCTTCTCGCGTGCCGTCGTAGGCCGATTGCGCGGCCTGAATTTGCAGGTCAATGGCTGAAATCTGAGCGCGGGCCACTTCGATGCCCGACCAGGCATTCGCAACCTGCTGGGTCACCCCCACGACGGTGCGCGTCAGGCCCGCGCGGGCCGCGTCGCGGCCAGCCATCGCCTTGCGCTCGCCCGAAGCAATCCGCCCGCCGGTAAACAGCGGCTGGTTCAATTGCAGGGTCGCAACCCCGGATTCCTGCCCATCCTCATCTTCTTGCGCGCGCAGGTTCAACCCCAGCGTCGGCAGATGGCCCGCCCGCGCCAGTTCCAGTTGCAGGTCGGCGACCTTGGCCTGATGCTGGGCTTGCAGGACTGCCGGATGCAGCCGCTGGGCAATGGCCTGCGCCTCGGCCAGCGTCCGGGGAAAGGCGGGGGGTGCGGGAAGGGCGGTGCGCCCGTCGCTGTCATGTCCCACCGCAGCCTTGTAGGCGGCGCGCGCCACGTCAAGATCGCCCTCTGCCGCCGCCAGGGCGGCCCGTGCGGCGGCCAGCCGCGCCTCGGCGAGCGCGACATCGGTGCGGGTGATCTGGCCTACGTCGAAGCGGTCTTGCGCCGCGCGCAATTGTTCGGAAATCACATTTACGGAAGTGCGGTTGATCTCGACATTCCGGGTCGCACGGCGCACGTCCATATAGGCGCTGACGGCCGACAAAAGCACGTTCTGTTCAATGCCGACCAATGCTTGCCGCGTCGCCAGAACACTTTCCTTCGCGATCTCGATCCCCAACTTGCTGCGTCCGAAATCATAGACTGTCCAGTCCATGTTCAGCCGTGCGCTGTTGGTGGTATTTTCCCCCAAGGGGCCGTCGCTATACTGGCTTTCCAGAATGAACCCCAGAACCGGGCGCAAAGTGGCGACCGCGCTGGCAACATCTTCATCCGCCGCCCGCAACACCGCCTGGTTCTGGTCCAGAAGATCCGACGCGCGATAAGCAGATACGAGCGCATCGCCCAAAGTCTCCGCCGACCCTGCACCTGTCAGAAGTGCCGACACCGCCACCCCCCCGGCGAGCCGCCCCAACCCGTGAAGAAAGCCTTTACCACTGATAAGCGCCATGTCCGTGCCTCTGCTCTGTGCCGGACTTGCCGCCCGGACTGTCTTTCAGAGAACCTGACCGGCCCTGAGGGCGGAGAGGTTCTAGAGTGTAAATTCGCGCGCTTTTGCGAAACCCGGCAGCACTGGGGCCGCCGCGTTGAAGGCAAACCGCCAGTTCAGCGCGCCGTCGATCTTAAAGCCGATCCGCGCGACGCCCAGCGAACCCTCCATGAAGATCGCGCCGATACGCCCGCCTTCGGCAAGCTGTGTGGCCAGGGCCTCGGGCAGGGTTTCGATCGCACCTTCGACGAGGATCCGCTCGAACCGCTCTTTGGCACCTGCACCGCCCGTCAGGGGCCCGGTCTGCACCGTCACATTGGGGATGCCCTGCGCCGTCAGTCGCGCCGCGGCCGCCTCAGCCAAACCCGCCTCCTCCTCAACCGCAACCACAGACTGCGCCATCCGCGACACGAGCGCCGCCGAATAGCCCAGTCCCGCCCCGACGATCAGCACCCGGTCGGTCGGCTGCACATCCAACGCATCCAGCAGCTTGGCCAGCGTCCGCGGCTCCAGCGCCACGCGACCCACCGGGCCAAGCGCCAGATTTTCGCCGACATAGGCCGCCTCGCGCGCAGCATCGGGCACGAATTGCTCGCGTGGGACCGACAACATCGCCTCGATGATCGGGAATTTCGTCACATCGTTCGGCCGCACTTGCGTGTCGACCATCATCGTGCGGCGCTGCGCGTAGTCCGTCATGTGCTGAACTCTACGGTTTAGTTATCGCTTTGATAATTGTCTTGCCACAGATTGCAAGCCCCGGCAACCGGCGGCCTTGGTCAAATCACTGCACCTGACGGCTTGCGAAGCCGAGCGCCGTGGTATAATTGCCCCCCTACCTCTGCGGCGGGTTGGCGGAGAGGTTACGCAGCGGATTGCAAATCCGTGAAGATCGGTT
>DAORUY010000209.1:0-4711 GCA_035433445.1 Paracoccaceae bacterium
GGGCGCGCAACGGCAGCTTGCACTGGATGACCTTCGGTCTGGCCTGCTGCGCGGTTGAGATGATGCACACCGCCATGCCGCGCTATGATGTGGAGCGTTACGGCTTTGCCCCGCGCGCCAGCCCGCGCCAATCCGACGTGATGATCGTTGCGGGCACGCTGACCAACAAGATGGCCCCCGCCCTGCGCAAGGTCTATGACCAGATGCCCGAACCGCGCTACGTGATCTCCATGGGGTCATGCGCCAATGGCGGCGGCTATTATCACTACAGCTATTCGGTGGTGCGCGGCTGCGACCGTATCGTGCCCGTTGATATCTATGTTCCGGGCTGCCCGCCCACGGCCGAAGCGCTGATGTATGGCATCTTGCAATTGCAACGCCGCATCCGCCGCACCGGCACGCTTGTGCGCTGAGGGGGAAAGACATGTCCGTGGAAGACCTTTGCGCAACAATCAGCGCCGCCCGCGCCGCCGATATCGTCGATACGAAGATCGCCTTCGGCGAATTGACCGTGACCGTCCGGCTTGAAGCGCTGGTGAACTTCATCGACTGGCTCAGGCTTGACCCGGCCTGCAAATTCTCGACCCTGGTCGATATCACTGCCATCGACCACCCAGAACGCCCGGCGCGGTTCGATGTCGTTTATCACTTCCTGTCGATGTACAAGAACCACCGCATCCGTGTGAAGACATGGGTGGCCGAAGATCAGATGGTGCCCACGCTGACCACCATCCACCCGACCGCGAACTGGTTCGAACGCGAAGTGTTCGACATGTTCGGCATCCTGTTTTCGGGCCATCCCGATCTGAGGCGCATCCTGACCGACTACGGGTTCCGTGGCTTCCCGCTCAGGAAGGATTTTCCGACGACGGGTTATACGGAAGTGCGCTACGACGAGGCCGAAAAGCGCGTGGTCTATGAGCCGGTGAAACTGGTGCAAGATTACCGCCAGTTCGATTTCATGAGCCCATGGGAGGGTGCGCAATACATCCTTCCGGGCGACGAAAAGCAGGGGGCGAAGTGATGGAATACCTTGATCTTGTAACCTCAATGGTTTCTTTCTTCGCGGCTGCGATCGCTGCATGCTCGGTTGCTCCAGTCGTCAAAAAAAATCCCATCATATTGCAAATCCTTTTGATTATTAAGGGAAAGCACCAGACAACAAGCTCAGCTCGCGGCTTTGAGTTGTGCGGAGGAATGCTGTGATGGACGGCGACATCCGCGTGAACACTTATGATGACGGGTCGGTCGATGCGCTTGCCGGCGAACAGCGCATCCGTAATTTCAACCTGAACTTCGGCCCACAACACCCTGCCGCGCATGGTGTGTTGCGTCTGGTGTTGGAGTTGGACGGCGAGATTGTCGAACGCTGCGATCCCCATATCGGGCTTTTGCACCGCGGCACCGAAAAGCTGATGGAAAGCCGCACCTATCTGCAGAACCTGCCCTATTTCGACCGGCTGGATTATGTGGCGCCGATGAACCAGGAACATGCCTGGTGTCTGGCGATCGAACGGCTGACCGGCACGGTCGTGCCGCGCCGTGCCAGCCTGATCCGGGTGCTTTATTCGGAAATCGGTCGGATTCTGAACCACCTTCTGAACGTCACCACGCAGGCGTTGGACGTGGGCGCGCTGACCCCGCCGCTTTGGGGCTTCGAAGAGCGTGAAAAGCTGATGGTATTCTACGAACGCGCCAGCGGGGCGCGGCTGCACGCCGCCTATTTCCGTCCCGGCGGGGTCCATCAGGATCTGCCCGATGCGCTGTTGAATGATATCGAGGAATGGACCGGAACCTTCCTCAAGGTCTTGGACGATCTGGACGGGCTTTTGACCGAAAACCGCATCTTCAAGCAAAGGAATGCACTGATCGGCATCGTCACGCCCGAAGATGCGCTGGCCTGGGGCTATTCGGGCGTCATGGTGCGCGGGTCGGGCATGGCCTGGGATCTGCGCCGCTCGCAGCCCTATGAGTGCTACGACGAGTTCGACTTCAAGATCCCGGTCGGCAAGAACGGCGACTGTTTCGACCGCTATCTCTGCCGCATGGCGGAGATGCGGGAATCGGTGTCGATCATCCGGCAAGCCATCGCGAAACTGCGGGTGGAGCGGGGCGAAGTTCTGGCGCGCGGCAAGATCACGCCGCCTTCTCGTCGCGACATGAAGACCTCGATGGAAGCGCTGATCCATCATTTCAAGCTTTACACCGAAGGCTTCCACGTTCCGGCGGGCGAAGTCTACGCGGCGGTCGAAGCGCCCAAGGGCGAGTTCGGCGTCTATCTGGTGGCGGACGGGTCGAACAAACCCTACCGCGCCAAGATCCGCGCGCCGGGCTTCCCGCACCTTCAGTCGATCGACTGGATGGCCAAGGGCCATCAACTGGCCGACGTGGCCGCGATCATCGGCACCATGGATATCGTTTTCGGAGAGGTTGATCGCTGATGCTGCGCCGCCTTTATTCTGTTCAGCCGGACAGCTTTGCCTTCACGCCCGCGAACCTCGCCTGGGCGAAGGGGCAGATCACGAAATACCCCGAGGGCCGTCAGGCCTCGGCCATCATCCCGCTTTTGTGGCGCGCGCAGGAGCAGGAGGGTTGGCTGACCCGGCCTGCCATCGAACATATCGCCGACATGCTCGGAATGGCCTATATCCGGGCGCTGGAAGTCGCGACCTTCTACTTCATGTTCCAGCTGCAACCCGTTGGCTCCGTTGCCCATATCCAGATCTGCGGCACCACAAGCTGCATGATCTGCGGGGCGGAAGAGCTGATCAAGGTCTGTAAGGAAAAGATCGCGCCGAAGGCCCATATGCTGTCGGCGGATGGCAAGTTTTCCTGGGAAGAGGTCGAATGCCTTGGCGCTTGCACCAATGCGCCGATGGCCCAGATCGGCAAGGATTATTACGAGGATCTGACGGCGGAAAGCCTGTCGCGGCTTCTCGATGAGATGGCGGATGGCCGCGTGCCGATTCCCGGCCCCCAGAACGGGCGCTATGCCTCTGAGCCGCTGTCCGGTCTGACGAGCTTGAGGGAATTCGAATCCGGCCGCACCCAGTATAACGGCTCAGCTCAGCGCGCGGTCGACATCGGCGACAGCATCAAGCGGATTGACGGGACGGAAGTGCCGCTGCTTACGCCCTGGCTGGGCAAGCCCGCTGGCGCGAAGGCCGCAAAACCTGCGGCCAAGCCTGCGGAACCGGCCGCGAAAGCCGCGCCACAACCGAAGCCCGTGAAAGCCAAGGCCGCAACCCCGGCTGCGGCCAAGCTGGCCGATGTGCCTGCCGCCCCCGCCAAGCCGAAAAAACCGCGCGGGCTGAAAGCGCCGCGCAAGGCCGGTGCGGATGATCTGAAGATCATAAAGGGCATCGGGCCGAAGCTTGAGGCGCTGCTGCATTCGCTCGGCTTTTACCATTTCGACCAGCTTGCCGGATGGACGGAGGCTGAGTTGGCTTGGGTTGACGACAATCTCGATGGGTTCAAGGGCCGCGCTGTCCGCGAAGACTGGGTCGGACAGGCGCGCGCATTGATCGGCGGCAAGACGCAAGAGTAACGCAACCTGGAGGGGGCGCGAGATCATGAGTGAAGTCGACACATTGGCCTGTCAGCGGAAATGCTGGCAGGTCGCCGCGATAGGCGGCGTCGTTCTGTGGCTGTTTTTGAGCTTCGCGCTGGGCCATCCGCTGTTCAAGGCGCTGGTCATCGCCGCCATCCTTGCCCTTGTCGGCGCGTTCGTGCTGCGCTGGGCGCTGTGCGGCAGTGCGGAGGCTGAGGTGCCGGCCTATCAGCCGCCCGAACCGGCAAGGACGCCCGAGCCGCCTGCAGCACCTGCTCCCGCCCTCGTCGAAGCGACAGCAAGCGAAAGCGCCCCCGTGACGTTGGCCGCCATCACGCCACGTCCCGATCCGACCGTGCTTGCCGCCGTGGCACCCGCCGCAGTGATCGAGGAGCCGGCCAAACCGGCACCGAAACCGCGCGCGACCAAGCCTAAGGCCCCGACGGTCAAGGCCCCCGCAAAGCCCAAGGCCGCCGCACCGAAGGCGGCGAAGACCAAGACGGAGGCCGCAAGCGCAGCCGGGCTGGATGCCGCCATGGGGCGCACCAAGGAAGCAAGCTCTGACGAGACCACGCTGCTGGCGCGCCCGCGCGGCGGCAAGGGTGACGATCTGAAGCTGATCGTCGGGGTTGGCCCGAAACTTGAGAAACTTCTCAATGACATCGGCGTCTGGCATTTCGACCAGATCGCCGGTTGGAAGGCCCGCGACATCGCGCTTGTCGACAGCAAGATGGAGAATTTCAAGGGCCGGATCACCCGCGACGGCTGGGTCAAGCAGGCGCGCGCGCTGGCCAAGGGTGCGGGGTCTGAAGGCAAGGCATGACCCGTACCAGCGCCCCTTCTGCAGAGGATCTGGCCCGCGCCCGGCAGGGGCGGCTGGTCGCGCTGGTGATTGCCTGGGCCATGATCCTGTGGCTGGGCGCGCAATGGGTCGGCGGGCGCATCGGGCTCGATCCATCCTATGCGTTTCTGTTCGATCTGGCGGCGCTGGCCGCACTTATCTGGTCGCTCGCCGTGATCGCACGGCTGTGGCGACATCAAAAACGGGCCGGGAAATAGCCCCGGCTGATATGAGGACTGAAGTATGCTGAGCGATCAGGACCGGATTTTCACCAACCTTTACGGGATGCATGACCGCAGCCTGAAGGGCGCGATGAAGCG
>DAORUY010000210.1:0-4662 GCA_035433445.1 Paracoccaceae bacterium
GGGCTGCCATTGGCCAAGGTCACAGGCGACAACCGCCGGATCACAACCGAGCGCTGTGGCCGATGCAATGACGCCCAGCGCGTTGCGCGCAAAATGGCGACCTGCGGTGCGCACCTTGAACAGCAAAGGCATGCCACCATGGCGTGCCTGCACCACGGTCGTATCTTGCGACAGCGTGGCAGAGACGAGGTAATAATCCAGCTCTGGCGCCTCGCCAAACGTGATCACCTGCGCCCCCGCCCTCTGCGCTGCCGCATGCAAGAGCGGCGAGGTCGGTAGATCGCCGGGCAATATCGCGAAACCTCCCGGCTCCAACCCTTCACAGATCGCCGCCTTTTCAAGGGCAATCCCGTCGATGGAGGAGAAGGCTTCCATATGCGCAGTGCCGACGGTCGTAATCATCGCCACATGCGGGCGAGCCAGTCGGGCCAGCGGCGCGATTTCGCCGGGGTGGTTCATCCCGATCTCGACCACGGCAAACTGGCTGTCCGCGGGAAGGCGCGCCAACGTCAGGGGCACGCCCCAATGGTTGTTATAGCTGGCTTCGGCCGCATGGGTCGCGCCTTGCGCCGACAGGACGGCGCGGAGCATTTCCTTGGTCGATGTCTTGCCGACCGAGCCCGTCACCGCCACCACGCGCGCTACACTCCGCGCCCGGCCCGCACGGCCAAGATCGGAGAGCGCAGCCAGCACATCGGGGACGATCAGCAAGGGATCGGCCTCGCTGCAATCATCGGGAATGCACGAGACGAGTGCGGCGGCGGCACCCTTGTCCAGCGCGGCGCGGACGAAATCATGACCGTCCCGCACGTCTTTCAATGCCACGAACAGATCGCCCGGCTGCAACGTGCGCGTGTCAATCGAAACACCGCTGGCGGCAAAGGGGCGGACCGCCCGCCCACCGGTGGCGGCCGCTGCATCGGTCGATGTCCACAACGCGGCCATCAGATCACCCCGTCAAGCGCCGCGACGGCGACACTGGCCTGTTCGGCATCATCGAACGGATAGATGTCGGTGCCGATAATCTGGCCGGTCTCGTGGCCTTTGCCCGCGACCAGAAGCGCATCACCCGGCTGAAGCGCATCGACGCCCATCAAGATGGCCTCTGCCCGGTCGCCCACCTCGGTCGCACCGGGGCAACCGGCCATCACCTCGGCGCGGATCACGGCGGGATCTTCGCTGCGCGGATTGTCGTCGGTCACGATCACCACATCGGCATGTTTCGCCGCCGCTTCGCCCATCAATGGCCGTTTCAGCCGGTCGCGATCCCCGCCTGCGCCAAAAACGCAGATGATACGGCCCATCACATGAGGGCGAAGCGATTGCAGCGCGGAGGCGAGTGCGCCGGGCTTGTGGGAATAGTCGACAAACACAGTGGCGCCATTCGTGCGGGTCGCGGCCAGTTCCATCCGGCCCCGCACCGTCGTCAGGCCCGACAGGCTGGCCACGATCCGATCCTCGCTGATGGAATCCGACCCGGCGACAAGGGCCGCGGCGGCCAGAACGTTTTCGGCCTGAAACCCGCCGATCAGGGCCAGCCGCACCAGATGCGGGCGACCGTTCCAGATGAACCGCAGATCCTGCCCGGTCGCATCAAACCGTTGGCCGGTGATGCGGATATCCGCATCATCGGCTCGCCCGATACTGACGATCTTCTGCCCCCGCCCCCGGGCAATGGCCCGCATTTCCGGGCCACGTGCATCGTCGATATTGATGACGGCGGTGCCTTCTTCGGGCAGGACGCGGGCGAAAAGCAGCGCCTTCGCCGCAAAATACTCATCGAAATCAGCGTGATAGTCGAGGTGATCTTGACTGAAGTTGGTAAAGGCTGCCGCCTTCAGCCGCACCCCGTCCAGCCGATTCTGGTCAAGCCCGTGTGAGGATGCCTCCATCGCGGCATGGGTGATCCCGGCATGCGCCATCTCGGCAAGAACCCGGTGAAGGGTGATCGGTTCGGGGGTCGTGTGCGCCAATGGGCCGTGGTAATCGCCCAAGATCCCCATCGTGCCCAGATTGGCGGATTTCAGCCCAAGCGCCTGCCAGATTTGCCGAGTGAAGGTGGCGACAGAGGTTTTGCCCGACGTACCGGTGACGGCCACCATTGTCTCAGGCTGGCGCCCGAACCAAAGGGCCGCCGCATAGGCAAGCGTCTGGCGGGGGTTTTCCGCGATGATCAGCGCCGCCTGAGAGGCCGCCAGTTCGGCCTTGGCGATGGCCGCACCTTCGCGGTCGGTCAGGATTGCCGCCGCTTCCATCCTGAGCGCATACTGAATGAATTCAGCACCATGGACCTTGGTCCCCGGCAGCGCGGCAAACAGAAATCCCGGTTTCACCTGGCGGCTGTCAACGGCAATCCCGGTAATCAGGGCGTCGCGCCCTGCTTGCGCCCTCAGCCCCAGGTCGGCCAGTGATTTCGCGGGCGTCGCCATATGTCGTTCCGATCCATTCCGTGTCAGTTCTTGACCGTAGTTAGCGCAGCCTCTGCACCGGGTTCAACCTCGGGGCGCAACCCAAGAAGTGGTGCGACGCGACGGATCATTTCGGCCGCCACGGGAACCGATGTCCAACCCGCTGTGCGGCGCGGTTCGCTGCCCGATGATTCAACCGGTTCGTCAAGTGTGACGATCAGGACATATTTGGGATCATAGGCGGGAAAGAACGAAGCAAATGTGGCAATCACCTTGTCGTCATAATAGCCGCCCGTGGGCTTGGCCTTGTCGGCCGTTCCGGTCTTGCCACCGACGGCATATCCTGGAACCTCGCCAAAACTTGCCGTGCCGCGCACCACGACCTGCCGCAGAAGCGAACGCACCTGCGCCGAAGTCTTTTCACTGATCACACGTTCGCCCTGTTGCGGCTTGTTGGTCTTCAGCACCGTGGGCTGAACCCTAGTACCGCCATTGACCATCGCCGCGTAAGCCGCCGCCAGATGCAGCGGGCTGGCGGAAAGCCCGTGCCCGTATGAAATGGTCAGCATGGAAATCTCACTCCATTTTTTCGGAACGAGTGGCTTGCCGGTCGGGGCCTCAATCAGTTCGACGGGTGTCGGCTCAAACAGGCCCAGCGACTTCAGGAAGGTTTGCTGACGTTCCGGCCCTACCATCCCGATGATATGGGCCGTGCCGACGTTCGAGGATTTGACGATCACCTCCGTCACCGGCAATTCAGCGCCGTAGTTATGGAAATCGTTGATCTTGTATTTACCCCAGAACATCGGGGTTTTCGTGTCTACCACCGTGTCTGGCGTGACAATGCCCAGGTCAAGCGCCTGCGCCACGGCAAAAATCTTGAAGGTGGAACCGAGTTCATAGACACCCTGCACCGCGCGGTTGAAGAGCGGGCTGTCGCCTGCCGGCCCTTTGGTCAGGGGCTGCGGCCTTGTGTTCGGATCAAAATCCGGCAACGAGGCCATCGAGATGATCTCGCCCGTCTTTACATCCATCAAGATTGCGGTGGCGCCCTTGGCGTTCATCAGCCTCATGCCGCCGTCGAGAACTTCTTCGACCGTAGCCTGAACGGACAGATCAATCGACAATTGCAACGGCGCGCCGCCATTCGCGGGATCGCGCAGCCAGTTGTCGAAGGTTTTCTCGACGCCGGCCGTGCCAATCACCTCGGCCGATGCCACGCCTTCGCGGCCGAATGCCGACCCGCCCAGCACATGCGCGGCAAGCGCGCCGTTGGGATAAAGCCGCATTTCGCGTGGACCGAACAGCAGGCCGGGATCGCCGATCTCATGCACAAGCTGCATCTGTTCGGGCGAAATTTTCTTCTTGATCCAAAGGAATTTCTTGGACCCGGTGAAATCCTTCTTCAGCTTTTCCGCATCAAGATCGGGGAAGATCAGCGCCAGCTTTTCGGCCGCACCTGCGGGGTCAATCATCAACCGGGGCTGGGCATAAAGCGCATGAGTGACAAGGTTGGTCGCGAGGATCCGCCCTTCACGGTCGGTGATGTCGGCGCGCCCGGCAGTGATCAGCGGACCGTTTTGGCCGGTGCGCGGCTCGACCGGCTGGGTCGCCGCCAGAACGCCCATGCGCACGCCAACCGTTCCGAACAGACCCAAAAACACCAGACCAAGCAGCAAAAGCCGACCCTCTGCCTTTTGGCGGGAACGGTCGCGCATCTCTTCATGCCGCAGACGCAGGTTTTCCTTTTCGATCGCATCGGGGTTTTCGCCCTTGGCACGGGCAGAAAGAATGCGGGCAAGCGGGCGGAGGGGAGTGCGGATCATGGCGTCTGGTCCAGCGATGCGACGGTGGCGATAGGATCGGTGACAGGTGCCAGCAGCGGATTTTCCGCAGTGGGATATGTGATCTGCGCGACGTCGCCGAACTGTTCGGGTTCAAGCGGCAAAAGCCCCAGCCGTTCAAAGTTCAGGTCCGCCAGTTCGCGCAGGCGGTCGGGGCGGTTCAGATAGGCCCATTCGGCGTTCAGCACGCTCAGACTTTCGCGCAGATCGCCGATTTCCGATTGCAGGGTCCGCACTTCGGCGAGCTCGGCCTGGGTCCTGTAGTTTTCACGGTAAGCCCAAAAACCGAGCCCCATGATCGCGATGAGTGAAAGGGTGAGGATGATACTACGCATGGCTCAGCGTCCTTTCCGGGCGGTCGAGGTCTTGGTGGGCAAGCGCGGCAGGGCAAGACTGTCAGAGTCGGTTCG
>DAORUY010000211.1:0-4504 GCA_035433445.1 Paracoccaceae bacterium
CGGCACAACGAACGCGGTGGTGATGCCCATGGTGCTGGACTTCAACCGCTCCGCCATCGAAAGCCGGATCGAGGCGGCGGCAGCCTATCTGGGCATCAAGGGTGGTTTCGCCGGCTTCCGCGCGGCGGTGATGGACCTCCGGTCGGCACTGAACATCCCGGCAAATCTGACGGCGATGGGGGTCGAAGCCAGCCGTCTGGACGAACTGACCGACATGGCGCTGGAAGACCCATCCTGCGGCGGCAACCCGATCGCCATGACCAAGGAAAACACGCGCAAGCTCTTTGACGCCTGCATGTGAGGCAGCGGCGGAAGCGGGGGTTATGCACCCGTCGTCCATTGGTTCTCGAACCAATGGACGACCCCCGTACGATATTTGAACCACAATGAAGGGGCGGGCTCGGGTCTGCCCTTTCGCACGGGCGAGGGCGCGATGGAGAAGACAGAGATCGCGGTGATCGGGGCGGGCGTGATCGGGCTTGCGATTGCGCACCGGCTGCTGGCGGCGGGGCATGAAGTCACGTTGATCGACAGTGCGCAACCGGGATCGGGCGCGTCTTATGGCAATGCGGGGACGGTCGCGGATTACGCGGTCCAGCCGGTCGGTACGCCCGATGTGCTGCGCAACCTGCCGTCGCTTCTTTTTGACCGGAATTCGCCGCTTGCGATCCGCAAGGCGGCCTTGCCGGTGCTGGCGCCTTGGCTTTTGCGGTTCGCGCACCAGTCCTTGCCGGGGGCGGCGCGGGCGAATGCGCGGGTGCTTGCCGCCCTTCTGGCCGATGCGGCACCGCGCTGGCAGGCGTTGGCGTCCGAGGTCGGTGGCGGCGACCTGTTGCAAGATCGCGGCTGCCTTTACTGGTATCAGTCGGACGCCGCATTCCGGGCCTCGAAGACAGACCTTGCCTTTCGCCGTGATCTGGGGGTGAAGGTTGAACTGCTGTCGGCGGCGGAACTGCACCAGTTGGAACCTTCCCTGCCCGTCGCCGAGGGTGGCGCGGCCTATTTTCCGAATGCGCGTTTCATGTCCGATCCGGGCGCGATGGTGGCCCGGCTGGCGGCGCGCGTGGCACAAGGAGGCGCGGCCTTGCGGCAGAGCACGATCACCGGGCTTGCCCGCGATCGGCAGGGCGTGCGGCTGACGGGCGACGGCTTTGGCCTGACGGCGCGCCGGGTGGTGCTGGCCACGGGCGCCCATGGCAAGGCGCTGGCCCGGCAGGCGGGCGACGCTGTGCCGCTTGAGACCGAGCGGGGCTATCATCTGGAATGGGACATGGACAGGCCCCGCCTGACGCGGCCTGTCTGCCCGACGGCGCGGGGGTTCTACCTTTGCCCGATGAGCGGCCGCTTGCGGGTAGCGGGCACGGTCGAGCTGGGCGGGTTGACCGCCCCGCCTTCTCCCCATCGTCTGGCACGGCTTGAAGAGGGGGCGCGTTCGATCTTTCCCGACCTCGGATCACCGTCGCGCAGCTGGATGGGGTTCCGCCCCTCGCTTCCCGACAGCCTTCCGGTCATCGGTCCTTCCGCAGGGGGGGGCGAGGTGATCCATGCCTATGGTCACGGGCACATCGGGCTGACACTTGCGCCCATCACGGCAGAGCTGGTTCTGGCCTGCCTTCGCGATCAGGCAACCGATCCACGACTGGCCGCACTTGCCCCGGGCCGCTTCTGACCGGAACGCATATGGAAGGCGGATAGTTGCGCAATTGTCCCCGAAAGCCGGACAATTCCCCAACCTCGCCCCAATGACGCCACAGCCGACGTTGACAGTTCCCCTGCCTTTCGCCCATGTCAGGGCGCGCAGACGTCTCAAGAGGTTGTTTTTATGAAAATCGCGATGATCGGCACGGGTTATGTCGGGCTGGTATCCGGCGTGTGTTTTTCCGATTTCGGCCATCAGGTCGTCTGCGTGGACAAGGATCCCCGCAAGGTCGAGATGCTGAAGAACGGTCAGGTGCCGATCTATGAGCCGGGCCTTGATACGCTGATGGAAAAGAACGTCGCGGCAGGGCGGCTGTCGTTCACGGGCGATCTGGCGGCAGCAGTAGACGGGGCGGATGCGGTCTTCATCGCGGTCGGCACGCCGACGCGGCGGGGCGACGGGCATGCGGACCTGTCCTATGTGATGGCCGCCGCCGAGGAGATTGGTCGCGCACTGACCGGCTATGCCGTTGTCGTGACCAAATCGACCGTGCCCGTCGGCACGAACCGCGCCGTGGCCAAGGCGATCCGCAATGCCGCCCCCGGGGCGGATTTCGACGTCGCATCGAACCCCGAGTTCCTGCGCGAAGGCGCGGCGATCGACGATTTCATGCGCCCTGACCGCGTGGTGGTGGGCGTGGAGGGCGACCGCGCCAAAGGGGTGATGGGCGAGGTTTACCGCCCGCTTTTCCTGCGCGATTTCCCCGTGCTCTATACCGACCTCGAAACCGCCGAGATGATCAAATATGCGGCGAATGCCTTCCTTGCCACCAAGATCACCTTCATCAATGAAATTGCGACTCTCTGTGAAAAGGTCGGCGCAGATGTGAAGCAAGTGTCGAAGGGCATTGGCCTCGATGGCAGGATCGGCAACAAGTTCCTGCATGCCGGGCCGGGATATGGGGGCTCGTGCTTCCCCAAAGATACGCAGGCGCTAGCACGGACCGCGCAGGAATATGCGGCACCCATGCAGATCGTCGAGACCGTCATCAAGGTGAACGAGGAAATCAAGCGCCGCATGGTGACGAAGATCATGGACCTGTGCGACGGGTCGGTGAACGGCAAGACCGTCGCTGTCCTAGGCGTGACCTTCAAGCCCAACACCGACGATATGCGCGACGCGCCTTCGCTGACCATCGTGCCCGCACTGGTGGGCAGCGGCGCGAAAGTGCGCGCGGTCGATCCTCAGGGCCAGCGCGAGGGCAAACATCTTCTGCCAGGCGTCGACTGGATGGACGACGCCTATCAGGCCGCCAAGGGGGCCGATGTGGTGGTGATCCTGACCGAATGGAACGAATTCCGGGCGCTCGACCTCAAGCGGCTAGCCGGCAGCATGGCGACGGCGCGCATGGCAGACCTGCGGAATGTCTATTCGCCAGCAGATGCGAAAAAGGCAGGCTTTGTGGCTTATGCCGGTGTCGGCCGGTAACAGGCGGTTCCGGTCGGGCAACCCGACCGAAGGGGCATGGTTCAGGGTGCGGCGGTTTCGACAAGATGCGCAAGCTGGCGGAGCGAATCCTGCCAGCCGAGGTAACACATTTCCAGCGGGATGATGTCGGGGATGTTTTCTTGCGTGATGTTGAGTTCGGTGCCGCAGAGCACTTCCCGCAGGATCACCGTCACCACGATCTCTCCCGGCAGGTTGGGGTCGTCGAACCTGTCAGTATAGCGCAGCTTTTCGCCGGGCTTCAGTTCCAGATAGGTTCCGCCGAAGGAATGGCTGTGGCCTGTGTCGAAATTGGTGAAAGACATGCGAAAGCTGCCGCCCTCCTTCGCGTCAAGACTATGGACCGCGCAGGTGAAACCGTTGGGCGGCAGCCACTTTGCCAGCGCCTGCGGGTCGATGAACGCCTTGTAGACACGTTGCGGGGGTGCGGTCAGCATGCGGTGAAGCCTGACGGTGTTGCCCATGGCGCCGATCCTTTCCAGTTTCGCCCTGAGCGTCAGCATAGACTGCGCGGCAGGCTTGTCACGACTGTTCCGCAGGGCCAGATCAACCAGCGAACTTGCGCCGGGCTGCCGAAAGGCTGGCGGGTTCCGCCATCGTCGCGGGCGTGAACGCATCTGGCACGCCACGGCCCAGCGACGTCGAAATGGGCAGGATGCCACTCCATAGCTCAAGCGGCTGATCCTCCGGCTCATCCACCGGCGGGCCGCTGCGCACCTTGACAGTTATGGCCTCGATCTCAAGCGCCAGCACGCCGGTCGCCTTGCGCTCCTGGGCCGTAACCGGCCGGACTTCGGCATAGCGGTTGGGCAGAAGATGTTCGGTGATCAGCTGAAGCGCGTGATCAAATTCCGCATCGTCCGTGACGGGACGGGCCAGACCATGCACGACGCAGCACCGGTAATTGGCCGAATGGTTGAACCCCGACCGCGCCACCACCAGCCCGTCGATATGGGTCACAGTCAGGCACATGGGCAGATCGCCAGTCTTGCGGATGATCCGGGTCTTAGAGGCGCCGTGGATGTAAAGCCGTTTGCCATCGCGGGCATAGGCCATCGGAATAACCATCGGGCGGCCATCGACGACGAATCCCACATGGGCCACCAGCCCCTGATCGAGGATCGCATGGGCTACAGCCTCGTCCTCCACCTTGCGCTTTACGTAGCGGATTTTCGCGAAGTCGGGTTGGTCGGTCACAATAGTCTCCTGCGCTGTTGCAGGGACTTCTAGCGCAAGATATGGTTCCATCTAAGATCCAGTTTCTGGATAATTCATGGAACCAGTTTCATTTCACCTGCTCACCGCCCCGTCGCCGGACCGGCAGGAGCCGCTCGCGGTTCAGCTTTACCGCGACCTTCT
>DAORUY010000212.1:0-4465 GCA_035433445.1 Paracoccaceae bacterium
AGATGCGCCTCGTTCCCCGGACTGACTTGCAGCGCCACGGGGTCGACCTCGGTGAACTCGTGCTGGGCAAGCCAGCCCCGGATCGCCGTCTGGATGCGGTTGCGGGTCAGAAGGACGGCGCGGCGGTCGGCGTGGACGTGGGGCTGCCACCAGGCGGGAGAAGGGGCGGGCTTGGCCGGCATGAGGGGGCGCGCTTTCGGCTGGAGATTTCGGGAAGGATCGGCTAAGGGCTGCCCGATCAAGACCAGTGATTATTGCTTTTGGCTTAGCCAAGGGCCGGACAGACTGCAAGGAACCAGCATGGTAAAAGTCATCGCCTCGTCGCTGCGCAAGGGCAATGTCGTCGAACTGGACGGCAAGCTTTACGCGGTGCTGAAATCGGAAAACTTCCACCCCGGCAAGGGCACGCCCACCACCTCTGTCGATATGCGCCGCATCTCGGACGGGGTGAAAGTGTCGGAGCGCTGGCGCACGACCGAGATGGTGGAAAAGGCGACCGTGGACGAGCGGGAGTATGACTATCTCTATTCCGATGGTGAGGGGCACCATTTCATGGAGCCGAACACCTACGAACAGATTGCCGTTCATCCTGATGTGGTGGGCGATGATGCGGTCTTTCTGACCGAAGGGATCAAAGTCTATCTGCGCACGTTCGAAGGGGTGGCCATCGCCCTTGAACTGCCGCAGCGCGTGACGGTCGAGATCACCGAGACCGAGCCGGTGGTGAAGGGGCAGACGGCCTCGTCGTCCTACAAGCCTGCGATCTGTTCGAACGGGATCCGGGTCATGGTGCCGCCGCATATCGGGGCGGGCACGCGGATCGTGATCAACACCGAAGATTACAGCTATCAGGAACGCGCGCGGGATTGACGCGTTTTTTGGGGGGGCGCCGCCCCCCCAACCCCCCGGAATATTTCGCCCAAGATGAAACACATGAGAGAGGCGTCCCACGGTGGGACGCTTCACCATTTGTTTTATTTCAATGAGTTATGGGGGCGTTTTAAGGGTTTGTTCATCTTTGTCTTGTGCGGTGATCAACGCAAGCCGTCGCGTTGCGCGAGATGTGCGGGCGAACCGGCTGCTTGCCTAGGTCCTAACCTGCTCGCTGCTCCCGGACCGAAATGTAGATCGCGCAGGAAATCAGGATTGCCACGCCGACAAAGGTCCAGACATCCGGGAAGTCGCCGAAAAACCACCAGCCGAGTGCGACGGAGGTCACCATCTCTGTATAGGCGAGGGGTGCCAGCAGCGAGGCTTCGGCGAAATCATAGGCGCGGGTGATCAGATAGTGTCCAAGGGCCGCAATCAGGCCAAGCGCTGTGAACAGGACCCATTGCTGACCGTCCGGCCTGACCCAGACAGCCGCCACGAGAAGGCTTGAAAACACCGCCCCGATCAACATCGTGTGGAACGTCGTGACCAGCGCGGGCGCGCTTCCCGCGATGCGGCGGGTCATCAGGAAATAAAGCGCAAGGCTCGTTCCCGCGCCAAGCGCCAGAAGGCTGCCGGGGTTCAGGCCAGCGATGCCCGGCCGGATGATGATCAGGGTTCCGACGAACCCGACAGCGACCGCCGCCCAGCGGCGCGGGCCGACCGTTTCGCCCAGAAGAAGCGGCGAAAGCGCGGTCAGGACCAGAGGCTGAACGAAAAAGATCGCGAGCGCATCGGCAATGGGCAGGAATTTGAGCGAGGAGAAGAAACAAAAGGTCGCGAGCATCAGAAGGCCTGCGCGGACGCTGTGAAAGACCGGCCGCACCGGCGCCAACGCGCGGACCCCGCCCTGCCGAAGCGCGAAGGGCAGCGTCAGCACTGCCCCGAAGAACATGCGCGCCCAGACGATCTGGGTGATGGGCAAGCCCTGCTGGCCGAGTTTCTTGGCGATCACGTCGATACCCGGCAAGATCGCCATGGCGGCGAGCATCAGGAAAATCCCGACGAGGGGGTGCCGTGAGGTGTGGGCTGTCACTCCCAGGCCCCGAGAACCGCAGAGAGGTTGTTGCCCAGCTCGGGGCAGAGATAGCCACCCTCCTGCACGATCAGCGTCGGAAGGCCCAACCCCCGGACCGCGCGCCCGATACGGGCGAAGCCATCGGTGCTGACGCCGAGGCCTGCGAACGGGTCGCCCGCAAAAGCATCCAGGCCGAGGGCAAGGACCAGCCGGTCCGCGCCGAAGGCCGCGATCCGGTCAAGGGCACTGTCGAGCGCCTGAAGGAACCCCGCATCGCCCGTGCCGCGTTCCAGACAAAGGTTGAGGTTTGCGCCGTGACCTTCACCTTCGCCCACCTCTTCCGGATAGCCCCAGAAGAATGGATAGAAGCGTTCGGGGTGGGCATGGATCGACAGGGTCAGCACATCGCCCCGGTCGTAGAAGATGCCTTGCGTGCCATTGCCATGATGCAGGTCCACGTCGAGGATCGCCACTTTCCCCCCCACTGCGGTCAGGGTCTGTGCCGCAATGGCGGAGTTGTTGAGATAACAGAACCCGCCTGCCAGTTCGGCGAACGCATGATGGCCCGGCGGACGGCAGAGCGCATAGGCGGCCCGTTCGCCCCCTGCGACCAGACCGGCCGCGTGAACAGCCGTCTGGGCGCTGGCATAGGCGGCGGACCAGGTGTCGCGGGCGATGGGGCAGGAGGTGTCGGTCATGTGAAAACCCGCCTGACCCACGGCGGACAGGGGATAGCCGTCGGTGCGGTTGGCAGGATGGATATTGGGGATGACTTCGCTCGATGCCCCCTCGATCCGGGTCCAGCGGGGGTAGATGTTTTGCAAGAAGGTCAGGTAGCGGTCGGGATGGACGGCCCGGATCGGCGCCAGCCCCGCGTCGGCGGGGGCCACGACCGGGCCGCCCAACTGCCGGACTGCGCCCAGAAGCGCGTCGATCCGCGCGGGTTTTTCGGGGCAGGGATATTGCGTGCCCGACGACAGGAAGAACTGTGGATCATGGGCGCGCTGGGCGTCGTCGAATACGGTGATCATTCACGCTTCAGGGCGCTCAGGCCCTCCCCCTCCAGAATAAGTTGGTCCGCCGCGTCGCGGAGCGTCATCCCCAGCGTCGCATAGAAGGCGCGGGCACCTGCGTTTTCATGCGCGACCATCAAGGTCAGGAACCGGGGGTTCCAGTCGGCATCCGCCAAGGCCGCCGCCATCAGTTTGCGGCCAAGGCCATGACCCCGGCCTTCCGGGCTGACATAGATGTCTTGGACGAAGAGGCCCATCTCGCCCCGCCAGGTGGAATATTCGGCAAAATAGAGGATCAGCCCGACTGGCCCGTCCGCCCCTTCGGCGAGATGCCCATGGAAGCGCGGTGTCGGCCCGAACCCATGGGCCAGCAACAGGGCCTCGGTCGAGCCTGGTTCTTCGCCAGCCTCGCGCACCATGGCGGTCAGAAGGGCAAGGATCGCGGAAACGTCCCCGGCGGTTGCCTTGCGGATCGCGATCAAAACCCAACCTCCGCCGCGCCTTTGAGGCCGAGCATTGCCCGTGCTTCGGCCGGGGTGGCGACCGTGCGCCCCAACGCCTCCACGATCCCCCGGATCAGCGTGACCTGCTGGGCATTGCTTTCGGCCAGAACGCCCTTCGCGATGTAAAGGTTATCCTCAAGCCCGACGCGCACATGCCCGCCCATGGCTGCGGCCATTGTCGCCATCGGCACTTGTGCCCGACCGGCGGCGAGGACGGAGAAGTGATAGTCTGACCCGAAAAGTCGGTCGGCGGTGTTTTTGAGATGGGCGAGCGTGTCCGGTTCCGCCGCCATACCGCCCAGAACTCCGAACACGAACTGAAGAAAGAAGGGCGGCTTGACGGCCCCGCGCTGCACGAAATGCTGAAGCATCGTCAGATGGCCGATGTCGTAACATTCGAACTCGAACCGGGCGCCGCGTACCTCGCCCATTTCATGAAGAACATGGGCTATGTCTTTGGGTGTATTCTTGAAAACAAGATCGTCAGAGTTTTCCAGGAAGGGCTCTTCCCAGGGATGCTTCCAGTCCTTGATCCGGGCGGCCATGGGATAAAGCGCGAAGTTCATCGTTCCCATGTTGAGGCTGCACATCTCTGGCCGGAAGGTCTTGGGTGCGGCGAGGCGATCGGCCAAGCTCATCACCGCCGAGCCGCCGGTGGTCATGTTCACGATCCCGTCGCAGGCTTGGCGGATCTGCGGCAGGAAGCCCGCCCAGTGGGCCGGATCGGCCGAGGGCTGGCCGGTCGCGGGATTGCGGGCGTGAAGGTGCAAGATTGCCGCACCCGCTTTGGCCGCGCCGATGGCCGCCCCCGCGATCTGGTCGCCGGTCACCGGAAGATGGGGTGACATCGACGGCGTGTGGATGGAGCCGGTGACGGCACAGGAGATGATGATCTTCGACATGTCAGTCGGCCGTCACCGTGAAGGGCGCGATAGCGAGCGTGCGGTAGTGATCATCGAACATCAGCCGCGCCTCGTAGTCTCCGGGCGTGAGTTCTTCGT
>DAORUY010000213.1:0-4419 GCA_035433445.1 Paracoccaceae bacterium
GATCGGGCGCGAGCAGATCAGGCGGGCGCTGGGCGCGGGGTCGGGCCTGCGCGGTATGAAGGCCACCGCCCGCCAAGACGGTGACGACTGGATCCTGAACGGCACGAAGCACTTTATCTCTCACGCCGATCTTGCTGGTTTTGCTATTGTTTTCGTCGCCACGGGCGAGGAGGACACTCCGCGCGGCAAGAAGAAGAAAATCACCGCCTTCTTCGTGGACAAGGGCACCAAGGGCTTCACCGTGCGCGATGGTTATCGCAACGTCTCCCATCGGGGCTATACGAATGCGGTTCTGGAATTCGACGATTGCCGCGTGAACAAGCGCCAGATCCTGGGTGAGGTGCACAAGGGCTTCGAAGTGGCGAATTCCTGGCTGGGCGCGACGCGGCTTCAAGTCGCCTCCACCTGCCTTGGCCGCGCCGAGCGGGCACTGTCGCATTCGATCTCCTACGCGGCCGAACGTCAGCAGTTTGGCCAGCAGATCGGCAAGTTTCAGGGAATTTCCTTCAAACTCGCAGACATG
This sequence comes from Paracoccaceae bacterium, assembly GCA_035433445.1. Classification (GTDB taxonomy): domain Bacteria; phylum Pseudomonadota; class Alphaproteobacteria; order Rhodobacterales; family Rhodobacteraceae; genus TMP-24. The sequence continues at coordinate 524 of DAORUY010000213.1, forward strand.
GCGATGGAACTTAAAGCAGCTGAACTGCTGACACGGGAAGCGGCCTGGAAATATGACCAAGGCAGCGTGACCGAAGCCGACATGTCGATGGCCAAGCTCAAAGCCACCGAGGTGCTGGCGATGATCGCGGATGAAGCGATCCAGATCCATGGCGGCATGGGGTTGATGGACGAACTGCCGCTGGAACGGATCTGGCGCGACGCACGGGTTGAACGGATCTGGGAAGGCACGAGCGAGATCCAGCGCCATATCATCAGCCGCGAACTTCTGCGCCCGCTGGGGGCGTAGGATGCGGGGGCTGTCTGTCCGCCCCCCCAGCCACCAGCGAGAGTATTTGAGCCAAGATGAAAGACATGAGCGAAGTGACAGCACGACGTGACCTGACGCGGCTCTTCCGCCCGACATCCATCGCGCTCTTTGGCGGGGGCTGGGTGGGCAATGTGATCGCCCAGTTGCAGAAATCGGGCTATGACGGTGCGATCTGGCCGGTGAACCCCAAACGGGCGGATATTCTGGGCGTGCCCTGTTTCGCCTCGATCGACGATCTGCCGGGGGCGCCCGATGCGGCTTTTGTCGGGGTAAACCGCGAAGCCTCGGTCGAGGTGATCGGACGGCTGGCGGCGATGGGGGCCGGGGGCGCCACCTGTTTCGCCTCTGGCTTTGCCGAAAGCGAGGCGGAGGGCACCGGGGGTGCCGATCTTCAGGCGCAACTCGTGGCGGCGGCCGGTAACATGCCGATCATCGGGCCGAACTGCTATGGGTTCCTGAACTACCTCGACAATGTGACCTTCTGGCCGGATCAGCATGGCGGGGTGCGCGTGGCAAGCGGCATCGCCATCGTCGGCCAGTCGTCGAACATGGCGATCAACATGACGATGCAGGCGCGCGGCCTGCCCGTCGCCTATGTGCTGACTGCGGGCAATCAGGCGCAGACCTCGCTGTCGGAACTTGGCATGATGGCGCTGGATGATCCGCGCGTCACAGCACTCGGACTGCATATCGAAGGGTTCGGCGACATTCGCGCGTTCGAGGCCCTTGCCGCGCTGGCGCGGGCAAAGGGCAAGCCGGTTGTGGTGTTGAAGTCCGGCCATTCGGAGGCCGCACAGGCGGCAACCATGACCCACACGGCCTCGCTCGCGGGCGGAGCAGCGGCGTCTTCGGCGCTCATCGACCGGCTCGGCATGGTCGAGGTGCGAAGCCTTGCGACCTTTCTGGAAACCCTGAAGCTGATGCATTTCGGCGGCCCGCTGCGGGATGCCAGGATCGGGTCGGTCAGCTGTTCGGGCGGCGAGGCGAGCCAGATGGCGGATTGCGCGATGGGCATGGCAATCGAATGGCCCGCCTTCAGCGCCGGCGGCAAGGCGCGGCTGAACGACATCCTGGGCCCGATCGTCACGGTCGCGAACCCGCTTGATTATCACACGTTCATCTGGGGCGACACGGCGCGGATGACCGATTGTTTCGCCGCCGTTCTGGACGAGCAGCGCGCGCTTTGCGTCTTCGTCCTCGATGTGCCGCGGCCGGATCGCTGCAGCCCGGCGGGCTATCGCTGCGCGGTCGATGCGATCATCGGCGCGGCGCGGCGCACGGGCGCGCGGGCGGCGGTGCTGACCAGCCTGCCGGAAAACCTGACCGAGGGGTTGGCGGCGGAATTCGCGGCGGCGGGCGTGGTGCCGCTTTTCGGAATGGTCGAGGGGCTGGAGGCGATTGATGCCGCCATCCGCGCCGGACGGCAATTGACGCGCCGGGCAGCACCGCCGGTTCTGTTGCGGGCGGAGACCACCAGTTGGGTGATCCTGACCGAGGCGGAAGCCAAGGCCGCGCTTTACACCCACGGGCTCGACGTGCCGCAGTCTGTCACGGCCGAGACACCTGATGCACTGGCGGCCGCTGTGGCGGGGCTGCGTTTCCCGCTGGCGGTAAAGGGGCTGGGCATCGCCCACAAGACCGAGGCGGGCGCGGTGCGGCTCAATATCCGCAACGCCGAGGAGGCCGTTGCCGCGGCACGAGGCATGAGCGGTGCCACCGGCTGGCTGGCGGAAGAGATGATCACCGGCACGGTGGCGGAACTTCTGGTCGGCATCACCCGCGACCCGACCGGCCTGATGATGCTGACGCTTGGGGCGGGGGGCGTGATGGCGGAACTTCTGGCCGATACGACTTCGCTCCTGCTGCCGGCAAGCGATGCGGACATCACTGCGGCGCTTGGACGGTTGAAGCTTGCAAAACTTCTGTCAGGCTGGCGCGGTGCAAAGGGGGCGGACCTGGGCGCAATCGTGCGCGCCGTGCAGGCGGTGGCCGCCTATGCGTGCGCTGAGCCCGGCTTGCAGGAATTGGACGTGAACCCGCTGATCGCGACGCCGGAACGGGCAGTCGCGGTCGATGCGCTGATCAGAAAGGCTTGAGGATGGCTGAGATGAAGATGCGGACTGACGGACCGATCCGCACCCGCCGCGAAGGCGCGGTGCTGGAGGTGACGCTCGACCGGCCCAAAGCCAATGCGATCGACCTGAAGACCAGCCGGATCATGGGCCTGACCTTCCGCGACTTCCGCGACGACGACAGTTTGCGCATCTGTATCCTCAGGGCGGAAGGCGAGAAATTCTTCTGTCCCGGCTGGGATCTGAAAGCCGCCGCGGACGGTGATGCGGTGGACGGGGATTACGGGGTTGGCGGCTTTGGGGGCTTGCAGGAATTGCCGAACCTCAACAAGCCGGTGATTGCGGCGGTGAACGGTATCTGCTGTGGCGGCGGGCTGGAACTGGCCTTGTCCGCGGACCTGATCCTGTGTTCCGACAATGCGACCTTTGCGCTTCCGGAAATCCGGTCCGGCACGGTGGCGGATGCGGCCTCGATCAAGCTGCCCAAGCGCATTCCCTACCATGTGGCGATGGATCTGCTGCTGACTGGCCGCTGGTTTGACGCGGAAGAGGCCTTTCGGTGGGGGATCGTGAAAGAGATCACGACACCGGCCGATCTGCTTGCCAAGGCTTGGGATCTGGCGCGGCTTTTGGAAAGCGGGCCGCCCTTGGTCTATGCCGCGATCAAGGAAGTGGTGCGCGAGGCCGAAGACATGCGCTTTCAGGATGCGCTGAACCGGATCACCAAGCGGCAGATGCCCACCGTCGACCGGCTTTACTCGTCCGACGACCAGCTCGAAGGCGCGCGCGCCTTTGCCGAAAAGCGCGATCCGGTCTGGAAGGGGCGCTGAGCCATCCCGTTCTCTCTGGGGGCGCCGCCCCCAGACCCCCGTGTAGTATTTCCACAAAGAAGAAATCTGATCTGGCTTCTTCTTTGTTCAAATACTCCACGGGGGTGCGGGGGTGTGAAACCCCCGTTTCACTCTCCGCGCGGGAAGCGCTTGTTTTCTTCAAGCACATTCAGATCCATATGGTTGCGCATGTAGCGTTCCGAGGCGGCGCGCAACGGCTGGTAATCCCAGGGGAAATAGGCGCCATTGCGCAGCGCTTCATAGACCACCCAGCGGCGGGCCTGGCTTTGGCGGACATCGGCGTCGAAACGGGCAAGGTCCCACCGGGCCGATGCCAGGGCCCGGAAGTGCGCCAGCGTCGCGGCATGCGCCGGATCGGTGGCCAGGTTCGCGCGTTCCCTCGGGTCGCTGTCGAGGTTGAACAAAAGCTCCGGGTCAGCCGCGCAGGCCTGATATTTCCACGGACCGTCGCGCAGGCAGACGAGCGGCGTGATCGAGCCTTCGGCGGCATATTCCATCGGCACCGCATCGCGGGCCGCGCCATTAGCGACCGGGATCAGGTTGGTGCCGGCGGTCCAGGGCATGACCTCATCCAGCGAAATATCGGCCAGGGCCGCGAGCGTAGGCACGACATCGAGCGTCGAGGCCGGGATGCGCGAAGTCGCCTTCGCCTGGCAGGGCGGCG
>DAORUY010000214.1:0-4399 GCA_035433445.1 Paracoccaceae bacterium
TGCCGGCCAGCAAGATGTTCGACGGGCGCGCGACGCAGGTCCAATGCAGCGCATAGTTCGCCCGCCCCAGTTCCTTCTCATAAAGCAGCCATGACAGCGTATCGAGACCCGCACCCCCGACCTCGGCTGGCATGTTCGCCGCGTAAAGCCCTGCGGCAATGGCTTTTTTTTGAATCTCGCGGATCAGTTCAACCGGCAGATGGCCGCTGCGCTCCACCGCCAGCTCATGCGGGTAAAGTTCATTCTCCACGAAAGCGCGCGTGGTGTCGACGATCATCCGCTGTTCTTCGTTCAGTCCGAAATCCATGATGACCCCCCTTAGTTCCGTTGCCCGACGTGACGACCAGCGCTTTCAGGGCGCGGCAAGGATTTATGCGCCTCGGCAATCGGCATGAGACGCGCCAGCACTTCCGGCGCGGCCGGGCTGGTTTTGCCTGCCTTCATGTCGACGTGAAGCAAGATTTGTTCAACAGTGGCAACCATTTCTGCGCCTCTTTGAATGCGCATGAACGTGTGGATGCGCTTTTGGTCGGCGGACAGAACCTGAAGCGAGCCGGTCAGCCGGTCACCCAGCTTTGCCTCGCCCAGATGCATGATATGGCTTTCGGCAGTGTAATAGGAATGACCACCCTTCACATAGTCCATATCCGCGCCAATTAACCTTAGGAAGTTGTCGCAAGTCTCTGATCCGGCGAACAGATAGCGGCTTTCAGTCATATGGCCATTATAGTCGATCCAGCCGGGCAGAACCTGCATGTGCGCCATCACCATCGGCTCGGCCTTGGGTGGCTCGGGCAGTTTGGCGGCCAAGAGCTTGTCATGGTCCTTCAGCACCTTGCCCGCGCCCCAGTCCCGGTCCTTCAGGACGCGCAGGAAGCCGATCAGGTTGCTGTCGCGGATCCGTTCCAGTTCGCGGATCGTGTGGTGGCCGGACTGGGCGTCGGACTGGCCGGCGATCAGGTCGACGAGCTCGTCGTTGAACTCCGGCACGTCCATGAGTTTGGTCCAGGGCCATTTGAGGCAGGGGCCGAACTGGGCCATGAAATGTTTCATGCCCGCCTCGCCACCCGCCACGCGGTAGGTTTCAAACAGACCCATCTGGCCCCAGCGCAGACCGAAGCCCATGCGGATCGCCTCGTCAATCTCCTCGGTCGTGGCGACGCCGTCCTTGACCAGCCACAGGGCCTCTCGCCACACCGCTTCCAGGAAACGGTCGGCGATATGGGCGTCGATTTCCTTCCTGACATGCAGCGGGAACATCCCGATCTCTCGCAGGATTTCTTTTGCATTTTCAATAAGTTTCGGATCGGACTTCGCGCTTGGAACCACCTCGGCCAGGGGCAGAAGATAGACCGGGTTGAACGGATGGGCGACGAAGATCACCGATGGGTCGGCGGCATTTTCCTGCAACTCGGACGGCTTGAAGCCGCTGGTCGAGGATCCGATCGGCACGCCATGCGAGGCCTGCTGAACCTGCGCGAAGACCCGGTGCTTCAACTCAAGCCGTTCAGAGACGGATTCCTGAATATAATCAGCGCCTTCCACGGCTTCTGTGATGGTTCCGCAGAAGGTGATTTTCCCTTCCGGCGGCAGGGGCACGTCCGACAAGGCGGGCAGCGCGGCGCGGGCGTTGGCCAGCACCTCGCCGATTTTGCGTTCGGCCTGCGGGTCAGGGTCGAACACCGATACATTCCAGCCGTTCAGCAAGAACCTTGCGGCCCAACCGCCCCCGATAACGCCACCGCCAATGATGGCTGCCTTGCGTGCCATGATGCCTCTTTCCTTAGTCAGCGGACGTATGCCGCAGGTATTCCCGACGTATTCCAAACGTATTCCAAAGGCGCGATCACTTGGCGCGCGGCGCCCGCTTGGTCAGCCCCAGCTTCGCTCGCACTTCGGCAGGCGTCATCAGCCGCGCACCGAGGTTTTCGATGATCGTCCCGGCCCGTTCGACAAGCTGGGCGTTCGTCGCCAACTGCCCCTTGCCGAGCCAGAGATTGTCCTCAAGCCCGACGCGGACATTGCCGCCCGCCAGAACGGCGGCGGCCACATAGGGCATCTGATCACGGCCGAGCGAGAAGGCCGACCAGTTCCAGTCGGCGGGCACGTTGTTGACCATCGCCAGGAAGGTGTTGAGGTCATTTGGCGCGCCCCACGGCACGCCCATGCACAGCTGGACGAGCGCGTTCGGGGCAAGGATGCCCTCCTTCACCAGTTCCTTGGCGAACCACAGATGGCCGGTGTCGAAGGCCTCGATTTCGGGCTTCACGCCAAGGTCGGTCATCATGCGGCCCATGGCGCGCAACATGCCGGGCGTGTTGGTCATCACATAGTCGGCTTCGTTGAAGTTCATCGTGCCGCAGTCAAGCGTGCAGATTTCCGGCAAACAATCGGCCACATGGGCGACACGCTCGGTCGCGCCCACCATGTCGGTGCCCTTGGCATTGACAGGGAACGGGTGTTCGACATCGCCAAAGACAATATCGCCGCCCATGCCGGCGGTCAGGTTCAGGACCACGTCGACGGCGCTGTCGCGGATGCGTTCGGTGACTTCGCGGTAATATTTCAGGTCACGCGACGGCTTGCCGGTTTCGGGGTCGCGTACATGGCAATGCACGATGGCCGCGCCGGCCTTGGCCGCGTCGATCGCGGAATTGGCGATCTGTTCGGGTGAACGCGGCACATGTGGGCTGCGGTCCTGTGTCCCGCCCGAGCCGGTGACGGCACAGGTGATGAAGACCTCTTTCGACATGGTAAGCGGCATGGAACCCTCCTGATTTGCGGGAAGCATAACCGAGGCCGCAGCTAACGATTACCGAAAAGCGAAGCAGATTTAACGAAAGCCGCAGGATCGTGAGGCGCGGCGAAAGGAAAGATCGGTAAACCTGTCGCTTGCGTTCAGATTATGTCGAAGAAAATGCCCCATTATCTTGAAATGACGCTACAATCCGACCATACGCAGGTCCGAAAGAAGCGGCCTGCGCAAAACTGGGCTAGTGTGAACTTAACCGACTCGCGTTGGGGCGGATTGCAGGTGATGCGCGTTCGCGCCCAAGCCCCTTACAGGTATTTGCCGCAGATGAAGAAAATATCCGTCGTCTCCCCCTGCTATAATGAGGAAGACAATGTCGAGACCTGTTACGAGACAGTCAAGGCGATCTTCGAACGCGACCTGCCGGGCTATGCGCGCGAGCATATCTTCATCGACAACTCATCGTCCGACCGCACGGTCGAGATTCTGAAGGCCATCGCGGCGCGGGACCCTGCGGTGAAGATCGTGGTGAATGCCCGCAACTTCGGTGTGTTCCGCTCGACCTTCAACGGGCTGCGTCATGCGACGGGGGATGCGACGCTGGTGATGCTGCCGGTCGATCTGCAAGACCCGCCGGAACTGTTGCCGGAATTCGTGAAACTGTGGGAACAGGGCTATGAGATCGTCGCGGGGGCCCGTTCCACTCGGGAGGAGACATTCGCGCTCAGGACCAGCCGCAAGATATTCTACCGGCTGGTGAATGCGCTGTCGGATTTCGAACTCAGCCCCGACGTGGGGGAATTCCAGCTCATCGACCGCAAGGTGATGGATGCGGTTCTCCAGCATAATGACCACTATCCCTATATCCGCGGCATCATCGCCAGCGTGGGCTTCAAGCGGATCATCATTCCCTACACCTGGCGGGCGCGCAAACGCGGCGTCAGCAAGCACAATCTGTTCATGCTGGTCGATCAGGCGCTGAATGCGATCTTTGCCTTCACCAAGGCGCCGATGCGGTTTTGCACCTTTGTTGGCACCGGGATTGCCGTGGCCAGCATCCTGTTCGCGGTCCTGTCGGTCGTGGCCTATCTGATGGGTCTGGGTGTGGCGCCGCGCGGGACGACGACGATCATTGTCGCGCTCTTCTTCCTGTCGGGGATCCAGCTTCTCTTCATCGGGATGCTCGGGGAATATATCACCTCGATCCACAATCAGGTGCGCGGCGGGCCGATGGTGATCGAACGCGAACTGGTGAATATCTCGCCCGAGGACAGTCTGACGGAGGCGCCCGCCGTGACGCCCCGTGCGGTCAGGCGCGCATAGGGAGCGGACATGACGGGAGAAAGACTAGTGGGCGCGGCTTCCCAGATTCTTGGGGCGACGCTGCTGGGTGCGGCCATCTGGGTGACGGATGCAATGCTGGGCTGGCCCACGGCGCTGATCGACCGCTGGTATTTTTCGGTTCTCGGCGTGGCGTTTCTGGCGCTCGGCATCTGTCTGAAACGTGAGGCGGCGGCCTTCGGCGTCCTGGCCTTCTTCCTGATCACCGGCGGTGCGGCGCAGCTTTACGTGACCGAACCCTTGTGGTTCCCGGCGCTGCATCTGAACCCGCAGACCTGGAAGGAATGGACGACCTTCGCGGTGATT
>DAORUY010000215.1:0-4373 GCA_035433445.1 Paracoccaceae bacterium
CGAAGCTGGCACCCAACTGGTCGGCGCGGCCGGACGTCTCCATCGCGCCGATCGCCGCGTCAAGGTCGCGGTGTTCCTGACGGAGCACTTCTAGTTTCACGCGAAGGACCGCATCTTGGTCCATCTCGAACTGGGCATTCATGTTCTTTGTCCGACTCGTCCCCGGTGGGTGATGAACTATAACAATTGCACGGGCTTGCGGAAAGATTCTCGCATCCCAGCTGTACCGGCCCTTGCCCGCGGCGCGTCACTTTCCCATATTCCTTCTGCGGGGCTGCCGTTTCGGGGCCCGGCTCGCACGGTCGCTTAACCCAAGGGCTTGCCTGATATGACGAAACTGACCTTTGCCGCTCACCCGTTCCTTCTGGGATTTGATCAGCTTGAACGGCTGGTGGAGCGGACCGCGAAAAGCGGGACAGAGGGGTATCCCCCCTTCAACATCGAACAATCCGGCGAAAATGCCTTTCGCATCACGCTCGCGGTGGCGGGTTTTCGCGAGACGGACATGTCGATCACGGTCGAGGATCGGCAGCTGGTGATCCGTGGCCGGCAGGCCGAGGAAGCCGAGGGCCGCGTTTTCCTGCACCGGGGCATCGCGGCGCGGGCTTTTCAGAAAGCGTTCGTGCTGGCCGATGGGGTCGAGGTGGCGGGCGCGTCGATGGAAAACGGGCTTTTGCACATCGACCTGCGCCGCGCAGTGCCCGAAACGATCGTGCAGACGATCAAGATCGCCCGAACCTAGAGGAGGCAGACATGGATGCGACCTTTGAATTTGGCCATGAGGCGGGCGAGCGGATCGTCTATGTCCGCGCTGTGGCGGTTGCCGATCTGCCGGAGGAGGTCCGGGCCAAAGCCCGCGCCGGCGGGCTGGAGGTGCTTTGGGCGGTGCATGACGCCGATGGCGAACGGCTGGCGCTGGTCGCCGACCGGAAACTCGCGTTCATGCTGGCGCGCCAGCATGACATGCAGCCGGTCAGCCTGCACTAGTCCGGCGGGCCTGCGACCGCGATTGGCGTCAACCTTCGACCTATCCCGCCCGAATGCCCCGAAAATCGCATGGGCAGTCGACGGAATTCCACCTTTGCTGCGTTAGACAGCAGGGGCCGGCATTTCGCGCGCCCCTAGGGCGAAGGGATATCGTATGGCAGGCAGGACGGGATACAGTGGTTTGCAGATTGCGCTGCATTGGGCGGTGGCCGGATTGATCGCGGCGAACTGGCTATTGAGCGAGGGGATGGGCCGCTATCTGGATCAGCGGCTGGAAGGCCAGCCCGTCACCGATACGTTGCCCAACGCCCACGTCTATGCCGGGATTGCCATTCTGGTCCTGGCCGTGATCCGGCTGGCCGTGCGGCTGTGGCAAGGTGGGCCAGCGGCGGTCTTGCCGCGGTCACTTGTAGATCGCGTAGCGGGCTGGACGCACGGGATGCTTTACCTGTTGATCTTCGTCGTGCCGCTGGCCGGTATGGCCGCCTGGTTTGGCGGGGTCGAGGCGGCGGGCGAAGCGCATGAGTTGTTGATGAACCTGATGATGGTGCTGGTCGTCCTGCACGTGTTGGGCGCTCTCTACCATCAGTTCGTGGTCAGAGACGGGGTGCTGACCCGCATGCTGCGACCGGATTGAGCGGTTGGCGGCGTGACAAGGTCTATTCCCGTTCTTCGGAGCGGGATTGGGCCTTTTCAGTTTCCCTCATGATGTAGGCACGGAAACTATCCACAAAGGCGGACAGGAGTGCCGATGTTTCCGGTGTGCGGCAGTAGGTGGCAATCGCCGCCGGGGTCAGGTTAGAGACGGGCAGACGCAGGAAAATCTCTTCCGAAAAACGGTCAGATACCGTCGCCAGCACACGGCGCAAATCCGCGAGAACATCATCACCCCGGCTTGAGGCATGCATCAGCGCGATGGGCTTGCCGATCAGCTCTGGCCGCGACACGAGCCAATCGAGCGCATTCTTGAAGGCGCCGGGCAGGGCGTGAACATACTCCGGGCAGGAAATCACAAGCCCATCCGCCGCCGCAACCCGCGCGGCAAAATCGAGCACGGCGGGTGGGGTCAGGGCCCCTTCCCGGTCGGGGGAAAAAGGCGGTATCTCCGCCAGACCGGGCCAAAGCTTGACCGAGACGGGCGGCAAGGCAGCATCGCACAGGCCGCGAAGGAGTGCGGTATTGACCGAAGCGGCGCGGAGACTGCCGGAAATTGCGAGGAGTTGCATCAGCCTAAGATCCAAAAAAAGATACACGGCAGTTTCCTGCCGTGTACCGGGAAAGGCAATGGCGCATGCAGGCTTCAGGCTTTAGGCCTTGATCAGGCCCATCGATTCCAGCTTCAGGATCACCTGATGGGCGCAATTATCCACATCGACATTTTCGGTCTCGACCACCAGTTCGGCCTTGGTGGGGGCCTCGTAAGGGTCGGAAATGCCGGTGAATTCCTTGATCTTGCCTTCACGGGCCAGCTTATAAAGCCCCTTGCGGTCGCGGCGTTCGCATTCCTCGAGCGAGGTTGCGACATGCACTTCGACGAAAGCGCCGTAAGATTCGATCATCTCGCGCACCGCCCGACGGGTGGCGGTATAGGGCGCGATCGGCGCGCAGATGGCGATGCCGCCGTTTTTCGTAATCTCGCTGGCCACATAGCCGATGCGCTTGATGTTGATGTCGCGATGTTCCTTGGAGAAACCGAGTTCAGACGACAGATGCTTGCGCACCACATCGCCGTCGAGAAGCGTGACCGGGCGCCCGCCCATCTCCATCAGCTTCACCATCAGCGCGTTGGCGATGGTGGATTTGCCCGACCCGGAGAAGCCGGTGAAGAACACCGTGAACCCTTGCTTGGCGCGCGGCGGCGAGGTGCGGCGCAGTTCGGTGACGACTTCGGGGAAGGAGAACCAGTCAGGGATGTCCAACCCTTCGCGCAGGCGGCGGCGCAGTTCGGTGCCGGAAATGTCCAGAACCGTGGTGCCCTCCGGCACTTCGTCAACCGGGAAATACTGAGCCTTTTCCTGCACATAGACCATCTGTTTGAAGTCGACCATCTCGATGCCGACTTCCGCCTGATGTTCGCGGACCATTTCTTGCGCAGCGTAGGGGTCGTAGAAATCCTTGCCCTGGCTGTTCTTGCCGGGACCGGCATGGTCGCGACCGACGATGAAATGGGTCAGACCATGGTTCTTGCGGATGATCGCATGCCAGAGCGCCTCGCGCGGGCCACCCATACGCATGGCCAGATTGAGGAGGCTCAGGTGTGTGGTCGATGCCGGGTATTTGTCCAGAACCGCCTCATAGCAGCGCACGCGGGTGAAATGGTCCACATCGCCGGGCTTGGTCATGCCGACGACCGGATGGATCAGCAGGTTCGCCTGCGCTTCGCGCGCCGCGCGGAAGGTCAGTTCCTGATGCGCACGGTGCAGCGGATTGCGGGTCTGGAAGGCGACGACGCGGGTCCAGCCGAGCTTGCGGAAATAGGCGCGCAGTTCGTTCGGCGTGTCACGGCGGCCCTTGAAATCGTAATGCACCGGGGGCTGAAGGCCGATGACGGGGCCGCCCAGATAGACCGGGCCCGCCTGATTGTGCAGATAGTTTACCGCCGGGTGCGCCACATCATCGGCGCCAAAGACGCCTTCGGCCTCGCGCGCCTTGTTCGGCACCCATTTGTCGGTGATCGACAGGATCGCGAGGATCACGCCTTCCTGGTCGCGCAGTGCAATATCCTGGCCGGGTTCAACCCCTTCGGCGAACTTCTCGCTGACATCGAGGTTGATCGGCATCGGCCAGAGCGTGCCATCGGCGGTGCGCATGTTGGCGACCACACCGTCATAATCCGCCTCGGACATGAAACCTTTCAGCGGGTGGAAGGCCCCGTTCATCAGCAGTTCCAGATCACAGATCTGGCGCGGCGTCAGATCCCAGGACGGCAAGTTGCCTGCCTCGGCCTTCAGCTTCTGCGCGGATTCGTGGGAAACATAAAGCTCCGGAATGGGAGCGTGATTGGACGGTGCCATGAAACATCTGCCTCGCGGATAAGGGCGGCGGAAAAGCCCGCTTTCGCGCGGCGGTCTAGCGCCGGAAAGCAGGAAGTTTCAAGCGAAATGGGGATATTTTCCCTGAAAAGGGCGGAAATGCCGCATCGCAGCGGGGGATTGGGACGGATTTCTACACAACCGCGGGAAGCCTGAACGACGGGGCGGTTTTTGTCGCCGATCAGGACGAACGGACGCGAAACCAGCTTGGGCCGCGCGTCCGCAAGAGTTTTTGAGGTCAATCCTGCGCCTGAAGCCAGCGTTCGGCGTCGAGTGCCGCCATGCAGCCCATGCCCGCCGAAGTGACGGCCTGCCGGTAGACATGATCGGTCAGGTCGCCCGCGGCAAAGACGC
>DAORUY010000216.1:0-4331 GCA_035433445.1 Paracoccaceae bacterium
GACAAAGCGGCGCTGCGCCGGATCTTCTTCAAGATCAAGATCGACGGGCCGGATCAGGAAAACTTCCTAAAGATTTTCGCGCTTGTTGCCAAAAAGAAAAAAATGCCGCTGGATGAACAGGCATTGTTGCATCTATTGAAGGTAAAGTATCCCACCATCAATAATGACTACGCCAATTACCAGCCCGTCTTCCTGATCGACCAGATGATCGCCATCTGCAATTTCGAGGGGATCCCCTACCAGATGACGCCCGATCTGATCGACCGTGCCTGGGCCAATATGTTCGTCAAAGAAGAAAAGATTGTGCATTGATGTTTTCACTCGCAATTTCAGGGACCAACACCGCATCTCAACCGTTTCTTTCGGCGCTGAACCAGAATGGTTGGCAGGTGCGAAATCTGAACACGGGCGAAAATGCGGAAGGCATCACCACGCTGCTGTTCCTCCCGCGCGACATCATGGAAAGTGAGCGGCTTCTCTTCGAGGAGGAGGCCTGGGCCAAACGGCTGCCGGCACTGCAGACCATCATCATCGCGGCCACCCTCTCGCCGCGTTATGTGCGCGCACTGCGCGGTCGCATTTCGCGACGAATCGCCCTGATTGATGCGCCGGTCGTCGGATCGGCGCGGGCAGTCGAAAGCGGTCAGGCATCGTTTCTGGTCGGCGGCCCGGCTGTTACGGTCGAACGAATGCAACCGCTCTTCGCGCTTCTGGGCACCACCATCACCCGGATGGGCGACTATGGCACGGCAATGGCGGCCAAGGCCCTACAGGATTGTCTGGCGGCGGCCTCGTCGGCACTGACACGCAGCGCACTCGACTGGGCCGAGGCGCAAGGTATCGAAGAAACCCGGCTGGTGCCTTTGTTGGAGGCCACCTTCGGCGGACGGATGAATCGCGGGCCAGCCGATCCGGCCTCGTTGATGACCAATGCCCTGCCCGGCGACAATGCCGGGTCGATGCTGGTCAAGAATGTGGAATCAGCACTGGAATCCGCGCTCAAAGGTCAGCATCTGACACCACCACGCGGCTTTGACGCGCCCGTCAACGGCCAGCGCAGCCGCCATCTTCACTGATCTGCCACTGGTGAGGGTTCGGTCCTTCGCCTAGGCTCAGGGCATGTCGCACCTGCCCCCGCTTTTTTCAGACTGGTTCGCCGCCCGTGGCTGGCAGATCCACCCTCATCAGACCGCCCTGCTGGACGGCGCAGATGCGCCCTGCCTGCTGTTGCTGGCCCCGACAGGCGGCGGCAAGACCTTGGCCGGGTTCCTGCCGACGCTGGTGGAACTGGCCGAGGGCACCCACAAGGGTCTGCACACGCTCTATATCTCGCCCCTGAAGGCGCTGGCCGCCGACATCCGCCGCAATCTTGGCCGCCCGATCAGCGACATGGGCCTGCCGATCCGGGTGGAGGACCGGACCGGCGACACATCCTACACCAGACGCCAGCGCCAGCGGGCCGACCCGCCCCACATCCTGCTGACAACCCCAGAAAGCCTGGCGCTTCTGCTGTCCTATCCCGATGCACCGCATATTTTCGCAGGCCTCAGCCGCGTCATCGTCGACGAAATTCACGCACTGGCGGAATCGAAACGCGGCGATCAACTGATGCTTTGCCTGTCGCGCTTGCAAACTCTCTGCCCCGGCCTGCGCCGCGTGGGCCTGTCGGCGACGGTCGATGACCCTGCGGCCATCGGCCGCTTCCTGGCGCCCCACCCTGTTCCTTGCCCGATTGTCGCGGCAGACCCCGGCCCCGATCCCGATATCGCAATGCTTGCAACCGATGCCGCGCCCCCCTGGGCAGGCGGTGGCGGACGTTATGCAATCCCCGCGATCCTTGAGGAAGTGCGCCGCCACCGTACCACGCTCATCTTCCACAACACCCGCGCGCAGGCGGAACTCTTCTTCCGCGACCTGTGGCTGGCGAACGAGGACGCGCTTCCCATCGCCATCCACCACGGCTCACTCGCCCGCGAGGCCCGCGAACGGGTGGAGGCCGCGATGGTCGCTGGCGAGTTGCGCGCCATCGTCTGCACCGGCTCGCTTGATCTGGGGATCGACTGGGGCGATGTCGATCTGGTGATCCAGGTTGGCGCGCCAAAGAATGTCAAACGGCTGGTCCAGCGGATCGGACGGGCGAACCACCGCTACAACGCGCCCTCAAAGGCGCTGCTGGTGCCAGCAAACCGCTGGGAAGTGGTCGAATGCAAGGCGGCACTCGATGCCGTTCGCGCCCATGATCTTGACGGCACCCCGCGCGGCCCCGGCCCACGCGACGTCTTGTGCCAGCATCTCCTGATCCTGGCTTGCGCCGCGCCGTTCGACGCCGATGCGCTTTATAGCGAGGTGACCACCGCTGGCCCCTATGCTGACCTGACCCGCGCAGAGTTCGACGCCTGCCTCGAATTCTGCGCAACCGGCGGCTATGCCTTGCGCGCTTATGACAAATGGCAGCGCCTGATGTGCCGTGACGGGCTTTGGGGCCTGCGCGACCCACGCAGCGCGCAGATGATCCGCATGAACGTAGGCACGATCACCGACACCGAAACCTTGAAAGTGCGGCTCAAGTCGCGCATGGGCGGCACGCCACTCGGAGAGGTGGAGGAAGCTTTCGCGGCTTCCCTCACCCCCGGCGACACGTTCCTCATCGGCGGCGAGGTCGTGCGGTACGAGGGACTGCGCGAACTGACGGTCGAAGTGACCCGCGACCCGGGCCGCACACCCAAGATCGCCGTCTTTTCCGGGTCGAAATTCTCCACCTCGACCGAACTTTGTGACCGGATGCTGTCGATCCTGGCCGCAGGGCATTGGCCCGATCTGCCTGCCCATACCGCGCAATGGCTTGACCTTCAGCGCGACCTGTCACGACTGCCGCTCGCCGGGCGGCTCCTTATTGAAAGCTTTCGCGATGACTTCACCGGGCCCGAACGTGAACATCTGGTGGTCTACGGCTTTGCCGGACGCAATGCCCAGCAGACGCTTGGCCTTCTCCTCACCAAGCGGATGGAGGAGGAAGGGCTGCACCCGCTCGGCTTTGTCGCGACGGACTATGCAACGCTGATCTGGGGGTTGGAGGCGGTGACAGAGCCCGAACCCCTGTTCGATCTGGCCCGCCTCAGGTCCGGGCTTGACGCCTGGCTCTCAGGCAATGCGGTGATGAAACGCACCTTCCGCAATGTCGCGCTGGTCGCCGGACTGATCACGCGCAACCACCCCGGTCAGCGCACATCCGGCCGTCAGGCGACCTTCTCCACCGATATCCTCTATGACACGCTGAGGAAATACGACCCGGACCATCTGCTCATGCAACTGACCCGGACCGAGGCGATGCGCGGCCTGGTCGATTTTTCACGGATCGAGGCGATGATCGCCCGCACGGCGGGCCGGATCGACCTTTTGCGCCTGCCCGGCGTCACTCCGTTCGCGGCACCGCTGTTTCTGGAAGTCGGAAAGGTCCCGATCCACGGCGCGGGTCGCGAGCGGCTGTTGCAGGTCGAGGTTGAGCGCCTTATGGCCGAGGCCGGTCTGTCCGCCATCGCTGCGGGGGGCTGACTGCCCCCCAATGGGCCGATTGCATCGGCCCCCCCCCGTGGATATTTGGACCAGAATGAAAGATGTTTCGGGATATGGGTTCGACCTTGCCGGCGCGCGTCTGGTGGCGCGTCCGTCGGGGGCGCTCTTCTGGCCCGCGGAACGGGCGCTCGTGGTCTCTGACCTGCATCTCGGCCGGTCGGAGCGGATCGCCCGTCTGGGGGGCGGGCTTTTGCCGCCCTACGAAGTTGACGATACGCTGATGCGCCTTGATCAGGAAATCGCATCCTGTACCGCGCGCATGGTCATTTGTCTGGGCGACACATTCGATGACCGGGCGGCGGCTGATCTTGGCGCCGATCACCTGTTGTGGCTGACCCGCCTGATGGCCGGGCGGCGCTGGATCTGGATCGAGGGCAATCATGATCCCGGACCGCTCACGCTGGGCGGCGAGCACCGTCGAGACCTGGAGTGCGGCGCCCTGACCCTCCGCCATATCGCCGAACCGGGCGCGCGGGGCGAAGTGTCGGGCCATTATCATCCGAAGCGGCGGCTTGCCGGCCAGACCCGGGCCTGCTTCCTGACGGACGGGGTGCGGCTGATCCTACCGGCATTCGGCACCTATACCGGCGGGATGGAGGCTGGTCACAAAGACCTGCGCCCGCTCTTTGCAGAGCGGGCGTTTGCCTTGCTGACCGGCGATCCGGTGCGCGCGGTGCCCTTCTAGGCCGTTAGGCCCTTTGGTTCTGGGAGGTTATTTGCGCGGCAGGTTGCGGTGAGGGTATTGGCGAGGAGGCAGG
>DAORUY010000217.1:0-4263 GCA_035433445.1 Paracoccaceae bacterium
CGATCTTTTCCAGCGCCACGAAGATCGGCAGGATCGCAAACGGCGCATAGGCATGCGCCAGCGTCATCACGATGGCACCCACGTTCACGTTGATCCAGGTCAACGGGTCATCGATGATCCCGAGAGAGATAAGGCCCGAGTTGATCACGCCGTTAAAGCCCAGGATGACTTTCCACAGGAACACCCGCACCAGATAGGAGGTCCAGAACGGAATGGTAATCAGGAAGAGCCAAAGCGATTTCTTGTTCGGCGCCACGAAGAAGGAAATGTAATAGGCGACGGGAAAGGCCAGGACCACCGTCGCGAAAGTCACCAGCGTTGACACGAACAGCGAACGCAGCATGAGCGCGCGGTAGATCGGGTCTGTCCAGGCGGTTGTGTAGTTCGAAAAAGTCGGCTGGTGGATCACTTCGCGAACCCCCGGCCCGTCGGTCATGAACGACAGATAGACCACGGTCGCAAGCGGCGCCGCCAACAGCAAAAGCGCATAAAGCGCTGTCGGGCTGATCATCGCATAACCGCCGAACGCCGGCGATCGCGTGATGCGCCCCCAAAAAGAGTTCTGGTTCATCTCCCCACCCTATTCTTGGCACGCGCCGATTGTTTCGGCTGTTCTCAGCGCCAGTTTGCACGAGCCGTGCGATGCGGGGAAGCAAATAACACAGGTTGCCGGTTCAGGCAAAAAAATTTGATCATTTTTTTGCCGCATGAACTATTGTGCGGACTTTTTGTGCAGATTCAAAAGGTTCAGACCGGCAAATCATCCGGCGGTGAATCAAGAAGCTTGGCAAGCTTGGTCAGGGCCTGAATGAACTCGGCCTCGGGAATCGTTCCGGCAAGCGCGATTCTCACCGCGTTTGGCGCGCGTCCATCGGTCAACGCATATTCGTCCGCTGACCGGATCAGCACCCCCGATGCTTCTGCCAGACGCGCGAAAGTCGAAGCGCGCCAGCCGCGCGGCATCGGCAACCAGATGAAGCTCAGGCCGCGTTGCCACGCCATGTCATGACGCCCCAAAATGTTCAGGGCGATCTCCAGCCTGCGGGCGAAGGCCACCTGCACCTTGTAGCGTAACCGTTGCGCCTCGCCCGAACGGAAAAGTGCATAGGCAATATCCGAAACCGGGCGCGGCAGCCCGAAATAGCTGTGCTGGGTCGCAAGGCGAGCCGCCTCTCCCAGGCCGGTGGGACAGACAATGGCACCGAAACGCAGCCCGGCCGAGATGCTTTTGGACAGGCTGGTGATATGCCAGGTCCGCTCGGGCGCAAGTGCCCGCAGAGAGGGGCCAGAAGCATCCGAGACCGAGTAGCAATTGTCCTCGATGATTTGCAGATCGTGCGTGCGCGCCACCCGGGCTATGGCGATCCGGCGCTCCAGCGACATGCAGGCGGCCGTCGGGTTTTGTGCCTCTGGCGTGATGCATACAATCCGCCCGCCATAACGACGGCAGGCGGCATCCAGCGCTTCGGGCACCATGCCTTCTTGGTCAAGCGCGACAGGGGCGACTTCGGCCCGGTTCAGCCGCGCCGCCCGCCGGAACCCGGCATAGGCCAGCTCCTCGCAATAGACATAGGGCCGTTCCCCCCTGAGACAGCATTGCAAGGCGATGCCAAGCGCATTCTGGCCGCCAAGCGTCAGCGCAATATCATCCGCCCCGAATGACCCCAGCGCCTGTCCGCCCAGCCATTCCGCATAGGCCTGTCGCAGCGGCAGATCGCGGCGCAGACTTGGATATTCCAGATGATCCGCCCCCATGTAATCGGCAATCTCGCGCAAAATCTCTGCGATTGCGGCGGTTTGCCCGACATCAGGCAGCTGCGGAGAGCGCAGGTCAACTACAGCGGCGGCAACTGCGCCGTCGCGGTCGGCCTCGCGTTCCTCGAACAAGGGCTGGGTTGGACCAAGACGCGCACGCCGCGCGGCTACGAACGTTCCGCGGCCTACCGTCGCCTCCAGCAGACCATCCTGGGTCACGATCTGATAGGCGCGCGCCACCGTGCCGGGTGTGATCGACAGGGTCCAGGCAAGTTCTCGCACCGGCGGCAAGCGCGTGCCTTCCGGCAGATTGCCGCTGCGCACCGCATCCCGGAGCGCATGCGAAAGAGCCAGATATTTCGGCCCATCGAATTGTGTCAGGTCTGGACGCCAGATTGTGGTCATCACGTTCCGTGATTGTTATGATTACAATGTTTCTATGGCGCATTGTATCACGTCATTGTAAGTAATCAATACAGACATTTTCTGATTGTACCAACACAATAGGTGTATCATGGCAAGCTACAGCAAAATGACCGCAAACGGAGCCGCCGGGCTGCGCACCGGCTGGAGCTTTGCCGTCGTCCTCCAAACCCTGTCCGACTGGCGCCGTCGCGCCCGCGCCCGCGGCGCGCTTGGCAAGCTTGACCGCCATATGCTGCGCGACATCGGCCTGACCGAGGTCGAGGCCAACCGCGAATGCACCCGCCGTTTCTGGCAGGACTGATCCCATCGGGCTTCGCTTCCCCAGAGCGAGAGCCTCTTCCTCGGCCGGGCCTCGCGCCCGGCCATTTTTTTGACCGGAGGAGCCCCATGACAGCCCTGACCATGTATCAGGTCGATGCGTTTGCCGAACGTCCCTTTGCGGGAAACCCCGCCGCTGTCCTGATCCTGGACCGGCCGATGGACGCGCGGATGATGCAGGCCATCGCATCTGAAAACAATCTGGCCGAAACCGCCTTTGCGCTGCGCGATGCCGACGGCTGGCAGATTCGCTGGTTCACGCCGGTCCACGAAGCCGCCTTCTGCGGTCACGCGACGCTGGCGACCGCACATGTGCTTTTCAGCGCCTATCAGGTGAACGCGCCGATGCAGTTTCAGACCCGCAAGGTCGGCACTTTGTCGGTGACCCGCCGTCGCGACGGACGATATGAGATGGACCTGCCCGCAATCCGGCCCGAACCGGCGGGCGATCTGCCCGCGGAATTCGCGCGTCTTTTCCCGGAAGGTCCGCGGAACGTGACCCGGAATTTCGAGAATTTCTTTGTGGAGCTTGCGTCGCCTGACGCGGTGCGCGCCTATGTGCCTGACCTCGCCACCATCGCCCGCCTGCACCCTATGGGGCTTGCAATCACGGCCAGGGGTGGCGAGACCCATCAGGGGCGGCCGGTCGATTTTCTGTCGCGCTATTTCGCGCCGGGTGCAGGCATTGACGAAGATCCGGTGACAGGGTCAATCCATGCGACTTTGGTGCCTTATTGGGCAGAACGGTTGGGCAAGACCGAACTCAGCGCATTTCAAGCCTCGGCGCGCGGGGGCGAACTGGATTGTCGGCTTGTGGGCGACCGCGTGCAATTGATCGGATCGGCTGTGACTTACATGCGCGCGACGATCTTTCCCGCCTGAGACTTCTTCCCAAGGCCCAAGCGAAAAGGCCGCCCGGTGGGGCGGCCTTTCCATAAATGTTCGCCCGATCAGCGCTTGGAGAACTGGAAGCTCTTGCGGGCCTTGGCCTTGCCGTATTTCTTCCGCTCGACGACGCGGCTGTCGCGGGTCAGGAAGCCTGCGGCTTTCAGCGCACCGCGCAGGCCGGGCTCATAAAGCTGCAGCGCTTTGGAGATGCCGTGCTTGACCGCACCGGCCTGGCCCGACAGACCGCCGCCGGCAACCGTGGCGACCACGTCGAACTGGCCATCGACATTGGCGATGGTGAAGGGCTGGCGCAGGATCATCTGCAGCACGGGGCGCGCGAAGTAGACGGCCATTTCCTTGCCGTTCACCGTGACCTTGCCCGAACCCGGCTTGATCCAGACGCGGGCAACCGCGTCTTTCCGCTTGCCAGTGGCGTAGGAGCGACCCAGCTTGTCGCGCTGCGGTGTGCGCGGCGCGACGACAGCTTCGACAGCGGCGGGCGCTGCGGATACGGCTGCTTTCAGATCGTCGAGAGATTTGATTTCGTCGGCCATCTTCATGCGCTCCGGGTGTTCTTCGGGTTCATCGACTTGACGTCGAGGACTTCGGGCTGCTGGGCATCATGCGGATGTGCGGCACCAGCGTAAACGCGCAGGTTCGTCATCTGCTGACGGCCCAGACGGTTGCGGGTGATCATGCGTTCGACCGCCTTCAGCACCACGCGCTCGGGGTGGTTGCCGTCCAGCACCTGCTCGGCCGTGCGGAACTTGATGCCGCCCGGATAACCAGTGTGCCAGTAGTAGCGCTTGTCGGCGCGCTTGTTGCCGGTCATCTGCACCTTGTCGGCGTTGATGACGATGACATTGTCACCCATGT
>DAORUY010000218.1:0-4107 GCA_035433445.1 Paracoccaceae bacterium
CATTGACGGCGAGTATAATGAAATACCGCCCCGCCGCGACAGTATCGGCCCGTCAGGCTGGACGCGGCATTGAGACGGTCGCGCCAACCTGATAGAGCGGCGCGCAAACGGACATCATGGAGAGTGACATGGCCGAGAGTGGAAACGGGGCAGCGCCGCAGACCGCCGCGCCGCAGTTGAAAATGCAGGTGTTGGGTCAGTTCATCCGCGACCTGTCCTTTGAAAATGCTGTCGCCCAAAAGGGCCTGACCAGCGCCGACGTGCAGCCGGAATTCCAGATTCAAGTCAGCCTCGACGGGCGCGCGCGCGGTGCCGCACATCAATACGAAGTGATCACGAAGCTGAAGGCGACTTCTGCCAACAGCGTCGACAAGGCGCCCCTGTTCATCCTGGAACTGGAATATGGCGGGATTTTCCATGTGGAAGGCGTGCCCGAAGACCAGCTTCACCCGTTCCTGATGATCGAATGCCCGCGGCTCTTGTTCCCGTTCCTGCGCCGCATCGTGTCGGATGTGACGCGCGACGGTGGCTTCCCGCCGCTGAACCTCGACACGATTGATTTTGTCGCTCTCTATCGTCAGGAAGCCCAGCGCCGCGCCGCCGCACAGTCCGCCGCGCCGCAGACGGTTTCCTGACCGGCGCATGTCGCACCAGAACAAGGATGGCGACCTGATCCCCGCGTGGGTGAACGGGTCGCTTCAGCCCGCTGACAAGATTGCCGTTCATATGCTCGGCCAGCGTCACAAGGCCGTATCGGTGTTTCTGACCGCAGGGCCGATGACGCTGATCCAGCGGCGCGCCTTGGGAAAATACCACACGCCCGGCCTGTGGGCGAATGCATGTTGCACCCATCCGCGCTGGCAAGAGTCGCCAGAAAACTGTGCCAGACGACGCTTGCGCGAGGAGTTGGGCCTGACGGATGCTAGGCCTGAATTTGTCGGCCAGGTCGAATATCGCGCCGATGTTGGCAATGGCATGGTCGAACATGAACTGGTCGATGTCTTCCGCGCCGAGATCAGGCCAGACTGTTTTTTGCGGCCCGATCCCGGCGAAGTGATGGATCTCGCCTGGGTCCGGCTTGCCGATCTGATCGCCGCCATCGGTCGGGACGGAGACCGTTTCACACCCTGGTTGCGGATTTATCTGGCCGATCATTTCCGCACGATCTTTGCCACCGACGCCCCGTTGACATAATCGTGAGGGCAGGCTGGCTGAAAGTCGCCGTGCGGGCTTCGGTGCTTCTGGAAATCACCCGACTTTACTGCAAGAAAGTTGAACAGGCTGTTTGGGGCAGGTTCATTCGGGGGTTACTGGTGCCACATCGTACCGGGATAGGTGGCAAGATGATGCGCCTCGCACTGGCGGGTCTTCTGGCCTTGCCCTTGATACGGCCCGCCATTGCGCTGGATGACCTGTCATTTGCTTTTTCCGGTGTCGACCGAAAGCTGAAGCGCGCGCTCCTGTCCGCCTCGCTGATGGCCGAGGCCCAGCGCGACGGCAGCATCAACCCCCAAGACATTTTTGCTGCGGCGCGCGCCGATTATGCCCGCTTTCTGGGTGCGCTCTATGCCCAAGGGTATTACGGCCCCTCGGTCCACATCCTGATCGACGGGCGCGAAGCGGCAGAGATTCCCGTGACCGATCCGCCCGACCGGATTTCAGAAATCCGCGTGCAGATCGAAGCGGGTCAGCGTTTCCGTTTTGACGCGGCCCGGATGAAGCCCTATGCGCCGGGAACTGAACTTCCCCCTGCCTACCGGGACGGGCAGTTGGCCTATTCCACCGCCATCGCCGACGCAGCGCGCGCCGGTGTCGACGGATGGCGCAACCTGGGCCATGCCAAGGCCGCAGTGACGGGACAGGACATCACGGCTGATCATGCGACCGGGCGCGTGACTTCCTGGGTTTTGCTGGATGCCGGTCCACGGCTGACGTTCGGCACACTCAACCTGAGCGGTCAGGAGCGGATGAAGGCCTACCGGATCGTGAAGATCGCCGGCTACACGCAGGGGAAGGTTTTTGACCCCGAAACGCTGGACAAGATGGCCCGGCGCCTGCGCCAGACCGGGATATTCAGGTCAGTGGTGGTGAGCGAGGCGGATCATGCGAACCCGGATGGATCGCTCGACATAAACCTGACGGTCGAGGAGGAGGCGCTGCGTCGCTTTGGCTTTGGCGCAGAGGTTTCAAGCGCGGATGGCGTCAACCTGTCGGCCTTCTGGTTGCACCGGAATCTTTTTGGCGGCGGGGAAAGGCTGCGTCTGGACGGGCTGATCAAGGGCATCGAAGGGCAGGACGATTTCGCCGAATATGAAGTAGGCGCGCGGATTGATCGCCCCGGCACACCTTTCACCGACAGCTCGGTCTTTGCCGAGATAAAGTTCGACCGCGCCGAGGTGCAAAATGTCGAGCTTGAGGGCCTGACTTTCGGCATTGGCGCAACGCGGGTCATCACGGAAAACCTGACAGCGGAAGCGGGGCTTTCCTATAACTACGGCTCGCTCGACATTCCGGGGTTTAGTCTGGATTTCCAGGCGCTGTCCCTGCCGATCTCGCTCAAGTGGGACCGGCGGGACGA
Source organism: Paracoccaceae bacterium (assembly GCA_035433445.1). GTDB lineage: Bacteria > Pseudomonadota > Alphaproteobacteria > Rhodobacterales > Rhodobacteraceae > TMP-24. Next base: position 2,579 of record DAORUY010000218.1, read on the forward strand.
TCCACTGGACCCGACCGAAGGCAGTTACCTCAAGGTCGGCGCGACGCCGTTTCTGGGGTTTGATTTCACGGATTCGGGAAGCCGCTTGCAAGCCGATGCCCGCTATTATCGGCGGTTCGGCAAGGATGACCGTGTGGTTCTGGCCGGTCGGCTGCAACTGGGAACGGTTCTGGGCACATCGCTGCTCAATACGCTGCCGGACTATCTTTTCTATTCCGGTGGCGGCGGGACTGTGCGCGGCCATCCTTACCAATCTCTCGGTGCGACCTCAGCCTTGCCTGGCGGCGGGACGATCCAGACGGGTGGCCGCAGCTTTGCGGCCCTTTCTGGCGAGGTGCGCGCGACGGTCAGTGACAGGTTGGGCGCCGTTGCCTTTGTGGACGCCGGTTACATCAGCGACAGCGATTGGTTCAGCGGTACCGGAGAGTGGCAAGCCGGCGCCGGTCTTGGCGTGCGATATGACACCGGGTTCGGCCCTGTCAGGCTCGATGTGGCCTTTCCGATTTCAGGCAGCACCGGCGACGGAATGCAGGTCTATGTCGGCATAGGGCAGTCCTTCTGATGCGCTGGCTGGCGATCATCGGGTGGCTGATCCTCTGCTGCTTGCCGCTGCAGGCTCAGGACCAGAGCGAGACGGAAACCGACAAGGGATATTTGACAGGTTTCCTTGAAAGCAATCTTTCCGGTATCGGGCGAACGGTGACGATAGAGGGGTTTCAGGGCGCGCTTTCATCGCGTGCGACCTTCACTGAGCTTGCTATCGCCGACGACGCGGGTGTGTGGATCCGCTTCAGGGATGGTGCGATCAGCTGGAATCGCGGAGCCTTGCTGTCCGGCCGGGTCGAGATTGCCGAACTGTCCGCCGCACAGATCGAATTGTTGCGCAAGCCGTCGTCGGGCGAAGCACAGGCGGATTATTCGGGTTTTTCCCTGCCGGACCTTCCGGTTTCGGTGTCGATAGGTCAGCTGCGCGCTGATCGTGTCATTCTGGCACCGGAAGTCCTTGGACAAGAGGCCGTTGTTTCAATTCAGGGGCGGGCCGATCTTGCCGGTGGCGCCGGGTCTGCAGATTTTTCGCTCAGCCGTGTCGATGGCAAGGACGGCGCGCTGACATTCAGCGGCTCCTATGCCAATGCAACCGGCGAAGCGACGCTTGACCTGCTCGCAAAGGAAGGGCCGGGCGGGGTTGCGGCTACGATCCTTAACTTGCCCGGTGTGCCGGCGGCTGAGCTTGCCCTCCATGGGTCGGGCACATTCGCCGATTTCCGCACGGATCTGGCGCTGAGCACCGACAATGTTCCGCGCATCCGGGGCCAATTGACAACGACCGCGCCGCCGGGCGCAGACGGCCGGACCGGGGATCGCCGGTTCTCTCTGGCGCTCAACGGGGACATATCCCCGCTGCTGTCCGAGACATATGGTGATTTCTTTGGAACTGCCGTTTCGCTGGAGGCCGACGGCACACATCGCGTCGACGGTCAGGTTGATTTGACGCGTATGGTGCTCAAGTCCCCCGGTGTTGATCTCAG
>DAORUY010000219.1:0-4105 GCA_035433445.1 Paracoccaceae bacterium
CCGCCGCCGTGAAAAACCTGCTCGACATTGCCTCGCGCCCGGCCGGTAAAAGCCGAAATCCGGCACCGTCTTGTCGCCCGCCACCGGCCCGGCATAAAGCCCGGCCGCCAGCGCCAGTTGCTGAAGCGCTGCCTGTGCCGCGACGGCGCCCCCTTGATCACACAGATGCTGCAAGCGCCGCAGGGTCGAAACCGGCAAGGTCGACAACTGGTCAAGCCGCAGATCTTCGCGGCCGTCGGCGGGCAGGATCGCCAGCGCGATACCCTTGCGGCGGGCCAGATCCTGCACCTGCGCCAAACCGTAGGGCCAATAACTCTCGCCACCGATCAGCCGGATCAGGATACCTTTGGCGTCAGAAAGCGTCGCCTCAACATAGGTATCGACCGAAAGCGGATGTTTCAGCGCCACCAGATTGGCCAGCCTGAGGTCCGGCAATCCCCCCCCTGCCCGATGCCAGCCCGCCGCGAACGCCCCAAGGTCGCTGTCGGAAAACGAAAGCACCACCAGATCGGCCGGGTTTTGGCCCAGATCGGTCGGGGTTTCCGTTTCTTCAAGCCCATGGCTTTCGCGGAAGACGACATGCATGGCGGATCAGGCTCCCACGCTTTCCGCCATCAGAACCGCACGGATCGCATCAAGGTTCACGTCGTCATGTTCGCCGATCACGACAAGCTGCGAGCGGCGGGGCTCCGCCCCCCATGGCCGGTCATATTGCGCCCGCACTCGCTCGCCCACCGCCTGCACCAGCAGGCGCATCGGTTTGCCGGTCATGGCGACATAACCCTTCACCCGAAGAATGTTCTGCTCGCGCGCCAGCCGGACGATCGCCGCCTTCAGCGCCTCGGCGTCGTCAACTTCGCCCAGCTCCACCACGACCGTTTCGAAATCGTCATGTTCATGATCGTCGTGCCCGTCGTGATGCGAGGGGCGCGAAGCCAGATCGTCCTCGGCCGCGGCATTCAGGCCAAGGATCAGGCGCGGGTCGATCCGGCCCTCCTCCATCGCAAGAATCGGCAGTTTGCGCGGGGCCTCCGCCTCGATCACCGCGCGGGCGGCGGCAAGACCCGCCTCGCCCACAAGGTCGGCCTTCGACAAAAGCACGATATCGGCGCAGGAAATCTGATCCTCGAACACTTCCGACAGGGGCGTTTCATGGTCAAGGCTGGCGTCCGCCGCCCGCTGGGCCTGCACGGCATCTTCGTCCGGTGCGAACCGGCCCGCCGCCACGGCTTCGGCATCGGCCAGCGCCACGACGCCATCCACGGTGATCTTCGAACGGATCGCAGGCCAGTCGAAGGCCTTCAGCAGCGGTTTCGGCAGGGCAAGGCCCGAGGTTTCGATCAAGATATGATCGGGGCGCTGGGGCAGAGCCATGAGCGCCTCGATCGTCGGAATGAAATCGTCGGCGACGGTGCAGCAGATGCAGCCATTCGCCAGCTCCACGATATTCTCGACCGGGCAGTTTTCATCGGCGCAGGATTTGAGGATATCGCCATCCACGCCGACGGTGCCGAATTCGTTGACCAGAACGGCAAGGCGTTTGCCCTGCGGATTGGCCATCAGGTGACGGATCAGCGTGGTTTTGCCCGCGCCCAGAAAGCCGGTGATGACAGTGACGGGAATTTTGGCAAGTTCGGTCATTCTGGGGACTCCATCGGGGGAATGCGGGCAAGCGATTGCTTGCGGAAAATCTGCGGACGCTCGCGCCAGGGCACGATCCCGTCGGGGGCGGCGGCATAGGCGGCGGCGCCGGTCAAGATATCGGGAACATGCAGCGCGGGGTCCATATGCCCATAGACATAGGACCAGCGGCCAGGGGCGGAAAGCGCGATATTGCAGCCATTGTCGCAGGCCGACAGGCATTCGGCCGGAACGATGCGCACGCCTGCGGGCGCGCCAGCCGCCACCAAAGCCTGATGCAGGGCCGCCCCCGGGCGCACGCCGTCGCCCGCATCGGGCAGGCCCCGGCGGCAGGTGACGCAGACATGAAGCGTGACGGTCACGCGGGCCTTCCTTTCCACCCGGGCGGCGGGAATGACCCTGCGAGGACGGCAAAGCCCGCCCGAGCCGGTCGCGGAACACCCCGTCCGCCCTAACATCCTTCACATGCTGGCAGGTCTCCCGGCTTGCGGAGCGAGGATCTCTCCCCCCGGGTCCGGCCTTCCCGGCACGAATGCCAGTGGCTTCAGGACCCTCTCCGGTCACGGTCGCGGGGGCGGCTGCGCTTCGGGATTGGTCGACCGTTCGTCGCAATCCCTGTCGCATTCCCTCTTCGCCTGTCATAGGACAGGAACCAGCAAACCCACCCAGTGGGCCAAGCTGGCCACCCTGTCAAGCAACGGAAGGGACCATGAGCGAAGCGAAAACGACCGATGCCCCGGACGAGGCCACCCGCCACGCCCAGAAAATGGCCAAGAAGAAGGCCGCGCGCGACAAGATTATGGCCACGAAGGAAGGCGAAAAGGGCCTGATCATCGTCCATACCGGGGCGGGAAAGGGCAAAAGCTCCTCGGCTTTCGGGATGATTCTGCGCTGTATTGCCCATGGAATGCCCTGCGCAGTGGTCCAGTTCATCAAGGGTGCCTGGTCCACCGGCGAGCGCACATTGATCGAGGCGAACTTTGCCCATCTTTGCCAGTTTCATGCAATGGGCGAGGGTTTTACCTGGGAAACCCAGGACAAGGACCGCGATATCGCTGCTGCGCGCAAAGGCTGGGAAAAGGCCAAGGAGCTGATCCGCGACGAGAAGAACCAGATGGTGCTCCTCGACGAGATCAACATCGCGCTGCGCTACGATTATCTGCCGATTGACGAGGTGGTGGAGTTCCTGGCGACCGAGAAACCCGCGATGACCCATGTGGTGCTGACCGGCCGCAATGCCAAGGAAGAACTGATCGCGATTGCCGATCTGGTGACGGAGATGACGCTGATCAAACATCCGTTCCGCTCGGGGATCAAGGGTCAGAAGGGCGTGGAATTCTGAAGGCGAGGCCGGGGGCTCTGCCCCGTCGCCATTGGCGCTCGAACCAATGGCGCACCAATGGTGACCCCGGGATATTTTAACCAGAATGAAAGAGAATCATGGTGAAGCTTTCCTTACGGTACAGGCTGGGAAGCCGATGACCGTCCAGAGTGAAAGCGCCCTGCTTCGTCGGTTCGCGTTTGAAGTGGGGCGCCGCTTTCTTCGTCCTACCTCTTCATTCTGGTCCAAATATCCCGGGGGTCCGGGGGCAGAGCCCCCGGCCTTGGCCGCAGAGAGGCTGTGGCCATGACGCGCCTGTTGTTCGATCTGGTTGTTTGGGATTTCGACGGGGTGCTGAATCGCAACCTGCCGCAGGAAACCTATGCCTGGGTCTCCTCACTGGCCTCTGACCGGGGCTTTGATCCGGTCAGTTTCGAGGAGGCCGTTTTCGGATCGGGCCGTTTTGCCGAGATCATGTGCGGGCAGCGCGATCTGCTTGAGGTCGTGACCGAATGGTTGGGCAGGGAGGGCGCCGAGGAGGAGCCGGACGTCTTCTTGCGGGGCTGGTTCGAACATGAGGCCACGCCTGACCCGGAGGTGGGGCAATGGCTGGACGCTTGCCGCCATCGCAAGGTCATCGGCACCAACAACGAGCCCCGGCGGTCCGATTATATTGGGCGCGACATGGGGTTTGGCGCGCGGGTCGAGCGGATCTTTTCCTCGGGTCAGATCGGCGCAGTCAAGCCTGACCCGGCGTTCTACCGGGCAATCGAGGAGTGGGCCGGCCTGGACGGCGGGCGGATTTTGCTGATTGACGATAGTTCAAAATATATCGCAGGCGCGCATTCTCGCGGCTGGAACGCCTTTCACTTTACCGCAGCGACACGGCACCGCCTGCCGGACATATTGGGGATCAACTGATGGGCAAGGCTTTGATGATCCAGGGTTGCGGGTCCAATGTCGGCAAGTCGATGCTGGTGGCGGGCCTCTGCCGCGCCGCCGCCCGCAGGGGGCTGAAGGTCGCACCCTTCAAGCCGCAGAACATGTCCAACAATGCCGCAGTCACCGTCGACGGGGGCGAGATCGGACGGGCGCAGGCCTTGCAGGCGCTGGCTTGCGGGCTGGAGCCGCACACCGATATGA
>DAORUY010000220.1:0-4088 GCA_035433445.1 Paracoccaceae bacterium
AACCCCCGTGGCGCGCCGTCGTCTGGCAGAGCCGCTGATCCAGCAGCATCAACCGGCACCGCAGCCCGCCCCGCAGCCGGTGATGCAGCAACCCGTCGCCGCGCAGCCCGTGTTCCAGCAGCCCGAAGTGCAGCAAGAAGCCCCGCGCGCAGCCGCGCAGGAACCGTCGCTTTTTGACGAAACGCCGCGTTACGCCCCGCCGCAACAGCAAGCCGCAGACGATCTGCCGCCCCCGGCCTATCGCCCGCAGCCTGCCCCCGTGCAGATGCAGCGCGACTTCCAGGTTGAGGACGAGGCAAGCGCCTTCGTTGCCCCGCGTCCGCGTGCACCGGGAACGCCTTCGCCTGAAGCGATGGCGCGCCTGCAGGCTGCGGTCAGCCGCGCGCCGTCCAACCCGCAGGTCACCCGGCCCACCCCGACTCAGCCACAACAGGCAGAGGCTGCCGCCGACAAGCCGCGCTTTGGAATCAACTCCCTGATCAACCGCATGACGGGCGGACAGTCGGCCGCTGCGCAGCCGCAGGGCCGGGTCATGCCGGCGATGCGCCAGCAGCCCCGCGCGGAGTATGAAGAAGAAAATCAGGCGGAACCCGAACAGGACCGGGTCGAGATTCCCGCCTTCCTGCGTCGTCAGGCGAACTGAGACGCAACGTCACCGTGATGAATGAAGGCCGGGGAGACCCGGCCTTATCTTTTGAAATCAATGAATTGCGCTATGCTGGCGGGCCGTTGCAGTTCTGACGCGTGTTTGTTTCATTCCGTTACAAAGAGTGAATTGAGATTACGGCCGCCGCCGATTACCTCACTCTCAGCGAAAGCGGTCCCTCTGAAGGGCCGCAGCGAATGGGGCCTAAAGTGCAGACCACGATCAGATCCGCCGCGACGTTTCAGGGTGTGGGCCTTCACACCGGGGCGCCGGTGCGCATGACGGTTCGTCCGGCGTCGGCCAATTATGGCATCTGGTTTCGTCGCATGGATGTGATCGGCCGCGATGCGATGATCCCGGCCATCTGGGATGCGGTTACACCTTCGCGCTTGTGCACCGTGATCGAAAATCAGGCGGGCGTCAGCGTTTCGACCATCGAACATATAATGGCGGCCCTGGCGGGGTGCGGCATTCACAACGCGCTCATTGAAATCAACGGACCGGAAGTGCCGATCCTGGACGGTTCATCGCAGCCTTTCGTGGCCGCGATCCTGGGGCGCGGGCTGCGGGATCTGGACGAAGAAGTGCGCTGCGTCGAAATCCTGAAGCCGGTTGAAGTGCGCGAAGGCGAGGCGGTCGCACGCCTTGAACCCGCCGGCGCGCTGGAGATCGACTTTTCCATCGACTTCACCGATGCCGCCATCGGCCATCAGCACAAGCGCCTGTCGATGGCAAACGGCAGCTTCGTGCGCGAACTCAGCGATTGTCGCACCTTCTGCCGTCAGGCCGATGTGGATGCGATGCGCGCCAACGGCCTTGCGCTGGGTGGCACGTATGACAATGCGGTCGTCGTGGAAGGGGAGCATATCCTCAGCCCCGGCGGGTTCCGCCGCGCGGACGAAGCTGTGCGCCACAAGATGCTCGACGCGCTGGGTGATCTTGCGCTTGCCGGTGCGCCGATCCTTGGCCGCTACACGGGCAACCGGGCCGGTCACGCAATGACCAACCGTCTGTTGCGGGCGCTCTTCGCACAACCGGACGCTTACCGCATCGTGGAGTGCGATGCGGCACGTCGGCGCAGCCTGCCCGGCGCGGGTGTCCACTTGGCCGATATTCCAGCCGTCGCCTGACCGTCAATCCTTTTGGAAAACGCCGTTTTGCCGGTTCCTTCGACTGGGCATGGCGATTGGGCAATGCCCTGCGAAAGCCGTTTTGCGCAGCGGATTTTTCTGTGCTAGGACAAGGCGAAGCGGCAGGTGCAGGTCTTTGATCGCCCCGCTGGCAAGGAAGAACAAACGAGGTGGGCGGGTGATGGTGCGGGGCAAAAGTGCGGCAAATCTTGTCGGAAGCCTTGCCTTGGTGGCAGCGCTCGCGTCGTGCGGCGGCGGGCAGAAAGAAGCGCCTCTTGATACGCTGACGGCCGAGGAGATCTATTCGCGCGGCGAATTCACGCTGGAAACCAGCCGCAAGGGCAAGGATGCCGTGCGCTATTTCAGCGAGGTCGAGCGGCTTTACCCCTATTCCGAATGGGCCAAGCGCGCGCTGATCATGCAGGCCTTCGCCTATCACAAGGACCGCGACTACGAAAATTCCCGCGCAACCGCGCAGCGATATATCGACACCTATCCTGCGGACGAAGACGCGGCTTACGCGAAATATCTGCTCGCGCTGAGCTATTATGACCAGATCGACGAAGTGGGCCGCGATCAGGGTCTGACCTTCCAGGCGTTGCAAGCGCTGCGCGCGGTGATCGAGGAATATCCCGACAGCGAATATGCGAAGTCGGCAATCCTGAAATTCGACCTCGCCTTTGACCATCTGGCCGCGAAAGAGATGGAGATCGGGCGCTATTATCTGAAGCACAAGAACTTCACAGCGGCGATTAACCGTTTCCGCGTGGTGGTGGAACAATACCAAACCACGACCCATACGCCGGAGGCCCTCTATCGCCTGATCGAATGTTATTTGTCGCTGGGCATCACCGACGAGGCGCAGACAGCGGGCGCGATCCTTGGTCACAACTTCCAGTCGACCGATTGGTATCAGGATGGCTACCGTCTGCTGACCAAACAGGGCCTTGCGCCGAAGACGCGCGGCGACAACTGGCTGAGCGCCATCTACCGCCAGATGATCAAGGGCGAATGGATGTAAGGGCGGTGCGCGGCCCCCGCGCATTCTTCAGGGACAGTCATGCTGCGCGCGCTTGAAATTCGCGACATGCTGATCATCGACCGGCTGGAGTTGTCCTTCCGGCCGGGTCTGAATGTGTTGACGGGTGAAACCGGCGCGGGCAAGTCGATCTTGCTGGATTGTCTGGGCTTCGTGCTGGGCTGGCGCGGACGTGCCGATCTGGTCCGGCAAGGCGCCGCACAGGGCGAGGTGACGGCCGTCTTCGATCTGCCACCAACCCATGCCGCCCGCGCGGTTTTGGCCGGAGCGGGAATTGAGGCGGGCGAAGAATTGATCTTGCGCCGGATCACTACCGCCGACGGACGCAAGACCGCCTGGGTGAATGATCGCCGCGCATCGGCGGAAGTGCTGCGCGACCTGTCTGAACTCCTGGTGGAACTGCATGGCCAGCATGACGACCGGGGCCTTCTGAACCCGCGCGGCCACCGTCAGCTGCTTGATGCGTTCGCCGGTTCCGATCCGTCGGCAACCCGCGCCGCTTGGTCGGCTTTGGCGGAGGCGCGCCGTGCTTTGGCCGAAGCCGAGACCGCACAAGACAGGCTGAAAGCCGACGAGGATTTTCTGCGTCACGCCGTGGGGGAACTCGACCGGCTCGATCCCAAACCCGGGGAAGAGGCAGAGCTGGACGCCCGCCGCCGTGCGATGCAGTCCGGCGCGCGCATCCGCGACGATCTGGCCCGCGCGCTGCAGGCGCTGGGGCCGCAGGGTGCCGAAGGGCAGATGTCGGATGCGACGCGCTGGCTCGATGCGGCGGCCGATCGGGCCGAGGGCAGGCTCGACGCACCGCTCGCGGCACTCGGCCGTGCCCTGACCGAACTGGGCGAGGCCGCGCAGGGTGTCGAGGATTGTCTGGAGGCGTCGTCTTTCGATCCTTTCGAACTGGAACGGACCGAGGAACGCCTTTTCGCCATCCGGGCGCTGGCGCGCAAGCATGGGGTGCCCGCCGATGAGCTTGGCACCTTTGCCGAAGATCTGCGCGCGCGGCTGGCGGGCCTGGACGGGGCCAGCGGCAATCTGAAGACCTTGCAGGCCAGGCTCGATCAGGCGGGGCAGGCCTATGACCGCGCTGCGCAGCATCTGTCGTCGGTGCGCAGCGCCGGGGCAAACGCGCTCGATCAGGCGATCGCTTCCGAACTTGCGCCGCTCAAGATGGAACGCGCACATTTTGAGACGGTCCTCTCCCGCGCGGATCCGGGGCCGGATGGGCGCGATCAGGTGGAATTTACCGTCGCCACCAACCCCGGCGCGCCAT
>DAORUY010000221.1:0-4087 GCA_035433445.1 Paracoccaceae bacterium
CGTGAGGACGCGCCCTTCGACAAGATCTGCTATATCGGCTGTGGCGTGACCACAGGGATTGGTGCGGTCCTGAACACGGCGAATGTCGAGATTGGTGCCAAGGCCGTTGTCTTCGGTCTGGGCGGCATCGGGTTGAATGTGATCCAGGGCCTGAAGATGGCCGGGGCCGACATGATCATCGGCGTCGATCTGAACGATGACAAGAAAGCTTGGGGCGAGAAGTTCGGGATGACCCATTTCGTCAACCCCAAGAAACTGGCCGAGGGCACTTCGGTCGTGCAGGCCATCGTCGACCTGACCAAGACGCCTTTCGACAAGATCGGGGGCGCGGACTATTCGTTCGACTGCACCGGCAACGTCAAGGTGATGCGCGACGCCCTGGAATGCACCCACCGCGGCTGGGGCCAGTCGATCATCATCGGCGTCGCGCCTGCCGGCGCTGTCATCGAAACCCGTCCCTTCCAGCTGGTCACGGGGCGCGTCTGGAAAGGCACCGCCTTCGGCGGCGCGCGCGGCCGAACCGATGTGCCGAAGATCGTCGACTGGTACATGGACGGCAAGATCGAGATCGACAGCATGATCACCCACATCCTGCCGTTGGAGAAGATCAACGAAGGCTTCGATCTCATGCACGCAGGGAAGTCGATCCGGGCGGTCGTCGTCTATTGAGAACCGCAGCCCGCCCCCCGACAAGCCCTTGAGAACGATGGCTTAACGGGGGGTGTGGCCCGCTCTTTCCTGGTATTCCCAACGTATTCCAAACGTATTCCAAAGCAGCATACGTTTCCGGCAGCTGACCGCCGTTAACCATTTCTGCACCACAGGCCGCGCAGGCCGTGACAGCGCGGCCAGCCTCAGGCAAGGTGAGGCAGAAGTGAGGACCCTATGACCCAAGTGAAAACCGGCACCTTCCTTGCCGTCCTGATCGACGCCGACAATATCCCCGCCCGCCATGCCGCGGCGATTCTCGACGAGGTGGCGGCCTTTGGCGAACCATCAGTGCGGCGGGTCTATGGCGACTGGTCAAGCTCTGCGCTGTCGCAATGGAAGGAACAGGCGCGCGATCTGGGGCTGGTCATGCACCAGCAGTCGGCCAATACCAAGGGCAAGAACGCCAGCGACATCGGCCTGGTGATCGACGCGATGGACATCTTGCATGCGGGCAAGGTGGACGGGTTCGTTCTGGTGTCGTCCGACAGCGACTTCACCCGGCTGGCAAGCCGAATCCGCGAAGACGGTCTTCAGGTCATCGGCATCGGTGAAGCCAAGACCCCCGAGAGCCTGCGCAAGGTCTGCAACAGGTTCGTGCTGATCGAAAATATTGTCGGTGGTAGCGATGCGCCGCTGCCCGCCGGTGCCAAGCAAGGCAAACCATCGGAGACGGAAGCCCAGATCAAGGAACCGGCTGCGAAGGCCATACCGCTGATCCGCGACGCGATGCGCAAGATCGACCCCGATCAGGACGACTATTCGCTGGGCCTCTTGGGCCAGGTGATCACCCAACTGCACCCCGACTTCGACCCCCGCACCTATGGCAGTGCGAAACTGTCAGATCTTTTACGCAAAACCGGGCGGTTCGATGTGTTTCAAGGCCAGAACAATGCGATGAAGGTGCGCGACAAGGCTTAGGCCTGTTGCTTTACCCCATAGCGCGCCAGAAACATTTCGACGGCATTTTTGGCCACATGTTCGCGGTCGGCCGGGGTAAAGTCGCGGCGGACGCCGAAGATCACTGCGGGAAAGATCGTGGCCTTGCACAGTTCGGCAAACTGGTCGGCTGCGAGAAGCGTATCGTCGATCATCAGTTCCCCGCGCGCGACAGCCCCGTCCAGATAGGCGGCGATGCGGTCACGGACCAGCGCCGGGCCGCTTTCATAAAACTCCCGCCCGAGTTCGGGGAAGCGGTCCGCCTCGGCCACGCAGATGCGGAAGACAGCGCGACCGAATTCGGACAGGAAGAAATCGATGATCCTGCGGGCGGCTTCGGGCAGCACGCAATCGGGCGGCGCAGTCAGCGCGACCAGTTGCAACGCCTCGTCGGCCTGGCGGCGGCATTCGCGCTTTGCCACCTCGACGAACAGGATACGCTTGTCGGGGAAATAGCTGTAAAGCGTGGCTTTTGACACGCCCGCCGCGCGGGCGATGTCGTCGACTGAGGCCCCTTCGAACCCGTCGCGCAGAAAGATCTCGCGCGCGCCTTCCAGCACCTGATCGAATTTGCGCCCTTTGCGGAAGGCAATCGCCTCTGCGGTCATCTGTCCTGCCCATATCCCCGTTGGGGATGATAGACCGGGCAAGGGCGCGGCCGCAAGCAATGTGGACGGGCGGGCCTCCGCCGGATGGCCCGCCACGCTTTTCGCCCTATGACGGGGTGCAATCGTCATGAGACGGAAAGGTTCAGCCGTTGACCGGCGCACAGGCGGGCGCGGTAAGATCGGAGCAGGCGCGCGTGACATCGGCCGCCGTGGGGAAATCAAGACGCGGCAGGTCGGCAATGCCGAAGCTGTCGGCCATCGCCGGTACGGCGGCAAGGCCAAGAAGAAGTGCGACAGAAGCGGTGCGTAGGATGGTCATCTGGTGCCCCCAAATTGAACTGTTTCGTTTAGTAATTCCGATCTAAACTGAGTCGTTCAGTTTTTCAAGGGCAAACTGAACCGATCGGTTCAGAATGGCTGACTTGCCCTTGCCCTGCCCCCCGGCTAACTTGGAATCATTCCAGATTGGAGAACGACATGATACCGGGGCTGGCCACACGCAGGCGCTTCAGCGATCTGAGCGAGCAAGATATTCTGGCGCTGGCCATTTCCTCAGAGGAAGACGACGCCCGCATCTACCGCAGCTACGCAGAACGGCTGCGCAAGGACTATCCGGGGTCGGCCGCGCTTTTCGATGCAATGGCGGTCGAGGAAGACACGCATCGCCGCTGGCTGATCGAACGGCATCAGGCGCGGTTCGGCGAAGTGATCCCGCTGATCCGGCGCGAACATGTCGCGGGATTTTACGCGCGAAAACCCGTCTGGCTGATGGAGAACCTGAGCCTGGAGCGGATGCGGGCCGAAGCCGAAGCGATGGAGCACGAGGCGGCGGCGTTTTACCTGCGCGCTGCGGGTCAGACCCAGGATGCGGCGACACGCAAACTTCTGGGTGATCTGGCGGCAGCCGAAAGCGGGCATGAAAAGAAGGCAGGCGCGCTCAGCGATCACCATCTGGATGAGGGCACCCGCGGCGAGGAAAACCGCGCCGCACACCGTCAGTTCGTGCTGACCTGGGTGCAGCCGGGGCTGGCCGGGCTGATGGATGGCTCGGTCTCGACCCTTGCGCCGATCTTTGCCACGGCCTTTGCCACGCAAGATCCGCATACGACGCTTCTGGTCGGGCTTGCAGCCTCGGTCGGGGCCGGGATTTCGATGGGCTTTACCGAAGCGGTCCATGATGATGGCGTGCTGTCGGGCCGTGGCGCGCCGTGGAAACGTGGCGTTGCTTCGGGCGTGATGACGGCCCTGGGCGGGCTTGGCCATGCACTGCCCTATCTGATCCCCGATTTCTGGACCGCGACCCTGATCGCCTTCGCCGTCGTCTTTGTCGAGCTCTGGGCGATCGTCTGGATTCAGAACCGCTATATGGAAACCCCCTTCCTGCGCGCCGCGTTTCAGGTGGTGCTGGGCGGTGCGCTGGTCTTTGCTGCTGGCGTTCTGATCGGGGGCGGTTAATATCGGGCAATCACAGTCAGGACGGGGAGCCGCATGTATTTCCGAGATCAGGTCACTTACAAACCCCTGCCCCTGCCCGACCGCGCCGATCTGTCCGATGCCGAGGCGCTGGCGGCGGCGGAAGCCTTTCTCGACCATCTGAAAAAGCGCCATACGGTGCGCGATTTCGCGCCCACCCCGGTCCCGCGCGAGATCATCGCGGCTTGCGTGGCGGCGGCGGGCAGCGCGCCGTCGGGCGCCAATCACCAGCCATGGTTCTTCGTGGCCATCGCCGATCCGGCCATGAAGGCAAAGATCCGCGCGGCGGCCGAGGCAGAGGAGGAAGCCTTCTACGCGGGCGGCGCGGGCGATGAATGGCTGAAGGCGCTGGAGCCGAT
>DAORUY010000222.1:0-4049 GCA_035433445.1 Paracoccaceae bacterium
CGGCCTTCGGTGTTCACGAAAAGGCCGTTTTCTTCGGTGTAGGCCGCGGCGGGCAAAATGATGTCGGCCCGGTGCGCGCCCCGGTCGCCGTGGCTGCCCTGATAGATCACAAAGGCTCCCGGCGCGATTTCGACCTCGTCGGCGCCGAGGTTATAGACCACCTCAGCCCCTTCAAGCGCGGCTTTCAGGCCACCTTCCGTCACCGCGCCCACATCCATCGCGCCGACGCGCGATGCGGCCGTATGCAGGACCAGGAATTTCGACTGGGTGTTTTCGGCCAGCTTCATCGCCTGCGACAGAACGGCCTCGCCATCGGCCTCGTTCAGCGCGCCCTGCCCGATGATCACCAATGTCTGCTTGGCGCGGGTTTCGTCCGAGATCGGCAGCTTGACCAGATCGGTCAGACTGTCGCGCCCGTTGCCCACATGCGCATATTCATAGGTCAGATCGGCCTTCGGACCCACCAGACCGATCTTGGCGCCCTTGGTCCAGGCCTTGCGCAACCGCGCATTCAGCACCGGCGCTTCCACACGCGGGTTGGTGCCGATCAGCTGGATCATCTGCGCGCCGTCGATATCCTCGATCCGCGCCGTCCCGACATAGGCCGAACGATTGCCCGCGGGCAGTTTCGCGCCATCGGTGCGGCATTCGACCGTGCCGCCCAGCCCTTCGATCATCCGCTTCAGCGAAAAGACCGCCTCGACCGGGGCAAGATCGCCGATGATCCCGGCGACCTTCTTGCCCTTCATCGCCTTGGCGGCGGCACTCAGCGCCTCGCTCCAGGTCGCCTTGCGCAGCTTGCCAACCTCCCGGATATAGGGCACGTCAAGGCGCTGGCGACGCAGGCCGTCCCAGATGAACCGGGTCTTGTCGGAGATCCATTCCTCGTTCACGCCATCATGGTTGCGCGGCAAGATCCGCATCACTTCGCGGCCCTTCACATCCACGCGGATGTTTGACCCAAGCGCATCCATCACGTCGATCGATTCCGTCTTGGTCAGCTCCCACGGCCGCGCGGTGAAGGCGTAGGGCTTCGAGGTCAGCGCCCCCACGGGACACAGGTCGATGATATTGCCCTGAAGATTCGAATCGAGCGTCTGGTTCAGATAGGACGTGATCTCGCTGTCCTCACCGCGCCCGGTCTGGCCCATTTGGGTGATGCCCGCCACTTCGGTGGTGAAGCGCACGCAGCGGGTGCAGGAAATGCAGCGCGTCATCGCGGTGGAGACGAGCGGCCCGAGGTTCAAATCCTCCGACGAGCGCTTCGGTTCACGGTAGCGGCTGAAATCCACGCCGTAGGCCATCGCCTGATCCTGAAGGTCGCATTCGCCGCCCTGATCGCAGATCGGGCAGTCGAGCGGATGGTTGATCAAGAGGAATTCCATCACCCCTTCGCGGGCCTTCTTGACCATGGGGCTGTTGGTTTTCACCACCGACGGCTCACCATTCGGGCCGGGCCGCAGGTCTTTCACCTGCATCGCGCAGCTTGCGGCGGGCTTCGGCGGGCCGCCCACGACCTCCACCAGACACATCCGGCAGTTCCCGGCGATGGACAGGCGCTCGTGATAGCAGAAGCGCGGCACCTCCACCCCGGCCTGTTCGCAGGCCTGAATGAGCGTCAGGTTCGGATCGACCTCGACTTCGATATTATCAATGATGATCTTGCGGAGGTTCGACATTCTTTAGTTCTCCGAACGGGTATTGGGGGCCGCACCGGCGGGCGGCCAGGATTTGAAGGCAAGGAAAAGAAGCGGCAGAAGCGAAAGCGGGATCGCGATGAGCGGGATCAGGATCATCATGCCCGGGCCGCCGCCCCCGGCGACCAGTGTGCGGACCACCACCATCGACAAGACCGAACCGAGGATCGGCGCGGCACTGACGGCAAGGATCAGCCCTCTGAAACCCGCCTTCTGGAAGACGATGACATAAAGGACCGAGGCGATGACCGGGCCGATGAACTGAAATGCCATCATCGCCCTACTCCGCCGCCAGAGGGGCGCAGGCGCGGGCTTTCCACAGCTTCGCCTCGCTCAGATATTTCCAGCCGAACGCATGGTCGCTGTCGCCATGGGCGCGCAGATGGTCGAGGCGGGCCAAGGCTTCCTCCAGCGTCGGGCGGTGGCCCGCAGGCACCCACCACATGACGAAATGCATCTGGCCCAGCACTTCGAACCATTCCGCCCGGCGTTCGTAGAACTGGCGGTGGACGGTGTTCCAGACGAAACTCTCCAGCGTCTCCACGCTTTCCCAGACGGTCAGGTTGGAAATGAACTGCGGGTCGTCCCCGACCTTGGCCTCGGTATTGCCCGTCCCCGGCTCGCCCGAGCCTTCCATCATCCACACAAACCCCGGCATCCGCTTGCCAAGACCGTTCACCCGGTCGAGCGCGGCCATGAAATCCGCCACGCGCGGGTCATCGGTCGGGGCCATGAGGCGCCCGATGTTGAGTTCGGCGAGGTGCATGTTCGCACTCATACGCAGCCCCCCACAAAGACCCATGCGCCATTGTCGAACCGGTCGCGCGTCGATGACGCCACGCCTTGCGGGCCGCAGAGCGCGTCGGCGGCTTGCCGGGCCGGCCAGCCGTCTGAGTAGGTGAAAGGAACACCGGATGTGCGTCTGATACGAACTGACCCATCCGCCCCACGCTCCACCGCGAAGGATGTGTCAAAAGCGGGTTGGGCCAAGGGACGCGCAGGGACGACCGGACTGGCGCAAGCAGCAAGTGCCCCCGCAGCAGATCCGATCATGCAGGCCCGTACCAGTTGCATCCGCTCACTCCGCCGCCATCGCGCCCATACGGCCGGTCTTCTTGGCCTTGATCCGGTCCTCGATCTCGTCGCGGAACTGGCGGACCAGCCCCTGGATCGGCCAGGCGGCAGCATCGCCGAGGGCGCAGATCGTGTGGCCTTCCACCTGTTTGGTGACCGACAAGAGCATGTCGATCTCCTCGATCTCCGCCTCGCCGCGCACCAGCCGTTCCATCACCCGCATCATCCAGCCGGTGCCTTCGCGGCAAGGCGTGCACTGGCCGCAGCTTTCGTGCTTGTAGAACTTGGACAGCCGCCAGATCGCCTTGATCACGTCGGTCGACTGGTCCATCACGATCACTGCCGCCGTGCCAAGGCCCGAGCGTGCCTCGCGCAGCCAGTCGAAATCCATGATCGCTTCTTCGCACTGGGCCGCGTTCAGCATCGGCACCGATGACCCGCCGGGAATGACGGCCTTGAGGTTCTTCCAACCGCCGCGCACCCCACCACAATGGGTTTCGAGCAGGTCTTTGAGCGTAATCGACATGCTTTCTTCGACCACGCACGGGTTGTTCACATGGCCGGAAATACCGAAAAGCTTCGTCCCGGTATTGTTCGGCCGCCCGAAGGAGGCGAACCAAGACGCGCCACGGCGCAGGATCGTCGGCACCACGGCAATCGATTCCACATTGTTCACCGTCGTCGGGCAACCATACAGCCCCGACCCGGCCGGGAACGGCGGCTTCATGCGCGGCATGCCCTTCTTGCCCTCAAGGCTTTCCAGAAGGGCCGTTTCCTCGCCGCAGATATAGGCCCCGGCGCCATGCGCCAGATAAAGGTCGAAGTCATAACCCGACTTGCAGGCATTCTTGCCGATCAGGCCCGCATCATAAGCCTCGTCAATCGCGGCCTGAAGCGCCTCGCGTTCGCGGATATATTCGCCGCGGATATAGATGTAGCAGGCATTCGCCCCCATCGCGAAAGACGCAATCAGACAGCCCTCGACCAGCGTATGCGGGTCGTGGCGCATGATTTCCCGGTCCTTGCAGGTGCCGGGCTCAGATTCGTCGGCGTTCACCACCAGATAGGAGGGCCGCCCGTCCGACTGTTTGGGCATGAACGACCACTTCAGGCCGGTCGGGAAACCCGCGCCGCCGCGCCCGCGCAGGCCAGACGCCTTCACCTGCTCGACGATCCAGTCGCGGCCCTGCGCCAGGATCTTCGCCGTCCCGTCCCAATGGCCACGCTTCATCGCGCCCTTCAGGCTGCGGTCATGCATCCCGTAAAGGTTGGTGAAAA
>DAORUY010000223.1:0-3902 GCA_035433445.1 Paracoccaceae bacterium
TCCCCCGAAGGGCACATACGGTATTACTCTCAGTTTCCCGAGGCTATTCCGTACCAAAGGGTATGTTCCCACGCGTTACTAACCCGTCCGCCGCTAGGGATTGCTCCCCCGCTCGACTTGCATGTGTTAGGCCTGCCGCCAGCGTTCGTTCTGAGCCAGGATCAAACTCTCAAGTTGAAAGCAACTTACGTTGCTATCCTTGACGTATGAACCTCTGCACATCTGCACCTTGCTAGGCAGCAAGGTGTCTACCGTCTGATGTACATCGTTCCGAAGAACGGTGTCCGTCAAACAGTGAAGCTGACACTCACATCATCGGGCGAACCCTAGTGAGCCGATATGCAGCGTTCGATCCATCGAAAGGACCAAACCGCCCACATATCTCTTCAGTAACCAGCGATTTCAAAGAGCGTAGGAGACAAAATCAACCGGTTGCGTCATCTATTGCTATGACGCGACCGCCTGCATGTTCCCGTTTTTTATTCTGACTTCCGGGCGTTTCCGCCGTTTCCGTCCACCGTTGCAGTGTTGTCCGCTTCGGTGAGGCGGTATTTACGGATGGCGGCTGGGGACCGCAAGAGCTTTTTTGCAGAAAGATGTCATTTTTTTATCAAACTCGATTTTCGGCCCAAAATCTTGGGGTTAGCGCAAGGAAGCCTACGAAATGCAGGCGTTTGGCGCACGATAATTTCCCGAACTTTTCCGGCATGGGCTGATTCAAAGCCGTTATCCACAGACTCTGAGGGGCGGAAACAGTGCGCGAGGTCCCCAAATCACTCCGCTACCCCTGAATCGGGCCGCCGGGTCGGGCAAATCAGCTCATGATTCACTGAGGTGACCTGACGGAAGCCCGTCATTTTTCTTCTGAGGCCCGGATTCGCGCCCGAATCCAGCGCCCGATTCAGGAATCAGGCCGCGACTCGCCCGCGTGTGGGGGCCAGTCGCAAGACCAACAGCCCGACAATGGCCGCCAAATAGAGGATCGGCTCCGGCGGCCAGGACTTCACCAGCCACAGATAATGGACGCCGCCCAGCAAAACGGCGGGATAGGTCAGCTGGTGCAGCTTACGCCACCGTCCCGCACCCAGCCGCCGGATCATCCGGTCATTGGAGGTCAGCGCCAGCGGGATCAGCAGAACCAAACCTGCCATGCCGATCGTCACATAGGGCCGCTTCACGATATCGCCGAGCGCCTGTGAAATTAGCTGTCCCATGTCGAGGACGATCCATGCCAAGAAATGCAGCGCTATATAGTAGAATGCCGTCAGACCCAGCGCGCGGCGGAAGCGGATCAGGTTCAGCCCCAGATAGCGACGGGCAGGCGTGATACACAGCACCGCGATCAGAAGCTGCAAACCCGTCTTGCCCAGCGCATGTTCCAACGCCTTGACCGGATCAGCCCCCATGCCGCCCGACGTCGCCTGCCACATAAGCCACCCCGACCAGGTGAAGCCGCCCATATAGATCAGCCATGGCGGCACCCGATGGCTCATCCGGTTCAACCGCCCAGCCAGGTCCATCAGAAATCCACCGCCAGATCCTGCCCGGCGTAAAGGGCGGCGACATCTTCACCATAGCCGTTGAACGGCTGCGTCTCGACTCGACCGCCAAAAAGACCACCGCCAAGGGGTCGTTCGGTGGCCTGCGACCAGCGCGGATGATCGACCTCTGGGTTTACGTTCGAATAGAAGCCGTATTCGGACGGGTTCTGCATGTTCCAGCTTGTCGGCGGCTGCGTCTCAGTCAGGGTGATCCGCACAATCGACTTGATCGACTTGAATCCATATTTCCACGGAACCACCAGCCGGAGCGGCGCGCCATTCTGGTTCGGCAGTGCTTCGCCGTAAAGCCCACTCGCGAGGATCGTCAGCGGATGCATCGCCTCATCCAGCCGCAAGCCCTCACGGTAGGGCCAGTTGAGAATTGGGTAAGCCTGACCCGGCATCTCCTCCGGCCGCATCAGGGTTTCAAAGCCTACATACTTCGCGCCCGCGCGTACGCCCGCGCGCGCGAGAAGATCGCCAAGGGAAAACCCGATCCAGGGCACCACCATCGACCAGCCCTCCACACAGCGGAAGCGGTAGATGCGTTCTTCAAGACTGGCCTTGGCCAGAATGTCTTCAAGCCCGTAATCGCCGGGCCGGTCGACCTGACCGTCGATCTTCACGCTCCAGGGGCTTGTCGTCAGTGTGCCGGCATTTGCGGCCGGGTCTTCCTTGCCGGTGCCGAACTCATAATAGTTGTTGTAGCCCGTCACGTCTTCGTAGCTGTTCGGCGGCGCATCGGTTGAATAGGCCGAAGGCTTTGCCATGATCTTCGCCGCCGCAGGACCGGCCACGGCCAAAGCGCCCGCACCAAGGATCAGCGCACGGCGGTTCAGGAACACGGATCTGGGCGTAACGTCCGACCAGTTCAGGCCGGCTGTCCAGCGTTGGGTCATGCGAGGTGCTCCTTCTCTTTTGCAGAAGGTTAGCTGCCGCGTGGGCGGTCGCCAAATGAAGTGATCTCACGTCTGCGTTCACGCCTTGAAACAAAGGGCGGGTTTCCCCGCCCTTTCTCTCATTGCAGGGGCACGCCTGCAGGACGTTCGCGGTTCGACTGGCTTATCCGCTCACCGACGATCAACCCTTCGGCCGCGGCGCTGACCCGGATCGTTTCGCCGTCCTTTACATCGCCCGCCAGTATCATCTCCGCCAACGGGTCCTGCAGGCTGCGCTGGATCACGCGTTTGAGGGGGCGTGCGCCGAAGACCGGGTCATACCCTTCATCGGCCAGCCACTTGCGCGCTGCATCGTCCATATCAAGAATGATTTTGCGCGCCGCCAGCCGCCGTGCAAGCCGCCCAAGCTGGATCGTCACGATCCCGTCCATATCCGCCCGCGTCAGCCGGTCAAAGATGATCGTCTCATCCAGACGGTTCAGGAACTCAGGCCGGAAATGGGCCCTGACCGCCTCCATCACCTCGCGACGGGCCGCCCCGGAGTCGCTGCCCTCCGGCAACTGGCTCAGCGCCTGCGACCCGAGATTCGAGGTCAGGACAATCAGCGTCTGCTTGAAGTCGACCGTGCGGCCCTGACCATCGGTCAGCACCCCATCGTCCAAAACCTGCAACAGCACGTTGAAGACATCCGGGTGCGCCTTTTCCACCTCGTCGAACAGCACGACCTGATAGGGTCGCCGCCGCACGGCTTCGGTCAGAACCCCGCCCTCGTCATAGCCGACATAACCGGGAGGTGCCCCGATCAGCCGGGCGACCGAGTGTTTCTCCATGAACTCCGACATGTCGATGCGGACCATCGCGCTGTCATCGTCAAAGAGATATTCGGCCACGGCCTTTGTCAGTTCAGTCTTGCCGACGCCGGTCGGGCCAAGAAACAGGAACGATCCCAGCGGGCGGTTTTCATCATTCAGCCCGGCCCGCGCACGGCGCACGGCATTCGAAATTGCCACCACCGCCTGACGCTGCCCGATGACCCGCTTGCCAAGCTCCTCCTCCATCTTGAGGAGCTTCTCGCGCTCGCCCTCCAGCATCTTCGATGTGGGGATCCCAGTCCAGCGTTCGACGACTTCGGCGATCTGTTCGGGGCGGACCGCTTCTTCCACCATCAGCCCGTCTTCTTGCGCCTCGGCCTCCGTCAGCTTTTTCTCAAGCCCCGGAATCACGCCGTAGGAAAGCTCGCCCGCGCGGGCAAGGTTGCCTTCCCGCTTGGCCTGTTCCAGATCGGCGCGGGCCTTTTCAAGCTGCTCCTTGATGCCACGAGAGGCTTCCAGCTTGTCGCGCTCCGCCTGCCATTTGGCCGTCATCGCCGCCGACTTCTGCTGAAGGTCAGACAGTTCTTTTTCAAGCCTCTCCAGCCGATCTTTCGACGCGGCATCATCTTCCTTCTTCAGGGCCTCGGCCT
>DAORUY010000224.1:0-3847 GCA_035433445.1 Paracoccaceae bacterium
TGGGGCTGGCACCCTTGGCGCTTTGGGCCTGGATCACGCCGACCGCGGGGCAGCTTGCGCTACTGGCGGTGGTCGCGCTCTTTGCGACGGCGGGCCATTATTTCATGGCCCGCGCCTTTGCCGCCGCGCCCGCAGGCCTGACCCAGCCGGTCGTCTTCTTGCAACTGATCTGGGCAACCCTATTGGGCTGGTTTGCGTTCGGTGAACGGGTTGACCCCTATGTCGTGCTGGGCGGCGCCATCATCATCGGCGCGATCAGCTACATGAGCTGGCGCGAGGCGCAAATATCACGGGCGGGGACAACGCCCCCGCCCGATCTGGAAAAGTCGTAAGATCCGGCTCAGCCGCGCGGGTCGAGCAGCCGCGCAATCACGGTCTTGCGCGACACCTGACCGACGACCACGCCATGGTCCAGGACCTCCAGCGCGCGGGTTTCGTCCTTCAGGCGCGCCATCACATCCTTGATCGGCGTGTCGATATCGGTCTGGCCCGCCGTGGGTGTGGTGTTCGGCGTCGGTTCAACCGCGTCACGCGCGGTCAGGACCGACAGAGGGTTCATGTGGTTGACGAAATCCGCCACATAATCGCTGACCGGGTTTGCGATGATCTCGCGCGCGGTGCCGCACTGAACGATCCGCCCGCCTTCCATCAGCGCGATCCGGTTGCCGATCTTGAACGCCTCGTCGAGGTCATGGCTGACAAAGATGATCGTGCGGTGAAGCTTCGCCTGCAACTCCAGCAATTCGTCCTGAAGCCGGGTGCGGATCAGGGGATCGAGCGCCGAGAAAGGTTCGTCCATCAGAAGGATCGGCGCATCGGTGACGAAGGCGCGGGCCAGGCCCACGCGCTGCTGCATGCCGCCGGACAATTCGCCGACCTTGGCGCTTGCCCGTTCGTGCAGCCCGACGAGCTTCAGCTGCTGGTCGACCTTTTCCCGCATCTGTTCGCCCGACTGGCCCGCGAGTTCCAGGCCCAGGCCAACGTTCTCGCGCACCGTCCGCCAGGGCAGAAGGCCGAACTGCTGAAAGACCATCGCCACGCATTCGCGCCGGACACGCAGAAGATCTTCGCGGTTCGCGGACCCGACTTCGCAGTTCCAGTTCTTGTCATGAACCGTGACCGACCCCCGGCAGACCGGGTTCAGGCCGTTGACCGCCCTGAGCAGGGTTGACTTTCCCGACCCCGAAAGCCCCATCAGCACCAGGATTTCCCCGCGTGCGACGGTCAGCGAACAATCGTGAACCCCCAGAACCTGCCCGGTTTCCTTCTGGATCTCGGTGCGGTTCATGCCCTTGTCCATCAGGGGCAGGGCCTTTTGCGGCTCATTGCCGAAGACGATGTTGACCTTGTTGAATTCAACGGCGATTTCAGACGCTGCTAGATCTTTGGCCATTACACGTCCCCCTTGCGCAGCATACGGTCAAGGACGATGGCCACGACCACGATTACAAAGCCCGATTCAAAGCCAAGTGCCGTGTTGACCGAGTTCAAAGCCCGTACGACCGGTACGCCCAATCCGTTGGCGCCGACCAGCGCGGCAATCACCACCATGGAAAGCGACAGCATGATCGTCTGGTTCAGGCCCGCCATGATCTGCGGCAGCGCATAGGGCAATTCCGCCTTGAGCAACACCTGGCGTTTGGTGGCCCCAAAGGCCGTCAGTGCCTCGGTCAGGGCCTTAGGGGTGTTCGACACGCCCAGATGGGTCAGCCGGATTGGGGCGGGCAGCACGAAGATCACCGTCGCGATCAGGCCCGGCACCATGCCCAGGCCGAAGAAGACGATGGCCGGGATCAGATAGACAAAAGTGGGCAGCGTCTGCATCAGGTCAAGCACCGGCTGCATCGCCTGATAGAGTCGGGGCCGGTGGGCGGCGGCGATCCCGATCGGCACCCCGATACCCATGCAGACCACGCAGGACGCCAAGATCAGCGTCATGCTCTCCATCGTCGGCTTCCAGTAGCCCTGGTTGAGGA
Source organism: Paracoccaceae bacterium (assembly GCA_035433445.1). Classification (GTDB taxonomy): domain Bacteria; phylum Pseudomonadota; class Alphaproteobacteria; order Rhodobacterales; family Rhodobacteraceae; genus TMP-24. The sequence continues at coordinate 1,977 of DAORUY010000224.1, forward strand.
TGAAGAGGAAACCCACAAACACGAAGAGGCAAATTTTCCAGTTGCGCTGCAGGTACCAGGTCAAGCCGACGGCGAGCGCGACGAGGATCAGCGGATGCGGCGTTTGCAGCAGCCACAGGATGCCGGCGATCAGCCCTTCCATCACCCAAGACATGAAATCAAAGATCGCTTTGCCGTTTTCCTTCATCCAGTCGAAAACGGATTTGGATACCTTGCCGACCGGAATCTTGTGATCGGCGAGCCAGAGTGTCTCTAACCAGTCCATTGCGTCCCCCTTCGCATGGTTTTGTTACTAAAACGGCAGCGGCGGGCCGCTGCCGTTTCGTTCTCTCATGCCGGGATGGCCCGGCGGTCGATGTCCGACTTACTGCAAGGCCGCCGTCACGGCTGCCAAGGCGTCGCCGCCGTCCTTCGTCGTCACGCCGTCAAGCCACGGGCCAAGCGCATCTGCGTGAGCGGCCAGCCAGGCTTTTGCAGCTTCCATCGGATCGGTCCCGTCATTCAGGATCGCGCCCATGATTTCATTTTCCATGGCCAGCGTGAATTCGAGGTTTTGCAGAAGCTTGCCGGTGTTCGGGCATTCGGCCACATAGCCGGCCCGCACGTTCGTTGCCACTTCAGCACCGCCGAAGTTCGGCCCGAACACTTCATCGCCGCCCGCCAGATAGGTCATCTTGAAGTTGGCGTTCATCGGGTGGGGTTCCCAGCCGAGGAAGACGATCGGTTTGCCTTCCCCTTCGGCCTTGGCCACCGCCGCCAGCATCCCCTGTTCAGAGCTTTCGACAACTTCGAAGCCGGTCAGGCCGAACTTGTCGCCCCCGATCATGTCGAGGATCAGGCGGTTGCCATCGTTGCCCGGCTCGATCCCGTAGATCTTGCCTTCCAGCGCATCCTTGTTGGCGGCGATCTTGGAAAAGTCGTCAAGGCCAAGTGCTGCACCCGCTGCGTTCGTGGCGAGCGTGTATTTTGCGCCGACCAGGTTGGTCCGGACGGTTTCGACGGTGCCCGCATCGCGATAGGGGGCGATGTCGGCCTCCATCGTCGGCATCCAGTTACCCAGGAACACGTCGATATCACCGCCGGCCAGGCCGGTGTAGGTTACCGGGACGGACAGGATTTTGGTTTCCGTCTCATATCCCAGCGCCTGAAGGATGGTCGAAGTAACGGCCGTGGTCGCGGTGATGTCGGTCCAACCGACATCCGAAAAGACGATCTTGTCACAGCCTTCTGCGTTGGCCTGACAAGCGAAGGCCAGCGTAGCGGACGCCAGCAACAGCGAGCGAAGGTTCATTGTTGTTCTCCCCGTTTTCTTGATTGATGAGTCAATTAACGTCAAACAATACCCTCGAAGCAAGAAGAATCTGCCGGTCGACCGATGTCTGACGCAATTTCCTGACCATCATGGCGAGAGCGTAGCCGAAGACTCTGTCTCCTGCAAAGAAGAGGCGCGCACGACAATACGATTTTTCTTGATTGACGAGTCAATAAAAGCTTGTGTAGTCCCAATCCTTCAGCACGAAAGGCCGTATCATGCCCAAAGTTGGAATGGAGCCGATCCGCAAGGAGGCTTTGGTCCGCGCCACGATCCACGAGATTGGGCGCACGGGATCTCTCGACGTGACCGTCAGCCAGATCGCAAAACGCGCGGGAATGTCTTCGGCGCTGGCGCATCATTATTTCGGATCCAAGGAACAGATTTTCTTGGCCGCCATGCGTCACATTCTTTCTCTCTACGGGGCCGAGGTGCGGGGCGCTCTGGTCATGGCAGCAAGCCCGCGCGACCGGCTGCGCGCCGTGGTGCAGGCCAACTTCTCCGGTCTGAACTTCCGCCGCGAAGTCATTGGTGCATGGTTGAATTTTTACGTTCTGGC
>DAORUY010000225.1:0-3819 GCA_035433445.1 Paracoccaceae bacterium
TTGAAAATTCCGCGCGGTTCGAACCGATCACCCTGCCCTTCGCCGAGGCGCTCTCTGGCGTGCCGTTCCTCGGGCCGCTTTACGCTGAACTGATCTCGGGCCAGACGATCCTGGCCTATGCGGCCTTTGCCGCCGTGCCGATCAGTTGGTGGGTGCTCTATCGGTCGCGCTTCGGCCTGCGGCTCAGGGCCGTGGGCGAAAACCCCGCCGCCGTCGATACCGCCGGGATTTCGGTCGTCCGCCTGCGTTTCACCGCGGTGATGATCACCGGCCTTCTGTGCGGCATCGCCGGCGCCTATCTTGCGACATCTGCCCCTTCGGCGGGCTTTGGCAGGGAAATGACAGCGGGCAAGGGGTACATCGCGCTCGCGGCCCTGATCTTCGCCAAATGGCGCCCGGTGCCGGCGCTTGGCGCCACCATGCTTTTCGGCCTCTTGGAGGCGATCTCGATCCGCTATCCCAATATCGCGCTTGGCCCCATCACGCTGCCGGTGCAGGTCATGCAGGCCGCGCCCTATATCCTTACGGTCATCATCCTTGCTGGTTTCGTCGGGCGCGCCATCCCGCCGCGCGCCGGGGGTGAGCCCTATGTGAAGGAGCGCTAAGGGGTTGGGGGCGGTCATTTTACCGCCTTTGTGATCTTTCGTTGCAAAAGTGACCCAAATCGTGACCGGAAAAGGGAAATAATACCGCCTGCCCCTTTGACAGTGGAATCGCGAGGGGTCATCACTCGTTCAGGTTTCTCCCCCGGACCATGACGGCCCCGATGCAGTTCTACCTGCCAATTGCCGAGGTTTCCGTGAATGCCTTCCTGCTTTTCGGGCTGGGCGGCATTGTTGGGGTATTGTCTGGACTTTTCGGGGTGGGCGGCGGCTTTCTCATCACGCCCTTGCTGTTCTTTATCGGCATCCCGCCCACGGTCGCGGTGGCGACGGGCGCCAATCAGGTCGTGGCCTCCTCGATCTCGGGCGTGCTGGTGCATCTCAAGCGCAAGACCGTCGACATCCGCATGGGAACCGTCCTGATGCTGGGCGGCCTGGCAGGGTCAACAGCGGGTATATGGCTTTTCAACCTTCTGTCGCGCCTGGGTCAGATCGACCTGACCGTGCAGCTTTCTTACGTAGTTTTCCTGGGTATCGTCGGCACGATGATGCTTCAGGAAAGCCTGCGCAGCATGTCGCGCGCGCGCCGCGCCCAGCCTGTCAAACGCAGCCAGCATATGTGGGTCCACCGGTTGCCGCTGAAGGTGAAGTTCCGCACCTCCGGCCTTTACATCAGCATCATTCCCCCGCTTCTGGTGGGTTTCTTCGTGGGCATCCTGGCCGCAGTGATGGGTGTCGGCGGCGGCTTCATCATGGTTCCGGCGATGATCTATCTGCTGAACATGCCGACCAAGGTGGTGATCGGCACCTCGCTCTATCAGATCATCTTCGTCACGGCCTTCACCACCTTCATGCATGCGCTGACCAACCAGTCGGTCGATCTGATGCTGGCGCTGATGCTGATCCTTGGCGGCGTGATCGGCGCGCAGATTGGCGCGCAACTTGCCATGCGGCTCAAGGCCGAACAATTGCGCGTTCTTCTGGCACTGCTGGTCCTGTCGGTCTGCCTGAAACTCAGCTGGGATCTGGTGGCGACCCCGGACGAGCTTTTCTCCATCGCCGCGCGGTCCGGCGGATGAAGGCGTTCCTCGTCCCCCTTGCCGCTCTGGCAATGATGATCCTGACGGGCGCACCGCTTTGTGCACAGGAAGATGTCGTAGCGGGCCTCAGCCAGGACCGGATCGACATCACCGCCGACTTCGACGGGTCGGACATCTTGATCTACGGCGCGGTCAAACGCGAAACGCCGCTGCCCGATGGCCCCCTGGATGTGATCATCACCGTCGAGGGGCCGAGCGAGCCGGAAAATGTCCGTCGCAAATCGCGCGTCGTCGGCGTCTGGCTGAACACCGATGTGGTGACGATCGACCTTGCCCCCAGCTTCTACGCGGTCGCAACAACCGGTCCCTTTACCGAGATCGTGTCCGACACCGAAGATCTGCGCTATTCGATTTCCATCCCGCGCGCGATCCGGTCGGTCGGCGCGCCCCAAACGGTCGAAAATTCACAGGAATTCACCGATGCACTGATCCGGCTACGCACTCAGCGCGGCCTTTATGCCCTGAACGAAGGGGGGATCCGCCTGACCGAGCAGACGCTTTTTCGCACCGATATCGACCTGCCCGCCAATCTGGTCGAAGGCAATTACACGACCCGGATTTTCCTTCTGCGCGACAGACGGGTGGTCAGTCTCTATGAAAAGACGATCTTCGTGCGCAAGGTCGGGCTGGAACGCTGGCTCTTTCGCCTCGCCCATCAACAGCCCGCGGTTTACGGCATTCTCGCCCTGGTGATCGCGGCGGTGGCGGGTTGGACCGCATCGGCGGTTTTCCGGCTGATCCGCCGTTAACCCCGCCCGACAAACGGCATCGCAGTTGCCATCAGCGTCATGTTCAACACATTGGCCGAAGGGGGCAAGTTCGCCATAGTAAGTACCGCATCGGCCACATGGGCCACATCCATCAAAGGCTCGGGCCGGACCGATCCATCGGCCTGACGGGCGCCCTGCCCCAGGCTGGCGGCAAGTTCGGTTTCGGCATTGCCGATGTCGATCTGGCCACAGGCGATACCGAACGGTCGCCCATCCAGCGCCAGAACCTTGGTCAGGCCGGTGATCGCATGTTTTGTCACGGTATAGCCCAGCGAACCGGGGCGCGGCGCATGGGCCGAAATCGAGCCATTGTTGATGATCCGCCCGCCCTGCGGCGCCTGCGCCCGCATCTGGCGAAAGGCAGCGCGGGCGGCATAGATCATGCCGTGCAGATTGACCGCTACCGTGGCGTCCCAGTCGGCAAGCGGCATCTCATCGATCAGGGCGGCGGGCCGGAAGATGCCTGCATTATTGAAAAGCACATCCACGCGGCCAAACCGCGCCACCGTCGATGCAAAGGCATGGTCCACGGCCGCGGAATCCGTCACGTCGCAGGTCAGGCAAAGCGCCTCGGCAAACCCGTCCGCCGCCTCGATCAGCTTGTCGGCCCGACGTGCGATCAGCGCGACATTCCAGCCTTCGCCCAGAAACCGGCGCGCAACCGCCCGGCCAATGCCCGCCGACGCGCCGGTGACAACCAAAGTGCGCGCCATCTCAGAACGCCTTGAAGGTCATCGTGGTCAGCGTCCGGCTGATCCCCTCGATATTGAACAGCCGACCGTTCAGCCATTGACCCACATCCTCTTCCTCGGGGATGTAGATTTTTGCCATCAGATCATATTCGCCGCTTGTCGAATAAAGCTCAGACACGACCTCCCGCTCATAGATCGCGTCGGCCACTTCATAGGTCTTGCCGGGGTGGCAGCGGAACTGAACGAAAACGCAGCGCATGGGTTTCTCCTGTGTTTGGGCCAGACTACCGGCTTTGCCCCGCGACCGGAACCCCGAAGCGCTCAGATCTCCTCGGTGGGCGCGAGCGACAAAGGCGCTGCCCCTTTCGGCAGATCCTCGATCCCCAGCGCGAGTTGCGGCCGTGCAAGGCGGTTTCTGACCACCCAGTAAAGCCGCTTTTCCGCGCGCGTGATCGCCACATAAGCAAGCCGTTTCCACAGCGCCAGCCCCGCCTCTGTCCGGCCCATGCGCGCGGCGACGAAAAGGTCGGGGGCGAAGACCTGCACCTCTTCCCATTGCGACCCTTGCGCCTTGTGGATCGTCACCGCCGCGCCATGCAAGAAGGCCGCCCCCATCCGCGCAGCATAGGGGATGAAAGGCTCCTCTTCGTCCGGC
>DAORUY010000226.1:0-3751 GCA_035433445.1 Paracoccaceae bacterium
AACCGCTGGCGCAGCCATGCGCATCTGCTTTACGGCAACTGGGTGAACGAGATCTATCAGACGACGCCGTTCGACATCCAGGATATTGGCGGCTGACCTCGCGCCTGTGCCGATTGCGCTTTTGCAGGTCAGTGCCCATAGTTGCACGAAAGTCCCGAGGAGTGAGTGACATGGCCGACAGTTCCGCGCCTGCCGAAAAGACCGATCCCGATGTGATCCCCTTCGTGGGCGAGATCACTAAGTTTCTTGAGACAGAAGCGCCCGCCGATGTCCGCAAGGCCATTGCCAAGGCCGGGCGCAAGGACATCTTGTCGAAATCCTATCCCTATGACCGGGAAATGGATGGCGACGAATATGATGCGCATATGGAGAAGCTTCAGGTCGAGCTGGTCAAGATGTTGCATGACCTGCGCACCACCGGCAAAAGACTTGTCGTCGTGTTCGAAGGACGCGATGCGGCGGGCAAGGGCGGTTGTATCGAAAGGCTGCGAGAGAACCTGAACCCGCGTTCGGCCTATATCGTGGCGCTGGCCAAACCGACAGAACGCGAGGCCGGCCAATGGTATTTCCAGCGTTATATCGACCAGTTGCCCGCTGCCGGTGAAATCGCGCTTTTCGACCGGTCCTGGTATAATCGGGGTGTGGTCGAACAGGTTTTCGGCTTTTGCAAACCCGAACAGCGCAAACTCTTCTTCCGCCAACTTCCCGATTTTGAGCGGATGCTGAACGACGAAGGGATCATCCTCGTAAAACTCTGGCTTGATGTGGGGCGGGCCGAACAGTTGCGCCGCTTCCTCGACCGGGAAAAAGACCCGCTCAAGCAATGGAAACTCTCCTGGATCGACGTGGAGGGGCTGAAGAAATGGGATGCCTATAGCGCCGCAATCACCGAGACGCTGGAAAAGACCCACACCAAGCACGCCCCCTGGACGGTGATCCGCGCCGATGACAAGGACCGCGCCCGCATCGCCGCGATCCAGACGGTTCTGAATGCCATCAACTACCATCGCAAGGACAAGGACGCGATTGGCAAGATCGACGGCAAGATCTGCGGCGGACCCGGCGTTCTGGATGGTTAAACAGGGCTACCATCACGGCAATCTGCGCCAAGCGCTGATCGACGCCACGCTGCAACTGATCGAGGCGCAGGGACCGCAGGGCTTCACACTTTCGGACGCCGCCAAATCGGCGGGCGTGACCCCGGCGGCGGTCTATCGCCATTTCGCCGGGCGCGAGGATCTGATCGCCGAGGCCGCGCGCCAGGGGTTCGAGATATTCGCCGACCTGATGGACCACGCCTATAACGGCGGCAAACCGACCGCCCTGCGCGCGTTTGAGGCGACGGGCCGCGCCTATCTGGCATTTGCACGCAAGTTTCCCGGTCACTACATGGCAATGTTCGAAAGCGGGCTGAACCTGAACCGCACTCCGGAACTGGCCCGCGCCGCCGACCGGGCGCGAAACGTTCTGGCCCGTGCGGCTGAGGCCCTGTCACAGAATATCCCCGCCGAACGCCGCCCGCCGGCGGCCATGTTTGCGGCTCATATCTGGGCGCTCAGCCACGGTGTTGTGGAACTTTTCGCGCGCGGCGCCCCCGGCAGCCGCGCCCCCTTCCCGCCGGAAGAATTGCTGGAGGCAGGAATCGGCATCTACCTGCGTGGACTGGGGCTGATCGCGCCGGATCGGTGAACGGCTCCACGCCAAAAGCGCGGCTAAAAATCGACCGAAGACTGCAGATGAATCAGGTTTAGACACAGATCAACGCGGACCTGCTTTAAGAAACCAGACTAAGTGCTTGAAAGTTTGGTACCGACGCCCCGGCTCGAACGGGGGACCCCTAGATCCACAATCTAGTGCTCTAACCAACTGAGCTACGTCGGCACTTGGGGGGCATTTACCCCCTGCCCTCACCGATTGCAAGAGGCCGAGCACGGGCTTTTCGACCGATCAGGGGCCAGACGCTTGTCAGGGCCGGGATTCCGGTTTAGCGACAAAACAGGGTCGCGCAGCGGGGAGACGGAAGAATGGGAATCGACAAGGAAAGCGAGGTTGCCGCCAACCTGCAAATCGGGCCGACCAGTCTGGGTATGGTGCGGATCTATGTCGAAGGCGAAGGCATAGACCTGCCGCTGGACTTCGAACCGGACGAAGCGATCGAGATTGCCGAAGAGCTGATGGCGGCGGCTGAAGCGGCGCGCACTATGGGTAAGGGCGCCAAACCTAAACGGCGCTGATCCCGTCGACGCCCACGCCGGGGTCGCGAAAGGACTGCAACCTCAAGGCGGCATGGCGGGCGAACTTGGTCAACATCACCTTGCGCCGCGCCCCTGCCAGCACCTGTTCCGGCCCCATCCGCAGGATTTCGGCATCATAGCCATCGGCGATCATCAGGCCGGTCCCTTCGGGCAGCAGGTCCACCGGAAAATCCGCATCGACCGCCCAAAAAAACCTGTCGGCCCATTCCAGATAATTCTGCCACTTGCGGTCGGTGAGGTAATCCATGCGGCTGGACTTGCATTCGATGATCCAGATCTCGCCCTTCGGCCCAAGCCCCATCACATCCACGCGCAGGCCCGGCGCAGGCACCAATTCCTCGACCGTGGCAAAGCCATGCGTCAGAAGATGTCGGCCGACGCCGCGCGCAAGGATCTGTCCGGGCATAAGGTCGTGGGGCATCTGCAAATATGAACACAAAGTGAACATCCTGTAAAGAACCCCGGATATCCGGCCCCTATAACCGGGGTTCTATGGTCCTCGCGGCAAAGCTGCCATAGCACCGCCGGAGCGGAATGAAGGCTAGCCATCGGAGAAAAGATGCTGATCAAGGATCATCTGGCGCGCAGTGGCGCGGTCTGCTTTCGCTGGCGCAGTTATCTGCCGATGGCGTTCCTGCCGCTCATGGCCATCGCGCTCAGACGCGGTGAGGCGGTGGAACTGTCACTGGGCGACGGGTTGGGTGAGTTATACGAATGGCTGGCCATCCTTACAGTCGTCCTTGGGCAGGCAATCCGCATCCTGACCGTGGGTTATGTGTCAAATGGCACGTCGGGCCGCAACACCCGCGAACAGATCGCTGAGGAACTGAACACCCGCGGCCTTTACTCCGTCGTGCGCAACCCGCTCTATCTTGGCAACTGCCTGATGTATCTGGGTCTGGCCGCCTACACGCAGGCGCCGCTCCTCATCTTGATCATGGGGCTGGTTCTGGCGCTTTACTACGAACGGATCATCAGCGCCGAAGAGACGTTCCTGAGCGCGAAATTCGGCGCCTCCTATGACGAATGGGCCAGCGTCACGCCCGCCTTCCTGCCGCGCCTGTCGGGCTGGCGTGCCCCGGACCGGCGGTTTTCGTGGGCGATGGTCCTGCGGCGCGAACATCCGTCGATCTACGGCGCCCTCGTCACCTTGTTCCTGATCGACGTTGGCTTTTGGTTCTATGGCAACGAACCCGAAGACTTTAAGAAAGGTTGGCTCGTGGTCATGACCGTCGCCACGCTTGCGGTCGTCGCTGTGAAGCTCGTCAAACGGCACACCTCCCTGCTTGCCCCTCGCTGATCGGAGCGCCGGCCTGCGGAACTGGCCCTTGTAGAGCCCTCACAACCGGCCTATCTTGCGGGTGGCGGGTTCTGCTCCTTGCGTGTTTGGCACTTTTCCAGTGGCCGATAAGCATCTCCGAGGGAGCTGGCTCTGTCAGGGTCCTGGCCCTGGTATCTGGCGACCACCTGAAAACATCAGGCTCTCGGGAAATTCA
>DAORUY010000227.1:0-3702 GCA_035433445.1 Paracoccaceae bacterium
GGCGCCCATGTCTGGGCGGGGCTCGCCGGTGTGATCCGGGTGGAAGACGAAGAGGAGGCCTCCCTGCCCCTGCCCCGGACCTATGGCGAGGATGATTTCACCCTGATCTTGCAAGACCGCCGCTTTGACGCGGGGTTCCAAATCCCCTACGCGCCCCAGATGCATGACAAGATGTCCGGCCTGATCGGCGAACAGATGCTGGTGAATGGCCAGATCGGCGCCTTCCTTCCGGTTTCGGCGCCGCTGATCCGCCTGCGCATCCTCAACGGGGCGAACGGGTCGATCTACCGGCTGCATTTTGCGGGGGGTGCGGTCTTTCACCAGATCGCCTCGGATGGTGGCCTGCTGCCCGCACCTGTCGCGCTGACCGAGGCGCTGATGGCCCCCGGCGAGCGGGCGGAATATCTGGTCGACATGTCCGCCGGGGCACCGCTGATGCTGAAGGCCGAAGTCTTTGGCGCAGAATCGTCCTTTGCCGGGCCGGTCGGCACCCGCGACGTGATTGAACTGCGCCCGGCGCGTGCGCAAAGTGCCGCCGCCCTGCCCGCGCGCCTGGCAGAACTGGCGCCCCCCGCCGATCAGACCGGCGACATGCGCACCTTCACACTGGCCATGACGGGGATGGGCCTGATGGGTGATTTCACCATCAACGGCGCGGTCTATGACCATGGGCGCACGGATTTCACCGTGCCGCTGGGGGCAAGCGAAACCTGGGTCTTTGAGAACAAGACCGAAATGCTGCACCCGATGCACATTCACGACGTGCAATTCCGCATTCTCAGCCGAAATGGCCGCCCGCCCGAACTGCGCGAAGCGGGTCTGAAGGATGTGGTTCTGACCCACCCCGGCGAACGTGTGGAACTGCGCCTGTCGTTCGCGGACTATGCCGATCCGGCAAGCCCTTACATGATGCACTGCCATATTCTGGAACATGAGGACGCCGGCATGATGCAGCAGTTCACCGTTGTCTGAGACTTCGGTCATGCCCGGCAAAAGTTTCCGATAGTGAACTTTGTTTCGCCTCGGTCGCAAAACTGGTCGGTTTCCGGCTTTTCGCCTTGCGTCAGCTAGGTTACAACCCCGGCCAACCAGGACCGAGGAGACCAGCATGACCGCCCAGAACGGCTTTTTCACCGAACCGCTTTCGTCACGCGACCCCGAACTTTACAGCTCGATCGTGAACGAGCTTGGCCGCCAGCGCGACGAGATCGAGCTGATCGCCTCGGAAAACATCGTCAGCCGCGCGGTGATGGAAGCGCAAGGCTCGGTGATGACCAACAAATATGCCGAAGGTTATCCGGGCAAGCGCTACTACGGTGGCTGCCAGTTCGTCGATGTGGCCGAAACTCTGGCGATCGAACGCGCCAAGAAACTCTTCAACTGTGGCTTTGCCAACGTGCAGCCGAACTCCGGCAGCCAGATGAACCAGGCCGTGTTCCTGGCGCTGTTGCAGCCCGGCGATACGTTCATGGGGCTTGATCTGAACTCGGGCGGTCACCTGACCCACGGCTCGCCGGTCAACATGTCCGGCAAATGGTTCAACGTCGTCTCCTACGGCGTGCGCAAGCAAGACGAGCGGCTGGATATGGAACAGATCCGCGAAACCGCGCTGGCCAACAAACCCAAGCTGATCATCGCCGGTGGCACCGCCTACAGCCGCGTCTGGGATTGGGAAGCCTTCCGCAAGATCGCCGATGAAGTCGGCGCCTATCTGATGGTCGACATGGCCCATATCGCGGGGCTGGTGGCCGGCGGCCAACATCCTTCGCCCCTGCCTTGGGCAGATGTGGTCACGACGACCACCCACAAATCACTTCGCGGTCCGCGCGGCGGGATGATCCTGACGAACAAGGAAGAGATCGCCAAGAAGATCAATTCTGCCGTGTTCCCCGGCCTTCAGGGCGGCCCCTTGATGCATGTGATCGCCGCCAAGGCCGTGGCTTTTGGCGAGGCGCTGCGGCCAGAGTTTCAGGACTATGCAGCCCAGATCGTCAAGAACGCCCGCGCAATGGCCGACCAGCTGATGAAGGGCGGGATCAACATCGTGTCCGGCGGCACCGACAACCACCTGATGCTGGCCGACCTCCGCCCGAAGAAAGTGACCGGCAAGGCCACTGAACAGGCGCTTGGCCGCGCCCATATCACTTGCAACAAGAACGGCGTGCCGTTCGACCCCGAAAAGCCGATGGTCACCTCCGGCGTGCGTCTGGGCACCCCTGCTGGCACCACCCGCGGCTTCAAGGAGGCCGAATTCCGCCAGATCGCCGACTGGATCGTTGAAGTGGTCGATGGCCTCGCCGCCAATGGCGAAGAAGGTAACAGCGCCGTGGAAGCCGCCGTGCGCGCCAAGGTCAAGGCATTGTGCGACCGCTTCCCACTCTATCCGGGCCTTTGAACCAAAGGCGGCATGCGAAACCGAAAGGGGGCCAGGCGGCCCCTTTTTTTTATAGATAGCCCTGCCACAGCAGAACTGTCACCGCCATCGCTACAGTGACCAGCATCACCGCCGCGGTCGATCCTGCAATGTTCCACAAAAAGGCCCGCCGCCGGGCGCCTGCGCCAAGCGGTTTGAGGTAGCGCACACAGATGTCATAGGCCTGCGCTGTCGCCTCCCGGTCGATGCGCACCTGAAGATGGGGGATCTGTGCCTGGCGTTCGGCTTCGGAGAGGGCTTGGGCGGCAAGGAGCACACGTTTGGGCAGATGCCGTCCGCCGCGTTTCAGTTTCGCGGACAATCCGACGCCGCGCACCCTGAGACGCGCCTCCATCAGTTCGGCAACCCGGTCGGCCATCTGCTGAATGCTGATCGACATATTTCCTCCTGCCGGCAGAATAATCTGGCAAGGCTGGGCTGGAAAGGGCGGCGACGGCGCGGTAGGGATTCACATGCTTCATCAGGTCACATATGGCAACGATACGGCCCTGCCGCCCCTATTGATCGTGCATGGTCTCTTTGGGTCGGCCCGCAACTGGGGGGCCATTCAGCGGCGGCTGGCGGACAGCCGCAGGGTCGTGGCGGTGGACCAGCGCAATCATGGCGAGAGCTTCCGCGCCGAAACCCAAACTTACCCCGACATGGCCGCCGATCTGGCGGAAGTGATTGAAAGCCAAGGGGTTCCCTTCGACGTGGTCGGCCATTCGATGGGTGGCAAGGCCGCGATGATGCTGGCGCTGACCCGGCCCGATCTGGTGAACCGGCTGGTGGTGGCCGACATCGCGCCGGTGGCTTACGGCCATTCCAACCGGCATCTGGTGCATGCGATGGAGGGGCTGGACCTGACCGGCCTGACCCAGCGGGGCGAGGCGGACCGGCGGCTGGAGGCCGATGTGCCCGACGCGGGCACGCGGGCCTTTTTGCTGCAATCCCTTGATCTGAAAGACAATCCGCCGCGCTGGCGGCTCAATCTGCCGGTTCTGGATGCGGAGATGGACAAGATCGTGGGCTGGCCGGAGGGGGTGACGGGCACCTATGAGGGGCCGACCCTGTTCCTGTCTGGCGCGCTGTCGGACTATGTGCGGCCCGAACATCGCGACAGGATCAAGGCGCTCTTCCCGCAGGCCATGATGGCCAAACTGCCCGGCACGGGGCATTGGCTGCATGCGGAAAAACCGCGGGAGTTCGAGGCGGCGATTCGCGCCTTTCTGAAGTGATCTCAGCAGGTTAGGCGAAACTTCGCCTCGCCCGTGTCGCCCGGCAGGCCG
>DAORUY010000228.1:0-3680 GCA_035433445.1 Paracoccaceae bacterium
GCATCGCGTCGAAAAGCGAGTGGGGGCCGCTCCTGCGCGAGGGGGTGGAGATCCGCCATGCCGACATCGGCCCGACGAAGGAATGGGGTATGCCCAAGACCCACAACGACTGGCGCAAATACTGGCGCCTGCCCATGGGATACTGGCAGGAACCGGACCGGATGGACCCCGACCTGATGCTGATCGACGGGCGGTTCCGACTGGGTTGTTTCCTGTCGGCAGTGCTGTGCGCGCGCAAGCCGCTGACGGTTCTGTGGGATGATTACAAGGGTCGTGGCGGCTATATGGCGGCCGAACGCTGGTTCCCGGTGGCCGAGGAAATCGGCCGGATGGCGCGCTTCGAGATCGTGCCGCGCCGCTATGGCAACGAGGAGTTTGCCGAGATGCTGGGCGGGTTTTTCTCCTCGCGCTGAGAGCGTTTCAGATCAAGGGGTTGGCCGGAAGACAAGGTATTCCAAACGTATTCCAAACGTATGCCTGGCGTATTCCACAAAGAAGGGCGGGAGCGCTGCCCTGCGGGGCCCTGGCGGCGCATTCACCGTGGGGTATTTTGGCCAGAAAACGCGTCAGGCGCTGATGGGTGTGGTGCTGAGGTCGGCCAGCACCCGGGCATAGATCAGGGCGCCGTAAGCCGCATTCTTGTGGGCGTGGTCATTCAGCGATTCGTGATTTTCAACCGCATAGGCGGCGCGGGTGAAAAGCCCTTCCGTCACCGTCTCCTCGGGTTGGGGCAGGAGCGTTATGCCGTCTGTGCGGGCGGTTTCGGCAAGCATCTGCCAGATCGCGGCGCGGTCTTCGGCTTGAGCGGCGCGGACGGCGGGGGCGGGTTGGGGACGCAGACCGGCATAACCTTCGGTCGGGAAGGACACCGGCGCGAGCAAGATCCGCGCGCCGCCTGCCGCAGCCATCTCGCGGGCATAGATATAGAAGCGCTGGCCGCGCAGGCAGTCGCGGGCCATGCGTTCTTGCAGGCCCGAGGTCAGGAACGGGCCGATGTGCCGCGCGGCGAGAAGCGTCTGGAAAAGCGCGGTCACATCCACCCGGCAGGACATGAAGAAGATCAGGTCGAAATCGGCGGCGGGCAGGAAGGTGCGGCCCTTTTCGTTGAATTTCGCAAAGCGGCTGGCGGTATAGTCGTCGTCGGGCACGATGGCCCCGTCACGGCAAGAGAGGAACCGGAACCTTCTGCCGACATGGCCCCAATATTCGACATCCACGCCTGAAAGGTCGATCAGCTTCTGGTTCTGCGCCTGTCTGAGGCAGGCGTAATGGCTGTCGCCGAAAATCGCGAGGCGCAGTGGGGGCGGGTCGTGGGGGTCGCGCACGCTTGGATCCTTCATCGGGGCGCAAAGGCGGCGAGGATTTCTTCTTCGCAGCGCAGTTCTTCGGCCTCATCAGCCTTTGAGAGCGCGACATCCGTGTCTGGTATCTGCGCCGGGGGCGGGGCTGCTATAGTAGGTGGGGCGGCGCCGAAGCGGGCGGCCTGATCGCGGAAGAAATTCTCCATCACGAAAGCGACACCTTCGGGCAGGACCGAGCGTTTGTTCGGCGCGAAGAAGCGGCCCTGCCAGACCGGGTGGGTGATGATCTCATACGAGGGGAAATAGTCGATCCTGTTCTGGCCTTCGCAGGCCTCGGCCGCGACGGCGCGCAAAAGCGCCTTGGAATGGCTGGTTGCGCTGAGGACATGCTGGCCGGTTGCGGTGGCGGTCAGCGGCACGGGTGAGACGGTCAGAAGGATGTTCAGCCGACTGTTCACCGCCTGCATCAGGCCGATGGCCTTGGCAAGGTCGGACTGAAGGGCACTGAACCGGTGATTGACGAACTGGTGGCGCGCGGGATCGAACCGGCCCGCGATCGTGCCGGGGCAGGTGGCATATTCCGCGCCGCTGTCGCCGTTCTGCCAGCTTTCGGTCAGGCCCATGGTGAAGACGAAGACATGGGCATGCGCGACGGCGAGCCGGATCGCCGCCAGAGTGACGGCGCGCGAGGCGAAGAGTTCCTCGGGGCTGGCGAAACCGTCCGGTTCGATTGCGGGGCGGAACGGGTCGTAGAAGCGGCCTGCATCTTCCCAGACTTCTTCGGGCGGATTTTCGGCGCCCAAGGCCCAGGAAAGCCATTGAAGCAGCATGCGCGGCGTGTAGATATTGCCGGTGCGGCAGGAGAAGATGCCGTAATTATAGTCGCGCCGCTGGTCGTCCGTCAGGGTGGCGGGGCCGGGCTCGAAATCGGTCCAGCGGTAGCCGCGCGCCACAAGCGCCCGGCTGAAATGCTGGGCAAAGCAGGAACCGGCGGTGACGATGCGGCTGCGGGTCTTGATGGCGAATTTCGGCTGCCAGAGGCCGGAGATCTGCAAGGCGTCGCATTCGGCAACGCCGGTGCGCCAGAACCGTTCGGGCGGCAGGTTTTGATAAGGATGGCTCATGTCGCGCCCTGACCCTTGACTGTGAGCAAACGATAAGCGGCCCGGCCCGGCCCGGCAACCGGGATGCGGCGTGAACTTGATGTTTCCCGGTGGTGTGCTATCGCTGAGCGCCCGTAATCATTTGCCGGACTGTCTGAGGTTTCATGGCCGCGCCCCTTGTGATGGACCCAACGAAGACGCCGTGCGGGGCCATCACCATGGCTTATCAGGATTACTTTTTCCTGGAACGCTGGGTCAACTATTACGGCGCCCAGTTCGGGCGGCAGAACCTTTTTGTGCTGAGCCATGGCAATGACCCCGAACATCGACGGATCGCGGCGGGGGCGAATGTCGTCCATGTGCCGCGCGACCCGACGTTATGGCGGTTCGACCGGCGGCGCTGGTGGCTGATGACGCATTTTTCCGCCGGGATGCTGCGTTATTTCAACTGGCTGATCGTCAGTGATGTCGATGAGGTGGTGATCGTCGATCCCGCCGTCGCGCCCGATCTGGGCAGTTATCTGGCCCGCTATGACAATCCGAAAACGGCCCCGAAGTCGATCTGTCCGCTGGGGATCGAACTGATCCACAACCCTGAGGCCGAGCCGGAGCCGATCGAGGCGGGGCTGCCGATCCTGTCGCGCCGCCGGGTGTTTCGGGCGAATGCCAACTATTCCAAGCCCTGCATCATCCGCAAGGACGCGGGCTTTACCATCGGCGGACATGCGAACGATCATCAGCCGCGCTACCTTGATCCGCATCTTTACCTTCTGCACATGCGGTTCTTCGATCATGACCGGACAGTGGAACGGCTGGGAGGCCGCAAGGTCTTGCGCGAGGTGATCACCGGAGACCGCCCGGCGGAGGAGGCAAGCCAGGCCTGGAGCAAGGATCTGGAGACCTACCTGCGGCTGTCGAAGGGGGTGGCCGTGCGCGAGGATGTGGAACTGGCCGATTTCCGCCAGAAGATGATCGACGGCCAGCAGGCACTGCATGACGGCAAGATCCTGTTCTTCGGCGGCGGACGGACTAAAGAGCTGTACCGCCTGCCCGACCGTTTCGCGCAGGTCTTCTGATGAGAGTTTTCCGATTGACCGGCGACCGGGCCCTTGGCCCGCGCCCAGCCAAAGGTGCCCCATGGACCTGAACCGCCGCCCCGTCGCCTCGCTCTGGATCGGGGAGCGACTGCATTACGTCAACCAGTTGTGCCTGAAGTCGCATCTGGTGATGGGCCATCCGGTGACCCTCTATTGCACCGGGCGGGTGGCGAACGTGC
>DAORUY010000229.1:0-3679 GCA_035433445.1 Paracoccaceae bacterium
CCGGTCTTCCTATCATGCGGGTGACGATTTCGCGCGGCTCAGGGCGGCGCGGCTTGAAAAGCTCGGGCGCGCTTGACCGATCAGCGCCGGGCGCGCAGGCCAAGTTCGTCGAAGATCGCTTCGAGCTTCTTGTGGTCCTTCGATGCCGTGGGCATGGCCAAAGCGCGCGCCTTCAGCGCATCGAACCGCACCCGCAGCAGTTCCTTTTCCTTGCCCTTGCAGTCATTCCACGGGCGGCCTTGAAGCCCCATGACCAGAACGTAATAGCCGATGAAATGCGGGGCGCTGCCGCTTTGCAGCAGGCGCAGATAGGCTTCGTCGGCGCCCAGACTTTCGATTTCATCGGCGGTATGGATGCCGGCGCGGGCAAATGCCGCCTCTGAGGCTGGGCCAAGATTGCGGATGGAGGAAATCGGGCGCGACATGCGCCTGATTACCCCGGACGCCCGTAACTGGCCAAGATCAGATTGAGGCCCAGTCGGTAAATTGTGTGCTGCCTGACTGAGAAGTCGGGATCGTCCCGTTCATCTGGGGCGTGGCCTTTTGTGCGGCGGTGTCGCGCGCCGCTTGTTCCTGTCGAAGTTTGTCTGCGCGCGCGGCTGGCGCGCTTTGACCCTTGTCCATGTCTCACCTCTTACGGCGGCTCTTGATGGCCGTGTTCAACCTTGCCTCTGCATCCTTGCCGCTTTTGACGGCGGGAGCGGGGCGCATGTATGGTCTGAATCCGGCATCGTCAAGACAGTCTGCGACAGTCGCCCCAAGGGACCAAACGGATGATGCTGTTTTGCCCGATATTGGCGAACGAACGGGCTCTGGGGTGGATATTGTTTCCTTAGTCGTGACAATCAGTCCAGGAATGCCGCTGCATAGGGTTCGGGGATCGCGAATTCGGTCAGGGCGCGGGTGCGTGCGGACTGCGACATCTTCCGCGCGGTCTTTTGTACGATCTTCAGCAGGCTGCCCGCATCGCGGCCTTCGGCGAACGGTTTGAAATACCACCGCAGAAAGGTGAAACAGATCACGTCTTCCAGCGCCTGTACCTGGGGGTCGCGCTTGATCCCTTCCTTGCGCACCATGCGGCCCACGGTTTCGGCGGCTTGCGCATCATATCCGTGCCCCAGCATGATTTCGCCCAGCCGGCGCGCGTGGAAAGCCGCAAGATCGCGCCGCCAGGCAAGATAGCCTTCCTTACCCTCGGGGTAGCCGCTGCGCGGACTGGTCCAGCGTTCGATATGCTGGCCGCGTGCGGCGATGCGGAGTTCGTCGGACGCACTTGGGAAAAGCCGCTCAAGCTCCGCCGTCATCCGCTCGCCATAGAGCCGCGCAGCCGGGCCCCCCTCGCTGTGATCGGGATCGACCGCGTTGGCGGCGTCGATGGCGGCGAGCGTGGCGGAAAGGCTGGCTGGCTGTCGGGTCATCTGACGCTCTCGGTCTGAGTCCTGCTGTCGGTATAAAGAAGCACAAGACCTGCGCCAATCAGGACCGTTATGCCGATCCAGGCCACCATGTCGGGCCAGTCGCTCCAGAACAGCCATCCCCACAGTACGCCCCAGAACAGCGCGGTATATTCGAACGGCGCGACCAAAGTCGCCTCGGCCATGCGGTAGGCCTGAGTCAGAAGCGTAAGCCCCACAGCCGCGACCAGACCGCAAGCCATCATCAGACCCAGATCGGATAGGGTGGGTGTGACCCAGCCGCGCACCAGAAAGGACAGGCTTTCGTGCAGGCTGCCGTCAAAGCCACCGCGCCCGAAGACGAGCGAAAGCGCCAAAGCCCCGAACAGAAAGACGAGGTTGGAATGGAAGGCCATGGCGGGGGCCGTGTCGCGCACCCCAAGCCTGCGGGTCATCACCATGGCGGCCCCGTAAAACAGCCCGGACGTGACCGGCAGAAGTGCGGCCCAGTCGAAAAGGTCGCTACCGGGCCGGACCATGATCAGCGTGCCCGCAAAGCCCGCCAGAAGTGCAATCCAGCGGCCTGTCGTGACCTTCTCCCCCAAAAACAGGATTGAAAGGGCGGTGATGAACAGTGGCGCAGTGAAGTAAAGCGCGACGGTCGTCGCAAGCGGCAGGGCCGCAAGCGCCAGATAATAGAACGTATAGGCGAAGAAATTCAGGACGCCACGCAATCCCATGGCGCGCATGCCGACGCTTGCGAGGGTGTGCAGCCCGCCCTCTCTCTGCACAAGGATCAGAAGGAACGGGATGGCAGAAAGGCTGCGGATCAGCATGGCCTCATGCAGGGGATAGCCATTTGAAATAGCCTTTAAAACAAGGTCTTGCACCGAAAAAATCGCAATTCCTGCAATCAGGCAAGCGATGCCGCGCGCGTTGTTCCTTTGCAAGGCCACCCCCGACTGTTCCCACCCAGCTTAGCGCGCCGTTTAAAACCCGCGCCAAGGGTTCGCGACATTGCCGGACGGAAAGCGACCAGAATGGTGGACCTTATCGGTAGACGACCCGCCCGAGCCGGATGACGCGCCCTTCGGGCGACGTCAACTCGATCACCCAATCGGTGTCCTCGGGCAGGGTGATCCGCAGCCTGCCGCGCAAGATCGCATAGAGATCCGCCTCGACCGTCGCTTTGGCCGCCTCGCAGGTCGCGCGGGTCAGGAAGACCGATCCGATGTCCAGCCGGTCCGGATCGCCCGAATAGTCGGCGGTGATGCTGTTGCAGCCGAAGTGACCGCCAAGCTTGCCGTCCGTGCCGAATTTCAGGATCGGGTAGACCCCCTCCGGCAAGGGGACCCCGTCGATGCTGTCGACCCGCCAATGGCCACCCGCCAGGGGGGAGGACAGGCTCATCTGCTTTGGGGCGGCGGGGACATCCTCGTCGGTATCCACGGTCAGATAGCAGGCATGTGCACCGTCAAGCGCGGCAAGGATCAATGTCAGGGCGAGGATCGCAAAGGTGGCGGTGATGTTCATTCTGTCTCCCTTCCAGCTTGGCCTGAGCGGCCGTTGGAACTGAGACGCCGGGCACGACCCGATCCTTGGCGCGACCAACAAAAAACGCGCCGGATCGCTCCGGCACGTTCTGGGTATCCCATTGGCGCGGGTGGGTTGATCCCCTAGTAGATGTTTGCCACTGGCTGACCGAGGGCGAGGGCGCCCGCATATTCGTATTGTACCTCGGGCAGCATCGGATGGTACCGCGCGCCCTGGATGTCCCGGAAATGCCGTTCAAGTCCGCTGCCCCGGTAGAAGCCTCCGCCGCCGGCAAGTTCCATCGCCAGTTCCACGGCGCGGATGGCATGTTCCTCGACCAGGCGTCGCCCGATCATCACGCGGTTGATCGAAATCTCGCCAGGCTCGTTACGCTCGGCTTCGGCGACCATCGCCTCGCGGGCGAAGCCCGCCGCGGCAAGTTCGGTTTCCATGTGCCCCGCAAGGCGGCGCTGGCGCGCGTCCGCAGGTTTGCGGCGCGCGGTTTCCAGGGCGAGTGCAGCGGCGCTTTCAGCCACGCCCAGATAGACCGAATAGATCAGCGGAAAGGCTATGGTGCCGATGATCTGGAACAGCGGATGCCACAGTCCTGCCGGACGTTTCAGCGCAACCTTTTCGTTAGGCACGAAGGCGCCGTCGATCTCGATGTCATGCGAGCCGGTGCCGCGCATTCCAAGGCAATCCCATGTGTCGAGCACCTTGATTTGCGGGCTGGACATGGACAAGCCGAAATG
>DAORUY010000230.1:0-3564 GCA_035433445.1 Paracoccaceae bacterium
GCCGGTGAGATTCGAACTCACGACCTTCCGCCCCCCAGACGGACGCGCTAACCAGGCTGCGCCACGGCCCGACAGGGCGCTCTATAAGCCGGTTCGCAGGGCGGGGGCAAGCGTCAAAACGCATCGGGCGGGGTCAATGTCCGCCCTGATCGTCGGCGGCGCGACGGCGGTCGTAAAGGGCGCTCAGGCGGCGATAGATCGCTGTCAATTCTTCGCGCCGCTGGCTGGCGCGCACGCTGGTCATCGCCCTGAGAAGGGCGGCAGCCGGAATCCAGGCGCCCTCCTCCAGAGGTATGTCGAAATGGGTGTCCGCGGCCAGCGGGCGTACGGCGTCGCGGGCGGCATCGCGGTCGCGCTGCATGCCTTCGCGGGCCTCTGCGGCGGCGGTTTGGGCGGGGCGCGCAGTCGGGCCGGGCGCTGGCGCGAAAAGCGGCGCATCGGGTAACCCATGATCGGGCACTTCGGGCAGCATATCCTCAGGCTCGGGCAGGGTGGATCTGGGCACCGGGGCTTCGGTCGCTGGCGCCATATCGTCGTCCGCGCTATGGCCGCCCAGCGCGGAGACATGGCGCACACCCTGTTCGCGCAGGAGTTTCTGCACTCCGCGGATGGTCAGTCCGTCATCATGCAAAAGCTTGCGGATACCAGCCAACAGCGCCACGTCGGCGGGGCGGTAGTAGCGCCGCCCCCCAGCCCGCTTGACTGGCTTGAGCTGCGTGAAGCGGCTTTCCCAGAAACGCAGCACATGGGTCGGCGTATCCAGCACCTCGGCAACTTCGCTGATCGTGCGGAACGCCTCGGCCGACTTCGACATGGGTCAGCCTCAGCGCTTGTTGCCGGCGGCGACACGATCCTTCATCAGATGCGAGGGCCGGAAGGTCAGCACCCGGCGCGGATGGATCGGCACTTCGTCACCGGTCTTGGGATTGCGCCCCATGCGGGCCGACTTGGCGCGCACCGAAAAGGTGCCGAAGGAAGAAATCTTGACGGTTTCGCCGGAAACCAGTGCGTCCGACATATATTGAAGCACGCTTTCGACAAGTTGCGCGGATTCGTTTCGAGACAGGCCCACGGCACTATAGACGGCCTCACTCAGATCCATGCGCGTCAAGGTCTTTTCGCTCATTCAATCCCCCCATGGCCCGTTTCGCCGGACCTTTCAGTGCGCAGGATGGGGGCATTGAATTTCCGAGTCAATATCAATGACTTGGGAAGGGCTTTTCAGGCAGTAAATCACCAGCGCAGAACGACTGAGCCCCAGGCAAGACCACCGCCGATTGCCTCGGTCACCAGAAGGTCGCCCTCTTTGATCTGGCCGCGGGCCTTTCCCACCGACATGGCAAGCGGGATCGAGGCAGCAGAGGTGTTGCCATGGTCTTGCACGGTGACGACCACGCGATCCATCGGCACCTGCATGCGCTTGGCAGTGCCTTCGATGATGCGGATATTGGCCTGATGGGGTACGATCCAGGCCACATCGGCGCTGGTAAGTCCGGCCTTATCTAGCGCCGTATGGGCGGTTTCTGCAAGCTTTTCAACGGCATGACGGAACACCTGATTGCCCTGCATCCGCAGGTGGCCTGCCGTGCCGCTGGTCGACACACCGCCGTCCACATAAAGGAGATCGCGGTAGGATCCATCGGAGTGGAGATCGGTGGACAGGATGCCACGGTCTGCGGTGGTGCCGGTGCCTGTGGCGGCTTCAAGCACGATTGCGCCCGCGCCGTCACCAAAGAGGACACAGGTTGATCGGTCCTGAAAATCAAGGATGCGGCTGAAGGTCTCCGCCCCGATCACCAGGACGCGGCTGGCCTGACCGGACAGGATCAGCGCATTGGCGTTTGCCATGGCGAAGACGAATCCGGCGCAGACTGCCTGGACATCAAAGGCGAAGCCCTTCGTCATGCCGATCTTGGCCTGAATCATCGTGGCAACCGACGGGAAGGTCAGATCAGGGGTGGAGGTTGCGACGATGATGGCGTCGATATCGCCGACGCCAAGACCCGCATCTTCGAGCGCTGCCTTGGCCGCGGCCGCACCAAGGTCGGATGTGGTTTCCCCATCCGCTGCGAAATGTCGGCGCTCGATCCCGGTGCGGGCACGAATCCATTCGTCGCTCGTCTCGACCTGGCCTTCAAATTCGCTGTTCGGAACCACACGGGCGGGCAGGTAATGCCCCACGCCCCTTACAACGGCACGGATAGTCATTCAGAAGTTCCGATCTTTTCCCCAGCCCCGTCCGACGCATCCTGCCCCGCCAGCGCGGCAGAGGCAACCCGCGCCTTCAGTCTTTCGGTGAAGCCCGAAGCGGCAAGGCGGCGCGCAAGCTGGATGGCGGCGGAAACCCCCGTGGCATCGGCCGAGCCGTGTGATTTGACGACCGTGCCGTTCAGGCCCAAAAACACCCCGCCATTCACCCGGCGAGGGTCGATGCGCATTTGCAGGCGCTTCAGCGAATTCATCGCCAGAAGCGCGGCGATCTTCGACAGGAAGGTGGCGTTGAATGCCTCTTTCAGGAAATCGCCCACCAGCTTGGCGGTGCCTTCGCCAGTTTTCAGTGCGATATTGCCGGTGAAGCCGTCGGTCACGATCACATCGACTCGGCCCGAGGGCAGATCATTGCCTTCGACAAAACCGACATAGTCGAACGCTCCGGGTCCGGTGGCGGCGGCGATCAGATCCTGGGCTTCCTTGATTTCGCCGCGGCCCTTGTGTTCCTCGGTCCCGACATTCAGGAGGCCGACGCGCGGACGCGCCAGACCCAGGCCATTGCGGGCATAAGACGCCCCCATCAGCGCGAAGGTCAGAAGGTCGGGTGCATCGGCTTTCACATCCGCGCCCACGTCCAGCATGACGGCAAATCCGTGGGGGGCGCGGCAGGGCCACAGGCAAGCAATCGCGGGGCGGTTGACACCCGGCAGCTTGCGCAGCCGTATCATCGAAACGGCCATCAGCGCGCCGGTGTTGCCGCAGGAAACGGCAGCCATGGCGCGCCCGTCGCGCACCGCATCAAGCGTTGACCACATCGAAGTGTTCTGCCCATGGCGCATGATATGGCTGGGCTTATCCTGCATCGACACGACGCCTTCGGCATGGACGATGGTTGTGCGCTCTGCCAGCCCCGGCTTGCGGCTGATCAGCCCGCGCAATTCCGCTTCGGGGCCATGCACCAGGAATTCGAGGTCAGGACATTGGGCAAGGCTGTCAGCCATGCCAGCAACAACGGCGACCGCACCACGGTCGCCGCCCATCGCATCGACGGAAATAACGATTCGGCCCGCTTGGCCCGGCGTCCCTGTGTCACCCGTGTGGGTCTGGTCAGAGGGCATGGGTCTGGGAACCGATCGCGCGGCCCTTAGGCCGCGGCGTCGTCCAGATCGACTTCGCTCGCCTGAGCGACGACTTCCTTGCCGTCATAGTGACCGCAGGCGCCACACACATGGTGCGGACGCTTCAGTTCGCCACAGTTCGGGCATTCGTTTGGATTCGCGGCGACCAGAAAGTCGTGCGCGCGGCGCATATTGCGGCGTGACCGCGTGGTGCGGTTCTGAGGGACAGCCATGT
>DAORUY010000231.1:0-3513 GCA_035433445.1 Paracoccaceae bacterium
TTCTTGCTTCGGGGTCTGGCATCGTTGCCTGAAGCTTGGCGCGCGCCTCACGCGCAGCGGCGGCCAGTTCGGGGTCGTCCAGACTTTCAGCAAAGGCCAAGCCAACGGCCAGTGCGTCGACCTGATCATGTGTGAATGTCACGCTGGGAAGGTCGAAACCAGGCCTGAGCAGGTAACCGATACCCGCTTCCCCTTCGATCGGCAGGCCGGACCCCTGAAGGTGGGCGATATCGCGGTAGATTGTGCGCGCGCTGACTTCGAAATGGCGCGCGAGGTCATCGGCGCGGCTGATGCCACGGGCGCGCATTTCGTTGACCAGACGGAACAGCCTTTCAGCACGGCGCATCAGCCCCACCTGTCATTTGGTCCCGGCTCTTCCTGAATATATGGCCCATGGTGAGACGATCCGTAACACGGGAATGCGCATTCGGCGAGTTCTGTGGTTTGCTGTGGACGTCCCGTCGAATGCGTCTGTGTAGTTCTGCGCCGTGCGTTCAGAGGGCGGCAGTGGCCTCGATCTCGACCATCAGCTCGGGGATGGCCAACCGGGTGACGCCCAGCAGGCTCATGGGCGGCGCTGCCCCGATCTGACCCATCCGGGCACCGAGCAGGTCGAAGTGCTGCAGGACGGCATCAACGTCGGTGGCGTAGATGTTGAGTCTGATGATGTGGGCAAGTCCCATACCGGCCGCGCTCAGCACTGCCTCCAGATTATCGAGCGCGAGTGCGAGCTGGCTGCGCATGTCGCCTGGGTGCTGGGGCCTGCCATGTGCGTCAACTGCCGTCTGGCCTGCACAGACCAGTTGCCGGGTGATGCCTTCCAGTATTTCACCTTGGTTGTAGCCCAGGTTCAGCGACCAGGGCCAGGGATTGACAGCTGTTCGTTTCATGGATCGTGCTCCTTCATCAGTGCTTTGGCTGATCTTGTTGAAGCACAACCCTCCTGACAGGGTGGTGTCAGGAGTGATTGGAGAGGCGGCACTCCAAAGACAAAAAGCCCCGCCAAGGCGGGGCTTTCCGTTGCCTATGGATATTTCGCCTTATTGCGGAATGTCGCCAGTGATGCCTTCAACGTAGAAGTTCATCCCCAACAGATCGCCGTCCGGCGCGGTGGCGCCATCGGCGAGCCAGGCCGATCCGTCCTGCTTGTTGATCGGGCCGGTGAACGGGTGGACGGTGCCCGCCGCGATACCGTCACGCAGCGCCTCGGCTTCGGCCTTCACTTCGGCCGGGACCGCCTCGGTGATGTCGCCGATCAGGACTTCGCCGCCCGAGATGCCTTCCCACGCGTCGGCCTGCTCATAGGTGCCATCCAGAACTGCCCCCACCCGCTTGACGTAATAAGGCCCCCAATTGTCGATGATCGAGGTCACGCGCGGGCTGGGTTTGTAGTCGGCCATATCCGAGGCCTGGCCAAAGCCGATCACCGCGCCATTGGTCTTGGCGGCTTCGGCAAGGGGCGCGGTCGAATCGGTGTGCGAGGCGATCACGTCCACGCCCTGGTCGATCAGCGCCTTGGCCGCGTCGGCCTCTTTCGCCGGGTCGAACCAGGTGAAGGCCCAGACGACACTCAGTTCGACATTCGGGTTCACTTTCTTGGCGTTCAGGTAATAGGAATTGATGCCCATCACCACTTCGGGGATCGGGAAGGACCCGATATAGCCGATCTTGTTCGACTTGGTCATCCGCCCGGCGATCAGCCCTTCGACCGCACGGCCTTCATAGAAGCGCGCGTTGTAGGTCGAGACGTTGGCGCTGTCGCGCTTGAAGCCTGTCGCATGTTCGAATTTCACATCGGGGAATTTGGCGGCAACCGCATTGGTCGCATCCATGTAACCGAACGAGGTGGTGAAGATGATATTGCAGCCACCAAGCGCCATCTGGGTCAGGACCCGTTCGGCATCCGCGCCTTCGGGCACGCTTTCTTGCCACGCGAGTTCAACCTTGTCGCCGAATTCTTCTTGCACCGCCAACGCGCCCTGATGGTGCTGGAAGGTCCAGCCGCCATCACCGATCGGCCCGACATAGACGAAGCAGGCCTTGACCTTGTCCATCCCGGCGGCGAAACTGGCCGAACCGGTGAAGGCCAGACCAAGGCCGAGCGCGGCGCTGGTCAGAAAGTTTCTTCTTTTCATTGTTACTCTCCCGTTGGTGGGGCTTTTTGCCCCGGTTGATGTTGGCCGCGCCGATCCGTTTCAGCGCGCGGCGTGGAAGTTCTGACCGAGCGCCGCTGGGGCATTCAGGGACGCGCGGTTCTTGCCCGCCGACATGATCACCAGCGCCAGAATGGTTATCACAAACGGTGACATCGACAAGTATTCGACCGGAATCTTCGATCCCGCCGCCTGAAGGTTCAGTTGCAATACGCTAATCCCGCCAAAGAGATAGGCACCGATCATCACCCGCCAGGGTTTCCAGCTGGCGAAGACCACGATGGCCAGCGCGATCCAGCCCGCGCCGGCGGTGATCCCGTCCACCCATTGCGGCACCCGCACGAGGCTGACATAGGCCCCGCCCATTCCGGCCATAGCACCCCCGAACAGGATACATCCCAGCCGGATGCGGCTGACCTTGTAGCCCAGCGCATGGGCGGCATCGTGGTTTTCGCCCACCGCGCGGATGATCAGACCTAGCCGCGTCGCTTTCAAAAGCCACCAGACGACCGCAACCACTGCGACCGAGAAATAGACCACCCAGTCATGGCTGAAGAGAACACGCCCGAAGAAGCGAATGTCGCCGAGCGGGCCGAAAGGCACAGCGCCGGTCAGGGGCGGCTTTATGCCGTTGTAGCCCTGACCCATCATCGACGACAGGCCCAGCCCGAAAAGGGTCAGCGCCAACCCCGTTGCCACCTGATTGGCCAGCAGCGTCTGGGTGAGGAAGGCAAAGACGAGGCTGAGGCAGGCCCCGCCCAGAGCGCCCCCCAGAAAGCCAAGAACGGGGCTGCCGGTCTGCACAGCGATGATGAAGCCCGAAATCGCGCCCATGATCATCATCCCCTCGACCCCGAGGTTGAGGACGCCCGACTTTTCCACCACCAACTCACCGATGGCCGCCAGCATGATCGGCACGGAGGCGACGATCAGCGAAGCGATGAGGATGGTGGGATTGATTGAACCGAAATCCATCAGCGTGCTCCCATGAAGATCGGGCGGATGCGGAAGTTGGTCAGAACATCGACGCCAAGAAGGAAGAAAAGCAGCATGCCCTGAAACACCTGAATGGCGGCGGAGGGCAGGCCAAGATTGGTCGCGGCCATTTCACCGCCGATATAGGTCAGCGCCATCAGAAGTCCCGCCAACAAGATCCCTATGGGGTTGAGCCGCCCCAGGAAGGCGACGATGATCGCGGTGAACCCGTAGCCCACATTGAAGTCGATCGAGATCTGCCCTGCCGGGCCGGTCACTTCGAAAAGTCCCGCCACCCCGGCCAATGCGCCCGAGATGCCCATGCACAGGACGACGAGCTTGTTTGGGTCGACGCCGTGGAAGCGCGCGGCCCGCGGTGCTTGAC
>DAORUY010000232.1:0-3434 GCA_035433445.1 Paracoccaceae bacterium
GATGATCTTCAAACCGTCCGAGACGACGCCGCTTGCTGCCCTGAAAGTCGCGGAGATTTTGGTAGAGGCCGGTCTTCCGGCTGGCCTCTACAATGTTGTGCAGGGCAAAGGTGCCGTTGGCGCGCGGCTTGTGACCGACCCGCGCGTGGCCAAGGTGTCGCTGACCGGATCGGTTCCGACGGGGCGCAAGGTCTATGCGATGGCTGCCGAAGGCATCCGCCATGTGACCATGGAACTGGGCGGCAAGTCGCCGCTGATCATCTTCGATGACGCCAATGTCGAAAATGCCGTGGGCGGGGCCTTGATGGCCAATTTCTATTCCGCCGGTCAGGTCTGTTCGAACGGCACGCGGGTTTTCGTGCAAAAGGGCATCAAGGAGAGGTTCCTTCAGCGTCTGAAGGCCCGGACGGAAGCGATCAAGCTTGGCGATCCGCGCGATCCGGCCACTCAGATGGGGCCGGTGGTCAATGCCGCCCAGATGGAAAAGGTGCTGGGTTATATCGAGATCGGCAAGAAGGAAGGCGCGCGGCTGATCACCGGCGGGGGACGGGCAGGGCCCAACACCGGATGCTTCATCGCGCCTACTGTCTTCGCCGATGTGACCGACAGCATGACGATCGCGCGCGAAGAAATCTTCGGTCCGGTGATGGCGGTTCTTGACTTCGATGACGAAGACGAGGTGGTAGCGCGCGCCAATGCCACCGAATTCGGCCTTTCCGCCGGGGTTTTCACCGGCGATCTGGCACGTGGCCACCGCGTTGTGGCTGCGCTTGAGGCCGGGACATGCTGGATCAACGCCTACAATCTGACACCGGTCGAAACACCCTTTGGCGGGTCAAAACAATCGGGCGTCGGGCGGGAAAATTCCAAGGCCGCGATCGAACATTACACACAGGTCAAATCGGTCTACGTGAACCTTGGCGATGTGGAGGCACCTTACTGATGGGTTTGGTTCCCGACTTCGACACACTGACC
Source organism: Paracoccaceae bacterium (assembly GCA_035433445.1). Taxonomy (GTDB): domain Bacteria; phylum Pseudomonadota; class Alphaproteobacteria; order Rhodobacterales; family Rhodobacteraceae; genus TMP-24. Next base: position 976 of record DAORUY010000232.1, read on the forward strand.
GCGGCCTATGCCCTGACGCGCAGGTCGACCGTGCGCACGCCACTTCTGGACAGCCCGGCGCTGGCCGAACTGACTGGGGCATCGCGTGTCTGGGTCAAGGCGGAAAATCTGCAGAAGGCCGGGTCGTTCAAGATTCGCGGGGCGATCTGGCGTCTGGCCCAGTTGTCGGCGACAGAGCGCGCGGAAGGGGTCATCGCCTATTCCTCCGGCAATTTTGCGCAGGGGTTGGCGGCGGCAGGCAAAGCGGCCGGGGTGCCCGTCACCATTGTAATGCCCATCGATGCGCCCGATCTGAAGCGGTGCGCCACGGAAGCTTTCGGCGCCCGGGTCATATTGTCGGACCACGGTGATAGGCCGCGCGAAGAAGTGGCCTCGGCGCTGGCCCGCGACATGGCCGCCAAGGAGGGCTTGACGCTTTTGCATCCGTTCGATGACCCAGCGATTGTTGCCGGTCAAGCAGGGGTGGCGCTGGAGACCTTGGAACAATTGTCTGAAGTCGGCGGTCACGTCGATGTGGTGGCCTGTCCAGTCGGCGGCGGCGGCCTGATCGGCGGCCTCGCGCTCGCAGTCCGGCATGCGATGCCTATGGCGGATATATTTGCTGTGGAACCAGAGGGTTATGACGGAATGGGGAGGTCCTGTGCCGCAGGGCACGTGACCAGAGTGGCCTCTGGCACACCCACGATCTGCGATGCGCTCCAGGCGACACAGCCAGGCGCGGCGCCTTTCGCCGCAGCGTACCAAGCTGGTCTGAGAGGGGTGACGGTCTGTGATAGGGACGTGCGCGCGGCGCTGACCTTTGCGTTCGAACGACTGAAGCTGGTGCTGGAGCCTTCAGGCGCGGTGGCACTGGCTGCGGCCTTGTCCGGCGCGCTGCCCGTGACGGGGCGCGACGTTCTGATCATTGCATCGGGCGGCAATATCGCCTTGCAGGATTTTCGGCTGCTGACCGCACCAGAGCGGGATTGACGAGGGGAAATGATGGAAGCGGATTATGTGATCGTCGGCGCGGGTTCGGCGGGCTGCGCCATGGCCTATCGTCTGGCCGAAGCCGGAAAGCGCGTTCTGGTCATTGAACATGGCGGATCGGACGCCGGGCCTTTCATCCAGATGCCGGCGGCCCTGTCGTACCCGATGAACATGTCGATGTATGACTGGGGCTTCCGGTCCGAGTCGGAACCCCATCTGGGCGGGCGTACGCTGGCCACGCCGCGCGGCAAGGTGGTGGGTGGGTCCTCCTCGATCAATGGGATGGTCTTTGTACGCGGTCATGCCAAGGATTTCGACCATTGGGCCGAACAGGGGGCAAGCGGCTGGTCCTATGCCGATGTGCTGCCCTACTTCCGCCGTATGGAAACCTGGCACGGCGGCCAGGACAATGAATTCCGCGGCACCTCCGGCCCCTTGCATGTCACCCGCGGCCCGCGTTCGAACCCGCTGTTTCATGCCTTCGTCGAGGCGGGCCAGCAGGCGGGATATGAGGTGACGGGCGACTACAACGGCGAAAAGCAGGAAGGTTTCGGCCCAATGGAGGCGACGATCTGGAAGGGTCAGCGCTGGTCGGCGGCCAATGCCTATCTGAAACCGGCGCTGAAGCGCGAGAACTGCAAGCTGATCCGCGCCTTCGCCCGCAGGGTGGTTGTCGAAAACGGCCGCGCCGTGGGGGTCGAAGTGGAACGCGGCGGGCAGATCGAAGTGATCGGCGCGCGGGCGGAAGTGATCCTTGCCGCTTCCTCGATCAACACGCCGAAGATCCTGCTGCTGTCGGGGATCGGCGCGGCGGACCAGCTCAAAGCGCACGGCATTCCCGTGGTGGCCGATCGTCCCGGCGTGGGGGCGAACCTGCAAGATCACATGGAAATCTACATGCAGTTCGCCTCGAAACTGCCTGTAACTCTTTACAAATACTGGAATCTCTGGGGCAAGGCGATCATCGGGGCGCAGTGGCTGTTCACCGGCAAGGGCCTGGGGGCGTCGAACCAGTTCGAAAGCTGTGCCTTCATCCGCTCGGACAAAGGTGTCGACTATCCCGATATCCAGTATCACTTCCTGCCCATCGCCGTGCGTTATGACGGCAAGGTCGCGGCCGAGGGGCACGGCTTTCAGGCCCATGTCGGGCCGATGCGGTCGAAATCGCGCGGCTCCGTCACGCTGCGATCGGCCGATCCGAAGGATCATCCGAAGATCCTGTTCAACTACATGTCGCACCCGGACGATTGGCGGGATTTCCGCAAATGCGTGCGCCTGACACGCGAGATTTTCGGGCAGAAGGCCTTTGCCCCGTTCGTGAAACACGAAATCCAGCCCGGCACGCGGTATGAAACCGACGATGAGATCGACAGCTTCATCCGCGAACATGCCGAAAGCGCCTATCACCCTTGCGGCACGGCGCGGATGGGGCGGCGGGACGACCCGCTGGCGGTGGTTGATCCCGAATGCCGGGTGATAGGGGTCGAAGG
>DAORUY010000233.1:0-3412 GCA_035433445.1 Paracoccaceae bacterium
CCCGAAGCAAGAAAGCTCGCCGACGCGCCCTACTTTTCGCTTCGCCGACCTACCGGCGCGCCCCGGCACGCGGGGCTGATCCGCGAAGCGATCCGCAAGCGGCACATCGTCTTGATGACTTATGCTGACGGCGAGGGGCAGCGATCAACCCGCAGCGTGCATCCGCTTGCAATCTGGAACCTTGCCGACGGCTGGATGTTTTCCGGCTGGTGCGAACTGCGGCGGGGTTTTCGCACCTTCCGCTTTGACCGCATCGCACAACTCGCCGTGACGGATGCGAATTTTCCTGACAGTCCGGCCAAAGGGCTGCGCGCCTTTCTGGAGGCCGACCACTGCAAGACGCGCGCGCCCTGAAAACCGCGCGGTACTGTGTATCATTGACGACAAGGGCCCCATGCAACCGCTTCAGGTTTCCCCCGCCACATCCTTGTGAATGATCACATCGCATTGCGGATAGGTTTCCAGTATCCGGCGCCTCAGGCCCGCGCCGATCGCATGGGCCTCGCGCAGGGTCTGCGCACCGTCGAGTTCGATATGGATGTTCACGAAGATGCGGCTGCCCGCCATGCGGGTCTTGAGGTCATGATACCCATGGACGCCCGGCCATTCGCGCGCAATGCCGGCGATGCCCGCGATGATCGCGGGGTCGGCGCGCCGGTCCATCAACGCGTCCCAAGCCCCCTTGCCGATGCGCAGCGAACTGACGATCAAGATGGCCGCCGCCGCCAGCGCCACGACCGAATCCACCTGCCCCAGGCCGAACGTCCGGGACATGGCCAAAGCGGCGATGGCGCCCACGTTGGGGATCAGATCGGTCATGTAGTGCAAGCTGTCCGCTGCAACCACCCGGCTGCCGGTGCGGCGCGCGACGCGGCGCTGCCACAGCACGAGACCGACGGTCAGCACGATGGAAGCGGCCATGACCACCATGCCCGGCCCTTCGGCCGCGATGGGCGAGGCTGCATCCGACATAAGCCGTCCGAGTGCCGCCCAGCCGATCACCCCCCCCGAGATCAGGATGAAGACCGACTGCGCCAAAGCCGCGAGGTCTTCGACCGAAGTATGGCCAAAGGCATGGTCCTCATCCGCCGGACGCGCCGCATAGATGATGGCCATCAGCCCACCCAGCGACATCATCAGGTCAAGCGCACTGTCGGCAAGCGAGGCCGCAACCGACAGGGCCTGCGTGGCACCCAGCGCCCACAGTTTCAGCCCCACCAGCGTCAGCGCCACGATGACCGACGCAATCCCGGCGGACAGGTTCATCGTCGTGCCGTTCTGCGCGCTCATGCCAGTCCCTCGACTTCGTTGCCCTCGGCTGCGCCGGGAGGCGTGCCCCTACTCGCGAATTTCTTCCGGATCAACCCCCCACAGGCGCAACTTCTCGACCCAGCCGGTCTCGCCACCGGCGCTGATCTCACACCAGTCGATCGTGCAGGGTCCAAGCTTGCCGATGACACCCTCATCCGCAATAGCGATGACCGCCGTACGCGCCTCAGGCCCCTGATGAAGCTCGGTCTTCGGTTCGGTCACAAGGACGGTGCGCACCCCTGAAAGCAGGGTGTAATAGATCCAGCCGCCCTGCCCTTCATTATCCTCCACCCGCCGCCAATGTTCGAACTCGGCGGTGATGCGCAATGGCATGCCAGGGTGGCGGAATACCCAGTCGATCCGATGTTCGAGCGATGGTCCCCGGCGCACATTGCCGTCGGATGTCTTGAGCGAGACATAACGCGGCACCGGCAGGTTGGTGACCGGCCCCTTCCCGGGGTCGGGCGTCGCTGCTTCGGCTACATCGGCATCCGTCTCGATATCCGAATCCGCGTCCTGCGCGCACAGGACGCCGGGCAAAACCAATGCGAGGATGAGGCCACCAAGGCCCGCCTGAAAACCCGTCATTTCACTTTGTCCGCCGCGCAATAATCTTTCGGGCTTGTGACTTACCCGTTTGCGCTGCACTTTGCCAGCAACGGCAGACTGAAGAAAGAGAGGAGAGCCAAGGATGCGCACCGAACGGCTGACTGTTGTCGTCACGCGACGCCTTCCCGAACCCGTGGAGACGCGGATGAAGGAGCTCTTCAATGTCGAACTGCGTGACGACGATTCGCCCATGTCCCGCGACGAACTCACTGCGGCCATGCGCCGCGCCGATGTGCTTGTGCCGACGATCACCGATACGATCGACGCTACGGTTCTGGCGCAGGCGGGCGAGCGGCTGAAACTGATCGCCAACTATGGGGCCGGGGTTGACAATATCGACGTGGCAACCGCCCGCCAGCGCGGCATCCTCGTGTCGAATACGCCCGGCGTCCTGACCGAGGATACGGCCGACATGACCATGGCGCTGATGCTTGCCGTCATCCGCCGCATGCCCGAGGGGCTGGCCGCGATGCAAAGCGGCGACTGGAAAGGCTGGTCGCCCACCGGTTTTCTGGGCGGGCGCATCGGCGGGCGGCGGCTGGGCATTCTGGGCATGGGGCGTATCGGTCAGGCGGTCGCACGTCGCGCCAGCGCCTTCGGCATGCAGATCCATTACCACAACCGCAAGCGTCTGCGCCCCGAGACGGAGGCAGACCTTGGCGCGACCTATTGGGAAAGCCTCGACCAGATGGTCAGCCGCATGGATGTCCTGTCGATCAACTGCCCCCACACGCCATCCACCTTCCATCTGATGAACGCGCGCCGCCTGAAGCTGATGAAGCCCAGCGCCGTCATCATCAACACGTCGCGCGGCGAGGTGATCGACGAAAATGCCCTGACCCGGATGCTCAGGGCGGGGGAAATCGCGGGCGCGGGTCTTGACGTCTATGAACACGGGACCGCCCTGAACCCGCGTCTGCGCGAACTGCCGAATGTCGTTTTGCTGCCGCATATGGGGTCGGCCACGCTCGAAGGCCGCCTTGAGATGGGTGAGAAGGTCATCATCAATATCAAGACCTTCGCTGACGGCCACCGTCCCCCGGATCAGGTCGTGCCGAGCATGTTGTGACACAATGCCCACCTACCTTGGCCCCCTTGTCCTGATCGCCTTGGGCGGTGTAGCCATCGCCCTGCAAGCCCCGATCAATGCAGCGCTCAGCCGGTCGGTCGGCAGCCCTGTCGCGGCGGCCGCCGTCTCGTTCGGCGTGGGTTTCATTCTGCTGGTGGCTTTGACCTTCGTGGGCGGCAGCGGGGCGTTTGGCCGGCTGGCATCCGTGCCGGTCTGGCAACTGGCCGGCGGGCTCTTGGGCGCGTTCTACGTCTGGTCGATGGTATCGGTGGTTGCCGGGCTTGGCGTTGTCACCGCGATAGCGGCGCTGATTTTCGGCCAACTGACCGCAGCGCTGTTGCTGGATGCCAGCTGCGCCTTCGGGATCGCGGTTCAGACGATCAGCCTTCAGCGCGTGCTTGCGGTGCTGCTGGTAGGCGCGGG
>DAORUY010000234.1:0-3330 GCA_035433445.1 Paracoccaceae bacterium
GAATGCCATTCGCCGGGTTTCGTGCCGAACCGATCCTCGACCCGCGCCAGAAACTCCGCCGTCAGCGCGATTTCCGGCAGTAGGACCAGCGCCTGCCGCCCCTGGCGCAGACATTCGGCCACGGCCTCCAGATAGACCTCGGTCTTGCCCGACCCGGTGACACCTTTCAAAAGCGTGGTGCCATATTGGCCCGACGCCACCGCCGCCGACAGTTGCGCCGCTGCCGCGCGCTGGTCGTCGGCCAGATCCTTGCCCGGAAGATCGGGGTCAAGGCGCGGATAGGGCAGATCGCGCGGGGCCTCCTCTTCGGCCACCACGCCCTGCTTAACCAGTCCCTTGACCACGCTTGTCGTGACACCGGCCAATTCGGCCAGCTCCGACAGAGTAAAGGCCGCCCCGCCATAGTCGCCCAGAACCGCCATCACCCGCGCGCGGGCATCGGTCATCCGGTCAGGCTCGGCCCAGCCCTTGCGGTAGATGCGCCGCGGCCCCGGTGGGTCCGCCAGCCCCGGCGCGCGCGTGGCCAGACGCAGCATTGCCGGCAGTTGGGTCAGCGTGTAGTCGGCCGCGCGGATCAGAAACTGCCGGAACGCGCCCGCCATGGGCGCTGCATCCAGAACCCGGCTTACCCCCCGCACACGCGCCAGGTCATAGCCGCCTTCACCCGGCCCCCAGACCACCCCAAGTACCCGGCGCGGGCCCAAGGGCACCTCGACAAAGGCCCCCGCAAAGCAGCCCCCTTCCGGTGCCTTGTAGTCCAGACACTTGCCCAAGGGCTCGGTCGTCAGGACCGCGACCAGATCGCCCTCGTCAAAAAAAGCCGTCTCAGCCACGCGCCACGCCTTTCAAGGGTTCCGGGTTGCGGTGCCTTGCGTTAGAAGGACGCCCAACCCATGCCATCATCCGCAGGAGCGCACCCATGAAATTCTTCGTCGATACCGCCGATGTCGCGGCCATCAGGGAACTGAACGATCTGGGCATGGTCGATGGTGTGACCACCAACCCTTCGCTGATCCTGAAATCGGGTCGCGACATCATCGAAGTCACCAAGGAAATCTGTGACATGGTTTCCGGGCCCGTTTCGGCAGAGGTTGTGGCGACCGACGCCAAGGCCATGATCGCCGAAGGGATGAAGCTTGCCAAGATCGCCAAGAACATCGCGATCAAGGTGCCGCTGACCTGGGACGGCCTGACCGCTTGCAAGGCTTTCGCATCCGAAGGTCATATGGTCAACGTCACTTTGTGTTTTTCGGCGGCACAGGCGATCCTTGCCGCAAAGGCCGGCGCCACCTTCATCTCGCCCTTCATCGGGCGGATCGACGACATCCATTATGATGGCACCGATCTGATCGAAGATATCCGCATCATCTATGACAACTATGATTTCGAAACAGAAATCCTTGCCGCCTCCATCCGCACGGTGAACCATATCATCGACTGCGCTCGGATCGGCGCTGATGTGATCACCGCGCCCCCCGGCGTGATCAAGTCGATGGCGAGCCATGTGCTGACCGACAAGGGGCTGGAGATTTTCCTGAAAGACTGGGCAAAAACCGGGCAGAAAATTCTCTGACCTTCGTGTAGGATGTCAAAAAACGAAGCAGTTGGGGGCAGCATGGCCGAAAGTGCAGCATTGGCGGGCGAAGTCCGCGAGACGCTGATCGCCAAGCCCGAGGTGATCCTTGAAGACCGCGACCTTATGAAGGCGCTCATCGCCGCGAATGAACGCGCGATGGGGGCCAACATCGTCGATCTGCGCGGCATCGCGATGGAGCGGCTGGAGGCGCGGCTCGACCGGCTTGAAGATACACACCGCTCCGTCATTGCGGCCGCCTACGAAAACCTGGCCGGAACCAACCAGATTCACCGGGCAATCCTGAAGATGCTCGATCCGGTAGATTTCGAATCCTTCCTGAAGAACCTGGGAAGCGAAGTCGGCCAGATCCTGCGGGTTGATATGGTGCGGCTGGTTCTGGAAACGGCGCAGGCAGGCGACGAAGACGTTGCCGTTCAGCGCCTCGGCGAAGTTCTTTCCGTCACTTCCCCCGGTTTTGTCGATGACTATATGAGCGGCGGCCGGGGCGGCGCACCGCGGGCCATCGTGTTGCGTCAGACTGCGGGCGACGGGGCACCTGTTTACGGCGCTGGGGCGGCTGATGTCCACTCCGAAGCGGTGATGAGGCTGGACCTTGGGCCAGGTCGCCTGCCCGGCATGCTCGTCCTAGGTGCCGCCGATGCCCACCAGTTCCGTGCCAACCAGGGCACCGATCTTCTGGCCTTCTTTGCGGGCGTCTTCGAACGCGCCATGCGCCGCTGGCTGGACTGAGGGGGCGGGCCAATGAGCCTTGCCCTGTCGGCGGCCTTGCGGGATGCGATCGAACGCTGGTCGGCACAATTGATGGCGCTTGACGCGGCATCCCACCACACGCTGCGGGCCTATCAGGCAGATGTGACAGCCTTCGCCGATTTCATCGCCCACCACGGGGACGAAGCCGCGACACCGGGCCGGCTGGTAGCCTCAACGCAATCCGACATGCGCGCCTTCATGGCGCATGAACGCGGGCGGGGCCTTGGCGCACGGTCGCTGGCGCGCAGGCTGTCGTCCATCAAGGGTTTCGTGCGCTGGCTGACCGCCCAGAGCCAGACCGAAGCGACCGCCGTTCTGGCCGCGCGTGCGCCGAAATACCGCCGCAAACTGCCGCGCCCGCTTGCCCCCGATGCCGCACGCGAGATGATCGCCCAGATCGACCTGCAAGCGCGCGAGGACTGGATCGCCGCGCGCGATACGGCAGTGGTAACACTCCTCTACGGCTGTGGCCTGCGCATATCGGAAGCCCTGTCGCTGACGGTCGCCGACCAGCCCCTGCCCGACATGCTGCGCATCATCGGCAAAGGGTCCAAGGAACGGCTGGTGCCGGTGCTGCCCGCCGCCCGCGCGGCCGTCGCGGACTATGTGCGCCTTTGCTCCCTGCCCCTTGCCGCCGATCCCAAAGGTCCGCTCTTTCGCGGGGCGCGCGGCGGGCCGCTCAACCCCCGACTGATCGCGCTGGCGATGGAACAGGCGCGCGCGGCGCTTGGCCTGCCCGCAACCGCCACCCCCCACGCGATGCGCCATTCCTTCGCGACCCATCTTCTGGCGGCGGGCGGTGATCTGCGCGCCATACAGGAGCTTCTCGGCCACGCGTCCCTGTCGACAACGCAGGCCTATACCGCCGTTGACAGCGCGCGGCTTATGGAAATTTACGCCAATGCCCATCCAAGGGCCTGACCGGGGCAATTGCCTCGCAGGTCAAATCAGGACTAAGTAATCAGATGACACCTCGTATTCAG
>DAORUY010000235.1:0-3317 GCA_035433445.1 Paracoccaceae bacterium
TCAGAAGGAAGCCGACGCCTATTCCAACAAGGTCGTGGCCGGTGCGCGCGGCGAAGCCGCTGCCGTGCTGGAAGCCGCCGAAGCCTATCGTGCGCAGGTCGTGAACCAGGCGGAAGGCGAAGCAAGCCGGTTCTCGGCGGTGCTGGCCGAATATCAGAAGGCCCCCGAGGTGACGCGCAAGCGGCTTTATCTTGAAACGATGGAAGAAGTGATGGCCCGTGTGAACAAGGTCATCATTGATGAAAAGGCTGCGGGCGCGCAGGGCGTCGTGCCTTTCCTGCCGCTCAATGATCTGGGTCGGGCCGGGCAGGGTGCCGCTGCCGCGACGACCGGAGGGAACAACTGATGAACCGCATGACCCTTCTTCTGCCCGCTGTCGCCATCGTTCTGGCGGGTCTTCTGTCGTCGGTCTTCATCGTTGATGAACGCACCAAGGCCTTGGTACTGCAATTCGGCCAGATCACTTCGGTCAAGGATGAGCCGGGGCTTTATTTCAAGATCCCGCTCATTCAGGAAGTGGTCCGTTATGACGACCGCATTCTGGGCCGTGACGTGGAACCACTGGAAGTGACGCCGTCGGACGACCGCCGGCTCGTCGTCGATGCGTTCGCGCGCTACAAGATCAACGATGTCGTACGGTTCCGTCAGGCCGTGGGTGCCGGCGGGATCGAATTTGCGGAGAATCGCATTGACACGATTTTGCGGGCTCAGGTTCGTGAAGTTCTGGGCTCTGTCGACAGTTCCGCGATCTTGTCGGATCAGCGTGCGGCGCTGGCGCTGAAAATTCGCGATGCCGCCAAGATCGAGGCGGCGGCTCTCGGTGTCGATATCGTGGACGTGCGGTTGCGCCGCACCGATCTGCCCGATCAGAACCTTGATGCCACCTTCGCCAGGATGCGCGCCGAACGGGAACGCGAGGCCGCCGATCAGGTCGCACGCGGCAACGAAGCCGCGCAGCGCCTTCGCGCCACCGCCGACCGCACCGTGATCGAAACCGTGTCGGCCGCCAAACGCCAGTCCGAGATCATCCGCGGCGAGGCCGATGCCACGCGCAGCGCGATCTTTGCCGCAGCCTATGGCGCGGATCCGGAGTTCTTTGAATTCTACCGCTCCCTTTCGGCCTATCGCACCTCCATCCTCGGGGGCAATTCGACGATGGTCATGGCACCTGACAGCGAGTTCTTCGACTATCTGCGCTCCTCCTCCGCGCCGGTGGCGCCCACGCCATGACCCTTGGCGCGGGCGAGGTCGCAACCGCAGTTGGGCTATTGTTGGTGGTGGAGGGGCTGGTGCTTGCACTGGCCCCTTCCCGTATCGAGGAGGTGCTGGAATTCCTGCGCAGCCTTTCGGTGGAAAATCGCCGAACGCTGGGTCTGGTCGCCCTTGCCGCCGGGGTTTTGACGATTTGGCTTGCGGGCGGGCGCACGGGCTGAGAACCTGCCCGGGATAGATCACTTCATCTTGATAGGGCGCGACCTGCGTTGAATTGCGGCCATCGCAACTTAGGTGAATATGGCAATGGACCGACCCGCCGGTCCGGATCACAGGCTCAGGAGTTCAGACGTGACATCTCATGCCCTTGCAATCGGTCCCGCTTTGCGGCCGCGTCAGACAGTGGCGCGCGACATGGCGCGCGCGATGTGGCTGGCAATTCTCTCGCTCGCCTTCTTGGCAGCGCAAGCCGCGCAGTCGCTGGCATTCGGCGCGCCCGAAAGTTTTGCCGACCTGGCCGACAAGGTCAGCCCTTCAGTGGTGAACATTACTACGACGACCGTGGTCGAAGCCCCGACCGGCCCCGGCCCGATGGTTCCAGAAGGATCGCCGTTTGAGGACTTTTTCCGCGACTTCAACGAAGAGTTCGGCAATCCCGACGGCCAGGGTGGCGGCGCGCCCCAACGCGCTCAGGCGCTGGGTTCGGGGTTCGTGATTTCGGCTGACGGCTATATCATCACCAATAATCATGTGATCGAAGGTGCCGACGAAATTCAGATCGAGTTCTTCTCGGGCAATACGCTCGACGCCAAACTGATCGGGACCGATCCGAAAACCGACATTGCACTTCTGAAGGTCGAAAGCGACACCGCCCTGCCGTTCGTTTCGCTGGGTGACAGCGACAAGATGCGGGTGGGCGACTGGGTGATGGCCATGGGCAACCCGCTCGGTCAGGGCTTCTCGGTTTCCGCCGGGATCATCTCGGCCCGCAACCGCGAACTTCAGGGCGCCTATGATGATTTCATCCAGACCGATGCCGCAATCAACCGCGGCAACTCAGGCGGCCCGCTCTTCAACATGGAGGGCGAGGTGATCGGGGTGAACACCGCCATCCTGTCCCCGAACGGCGGCTCAATCGGGATCGGCTTTTCGATGGCCTCGAACGTGGTGGGCAAGGTTGTCGATCAACTGCGCGAATTCGGCGAAACCCGGCGCGGCTGGCTGGGCGTGAAGATCCAGGATGTGACGCCCGATGTGGCGGAATCGCTGGGCCTGACCGATGCCGCCGGTGCGCTGGTGTCGGACGTGCCGGAAGGCCCGGCGCGCGATGCTGGCGTCAAGGCCGGCGACATCATCACCGCCTTCGACGGGGTCGAGGTGGAGGATTCCCGGGAGCTCGTCCGCCGTGTGGCCGACGCCGAAGTGGGCCGCGCGGTCCCGATCACGGTTCTGCGCGAAGGCAAGGCCGTGGAGTTGAGCATCACACTTGGCCGCCGCGAACAGGCCGAGGGCGAGGCAGTGCCGGTCAAGGCCACGCCCACTGAGCCCTTGCAGAAGGACATGCTGGGCATGAAACTCGGGCTTCTGACCGACGAGGCCCGCAGCCAGCTCAATCTGCCCGCCGGTGCCGAGGGCCTCTTGATCACCGACATCGACCCTTCGAGCGAGGCGTTCGAGAAAGGGCTGCGCCCCGGCGATCTGATCACCGAGGCCGGCCAGCAGCGCATCGCCAGCATCAGCGATTTCGAAAAGCGCGTGGACGAAGCCAAGGAAGCTGGCCGCAAGTCGCTTTTGCTGTTGATCCGCCGCGAGGGTGACCCCCGGTTCGTGGCACTGGCGGTCGAGTAGGACCTTCGGTGGGTTTTGGCCGGAAGGGCGCCTTGGGGCGCCCTTTTCCGTTCTGGTGGCCTCTGGCAAATCTCCCGATGTTGGCCTATGTCGGCTACAACGAACGGCGAGGATGGCAATGGCGAAAATCACTTATGTCGAGTTTGGCGGCAAGGAACATGTGGTCAATGTGGCCAATGGCATGACCGTTATGGAAGGCGCACGCGACAACGGCATTCCGGGGATCGAGGCCGATTGCGGCGGCGCCTGCGCCTGTT
>DAORUY010000236.1:0-3303 GCA_035433445.1 Paracoccaceae bacterium
ATACGAAGAATGTGAGGGCGGCCGGAACGTCCCGGCCGTCAGGGTTTCGCCTTGCCCTTAGCCGCCAAATTTCAGGGTTTCAACAAAAGCTTTTCAGGTGTGACCGCATTGCGCCGCATATCGGCCATGCATCGCCCGATGCCCTGAAATCCCAAGAAAAGGCTTGGATTTCGCGCCCTGCCGCGCCGCCGCAAAGGCTTTCGCGGCGGGCGGGAAAGGCCGGAACGCCGTCCCGGCCCAAAGCGGTCAGGCGGGAATTTCCGCCATGTCGGGTGCGGGCGCGCCGGCCATGTGATGGTCGGCCAGCCAGCGTTCGGCATCCAGCGCCGCCATGCAGCCCATGCCGGCGCTGGTCACCGCCTGACGATAGATGTGGTCGGTCAGATCGCCCGCGGCAAAGACGCCGGGGATGGAGGTGGCGGTCGATCCGGCCTGCACCTTCACATAAGAACCCGAATGGAGTTCAAGCTGGTCCTTGACCAAGTCGGAGGCGGGCGCATGGCCGATCGCCACGAAGAAGCCGGTGCAGGGCACGATCTGTTCCGCGCCGCCGTTCACATCCTTGATGCGCACCCCGGTCACGCCCGCGCCACCGGGTTCGCCCAGAATCTCCTCGACCGCATGGTTCCAGATCACTTCGATCTTGGGATGTTTGAAGAGCCGGTCTTGCATGATCTTTTCGGCGCGCAAACTGTCGCGGCGGTGAATCAGCGTGACCTTGGTGGCGAAGTTGGTGAGGAACAGCGCTTCCTCCACAGCCGTATTGCCGCCGCCGATCACCACGACCTCCTTGCCGCGATAGAAGAATCCATCACAGGTCGCGCAGGCCGAGACGCCGAACCCCTTGAGACTTTCCTCCGACGGGATGCCCAGCCATTTGGCCTGCGCGCCGGTCGCGAGGATCAGCGCATCCGCCGTATAGATGGTGCCGCTGTCGCCCTGCGCGGTGAAGGGACGTTTGGAAAGGTCGAGCGATGAAATGTGGTCAGAGATGACCTCGGTTCCCATGGCGCGGGCGTGTTCTTCCATCCTGACCATCAGATCGGGGCCCTGCACATGCGTGTCACCGGGCCAATTCTCCACCTCGGTGGTGATGGTCAACTGGCCGCCGGGCTGGATGCCCTGCACGAGGATCGGCGCGAGCATGGCGCGCGCCGCATAAACCGCCGCCGTATAGCCTGCGGGGCCGGAGCCGATGATCAGAACCCTGGTGTGCCGCGTGGTCATCGTCTTCGCCCCTTCACATCTTTGCCCCAGCGATATAATCAGCGCGGTTCCGGGTGGGAAGGGGCGATAAGTGGTCCTCCCGCAGCAGAATATTGCCGGAAAACGAAATAATATTGCGCATTCCGGCCTTGGGCGGTAAGTTCCGCAAAATATTGAAGGAGACGACCCATGGCTGGCCACAAACTCGACGAGATCGACCGCAAGATCCTGTCAGAGTTGCAGGCCGACGGGCGGATGACGAACGTCGAACTGGCCAGCCGTGTGGGAATTTCCGCGCCGCCCTGTCTGCGCCGGGTGCGCACGCTGGAGGAAGCGGGCTACATCCGGGGCTATCATGCCGACGTGAACCCGCGCGAGCTGGGGTTTGAGGTGCATGTGTTCGCCATGGTCGGGCTGAACAGTCAGGCAGAAGCTGACTTGTCGGCGTTCGAGCAGCGTTGCCGTGACTGGCCCTTGGTGCGCGAATGCCACATGCTGAACGGCGAGATCGACTTCATCCTGAAATGCGTGTCACCCGATCTGTCGAGCTTTCAGAATTTCCTGACCGAAGAGCTTTTGAAGGCCAACAACGTGGCCAGCGTGAAAACCTCGCTGGTGATCCGCTGCGCCAAGGATCAGCCGGGCGTGCCGTTCGACGTGCTGGAAGCGCGGATCGCGCGGCTGGGCTGACCCCGCCGCGCGACCTTGTATCAGGTGGCGCGATCAGGCCGCGCGCAAATCGTCCATATCTTCGGCAGCCAAGCGCGGATGGGCCATGGTGCCAAAATCGGCAAAACAGGTCATCTGCGGGAAGAGCGCGATGAAGAGTGCCGCAAGCTGCGGGTCCATACGGTCGGCGGCATTCTTGCCGGGGTGGAAGCTTTCGACCTCGATGCCCGCGCAGGAAAGCGAGCCCTGACGTTCCAGCACCAGATGAAACATCGTGACCGGGGCGACGGGCGTCACTTCGACGATTGCCTCGCCATCGATGAGCGCGGCAGCCGGCATGTAGGCGGCGGCATATCCTGCTGCTCGGGTGCGGGCATTCTTCATCAGGATGCGGGCCTGCGCGCCGAGGAGCAGATCGGGCATCGGCCGACCGCCGCCGAATGCGTCAGCGGTGATGCGGGTCATCTTTGCAGAGGTAAGGCCAGGGATCGTGTTCGGCGGGAAGAGGGTCATCGAACCGATCCAGGTGATTGTTTCCTGCCGGCCTTCGGCTGTGACAGCGACCATACCGGGTTCCAGATCCTCGACCGCGACGAAGCCCTGGGTCGTTTCGATCAACGTGCCGCGGGCGATAGCAGAGAAGGCCTCTTCGAACTCGGGCAAGGCGGGGGCGGTGCGGGTCGCGCTGTCGACACAGCCCTCGGCGGTCAGCCACATCGTTTCATAACGACGGGTCATGAAGGCCGGGCGCGGCGGCCGCGGCGCAGGTTTGGCACCCCGGGGCAGAAACAGGGCGGGTGATTTCGAGGACGTATAGGGGACAGGCACGGCAAACGCCGCAGCCCGGGGGGCGGAATGCATCATCTCAAATAACCTTTCGGTCTTCTAAAAAATTCGTCACACGGGAAAATTCCGTGCGCGTCGTTCGTGCGACCCGAAATAGGGCCGTGCGTCCGGTATGAACGTGACGTTGCGTCCTGTCAAAATCGACGCGAATTTTAACGAAGATGAACAGTCAATCGGCGGTCGGGGTCGGCGATTGTTGCCGCGGTTGCGACCGTCGCCAGAGTTCCGCCTTATTTTGCCGATTCGCCGCCTAGAGCCGGATAGCGGAGATCAGGCGGCCATAGTCGGCCTCGTGCCGATGGACCGATCGGCGATAGGAAAAGAACCGCTCCGGATCGGAATAGGTGCAGTGGCCGGTCCATTCGGCACGGCCCACGCCCGCCTCGCGCAGGCAATGCAGGCCAAAGCCCGGCAGGTCAAAATGCACCCGGTCGCCATCGCCCCCGGCGAAGAACCGGTCATAGGCGGAATCTTCCGCAAGGAATGCGTCCATGAATTCCGGGCCGACCTCGTAGGCGCGCTGGCTGATCGTGGGGCCGATCACCGCGCTGATCCGTTCGGGTCGGGCACCAAGCGCGACCA
>DAORUY010000237.1:0-3276 GCA_035433445.1 Paracoccaceae bacterium
TATGCCTGCAAGAGCGCAAGCGTTTCGCGCGATTTGGAGCAGCGCGGATTATGCCAGATGGTGAGCGTCACAGCCAGCGCTCGCGGTCCGTGCCGACGGCATCGGCGACGGTGGCAAATCCGTCGCGCGCGAGACGTTCCTCAAGCCCGCGCGCGATGTCGGCCACGAGGCTGAGCCCGCCGTAGACGAGTGCCGAATAAAGCTGCACGGCGGAGGCACCGGCGCGGATCTTGGCATAGGCGTCATTGGCGCTCGATATGCCGCCGACGCCGATCAGCGGGATACGCCCCTGCGTATGGCGGGACAATTGCGCAAGAATGCGGGTGGACCGTTCAAAGAGCGGTGCACCGGAGAGGCCGCCCCCTTCGCCGCGGTGGGGGCTGTGCAGCCCGTCCCGCGCCAGCGTGGTGTTGGTGGCGATCACCCCGTCGATCCCGCTTTCCAGCGCAACCTGTGCCACGTCTTCCAGCTCGGGCGGCGAAAGGTCGGGGGCGATTTTCAGAAAGACCGGGATGGAGTGGACCAGGCTGGCGCGTTCCGCCAGCACCCCCGCCAGAAGGCCCGCAAGTGCGGCCTTGCCCTGAAGGTCGCGCAGTTTTTCAGTGTTGGGCGAAGAGACATTGACCGTTACAAAGTCGACATGGGGTCCGCAGGTCCGCAGCACGGTGGCAAAGTCGGCGGCGCGGTCGGCGCTGTCCTTGTTCGCCCCAAGGTTCAGACCCACTGGCACAGCGCGACGGGCCGCGGCAAGGCGCGTGGCAATTGCGGTCATACCCTGATTGTTGAAGCCGAAGCGGTTGATGACCGCACGATCCTCAGACAGCCTGAAGAGGCGTGGCCGGGCGTTGCCGGGTTGGGCGCGTGGCGTGGCGGCGCCGACCTCGATGAAGCCGAAACCCGCGCGGGTAAGGGGCGTCACGGCTTCGGCGTTCTTGTCGTAGCCTGCGGCAAGACCGACCGGGTTTGGCAGGTC
The DNA here is from genome assembly GCA_035433445.1 of Paracoccaceae bacterium. Lineage (GTDB taxonomy): Bacteria > Pseudomonadota > Alphaproteobacteria > Rhodobacterales > Rhodobacteraceae > TMP-24. The sequence continues at coordinate 974 of DAORUY010000237.1, forward strand.
CAGCCCGGCCAGACGGGTGGCAAGCCGGGGCGAGGTCACGATGCCGGGCAGGGGGGCCAGACCCAGTGACAGCGCCTTGAGCGACAGGCCATGTGCGGTTTCGGGATCAAGCCGGTGCAGGCCACATAATGCTATCCGTTCCAGAAGGGTCAAAGCAGGCCCTCGGGGAAGATGTGGCCGGTGGCACCGAGGGGCAGCGATTTGTCCCAAATCACCTCGCTCAGGTGAAGCGAGCGGTAGAGATGGGGGAAAAGCGCGCGCCCGCGCGAGGCTTCCCATTTCAACTCGTCGCCCAGTTGGTCACTGTCGAAGGCGACAAGGACAAGGTCGCTTTCATTGGCAAAATGGCGTGCGGCGGTTTCCACGACCTGCGTAGGGGTGGAGAAATGGATGAACCCGTCTTGCAGGTCGACGGGCGCCCCCGCGGTTTCGCCGGTGGTGCGGAACTGGTTCCATTCGGAACGGCGGAAAATCTTAAGGATCAGCATGGGCCGGTCATGCCCTGTCGCGCCGCAGCGGTCAAGTTGTCACGCGACTGCCATACGCCCCTTGCAAAATCCTTTGACAGGGCGGGCAACTGGTCCGACCATTGCCATGTTTCAAACCTCCGGGAGTATTGCCATGTTTCGTCACCCAGCCTTTCATCTGCGGTCCGCGCTGCTCTTGAGTGCGATTTCGGTTGCGACGCCGCTTGTCGCAGAAAATGTCAAGCTGACCCTTCTGGGGGTGGGCGATGTCTACAACTTCGCCGAGGAAGACGGGCGGGGTGGGTTTGCCCGGCTGAATGCGGTGGCAAGGGCGGAACGTGCGGCCAACCCGAACACGCTTTATCTCTTTGATGGTGACATGCTGTCGCCCTCGCTGATGTCGGGCTTCGATCAGGGGCAAAACACCATCGACTTCACCAATCTGGTGCCCTTCGATCTGGCCGTGCCCGGCAACCACGAATTTGACTTCGGCCCGGAAAACTTCCTCGCCAAGGCGAAGGCATCGAAATACCCGTGGGCCGCGATCAATATCACCGACGCCGATGGCAAGCCCCTGGACGGTGTCGGCGGCGTGATGATCAAGGAAGTGGGCGGGCTGAAGGTCGCGCTCATCCCGGTGGCACAGGACACATCGCCCGAAGTATCATCGACCGGCAGCCTGAAATTCCTGCCTACGGTCGAAACTGCCATCGCCGCCGCCGAAAAGGCGATCGAGGACGGGGCCGATCTGGTGGTGGGCGTGGTGCAGACCAACATGGAAAACGACCGCCGCCTGATCGCGAGCCACGCCTTTGACGTGATCTTGTCGGGCGACGACCATTCCTATGCGACCGCCTATGATGGCGTGACCGCCTATGTCGAAACCTCGGTCGACGGACAGTATCTGACCCCGGTCGACCTGAACGTGACGATCGAGGAGAAGGATGGCGAGCGCGAGATCAGCTGGTTCCCGACCTTCCGCTTCATCGACACGGCAAGTGTCGTGCCGGACCCTGAAAGTCAGGCGCTGGCCGATCAGTTTGCCGCCAAGCTTGACGAGACGCTGGGGGTGGAGATCGGCACGGCGGAAACTGCGATCGACAGCCGTCGCAACGTGGTCCGGGCCGAGGAAGCAACGATGGGCAACCTCATCGCGGATGCTATGCGGGATGCGACGGGGGCCGATATCGCGATCATGAATGGCGGCGGGATCAGGGGCGATCGGACGTATGATGCGGGCGCCAAGCTGACGCGGCGCGATATCCTGACCGAACTGCCCTTCGGGAACGTCACTGTGGTGACGGAACTGCCGGGGTCGCAGGTGCTGCTTGCGCTTGAAAATGGTGTCAGCCAGGTCGAGAAGGGCGCTGGCCGCTTCGCGCAAGTGTCGGGGCTGAGCTTTGCCTTCGACCCATCGGCCGAAGCCGGTGCCCGCGTGTCGGAAGTCATGGTCGGTGGCGCGCCGCTCGAGGCGGACAAACTCTACAAGGTCGCGGTCAATGATTATATCCTTGGCGGCGGCGATGGGTATGCCGCACTTGGCGGCGGTCGCATCATCACCGAGGGTGGCACCGGCAGCCTCGTGGCCAATGACGTGATGGCCTATGTCGAAAAGGCCGGAACGGTTGCGCCGAAGGTCGAAGGGCGGATCACCGTTCTGGGGCAATGACGGATCAGGCGCCCATTGGCCTGACCCAATGGGCGCTTGTCAGCCTACCTTGATCTGGTGAAGGGCGAGATCGCGCCCTTCGTCATCGTGAAAAACGCCGCGCGTGGTCGGTGGGCGACAGGGGCGCGATCTGTCCGAGGGTGCCGGGGAGTGCCATGCCGACATCA
>DAORUY010000238.1:0-3115 GCA_035433445.1 Paracoccaceae bacterium
TACGAAGGCGAGCTAGTGGCGATCATCGGCAAAACCGCGCGCGACGTGGCCGAAGTGGATGCTCTTGACTACATCTCGGGTTATTCCATCTTCAACGATGCCTCGATCCGCGACTACCAGTTCAAGGCGCCACAATGGACGCCGGGCAAGAACTTCGACGACACCGGCGCCTTCGGCCCGCATTTCGTCACTGCCGACGAACTTCCCCGCGGCTGCGAGGGGCTGAAGCTGACGACCCGCCTGAACGGTCAGGTCGTGCAGGAAGCCTCGATCTCGGATATGGTCTTTTCGGTCGCGCAGCTCGTGTCGATCCTTTCGACGTTCATGACGCTGAAGCCCGGCGATGTGATCGTGACCGGCACGCCCTCGGGCGTCGGTCTTGCCCGCAAGCCCCCGCTGTGGATGCGCCACGGCGACACGGTCGAGGTTGAAGTGGAGCAGATCGGTATCCTGTCGAACCCCGTGCGTGACCGCGACGCGGCGCAACCCGCCAAAGTCGCCTGACCGCACGCGCCAAGGGAGGAGGAAACCATGACCGCGATCACCGGAAAAGTCGAAATCGTCAAACGTCCTGGCGAACTGGGCATCCATTCGATGGACACGTTCAACATGACCGTGCCCGACCTGAAAGTGGCCGAGGACTTCTACAAGACCTTCGGCCTCGACGTGCGGGAAGAAGGCAACGGCCTTGGTCTGTTCACTTTTGGCTCCAACCACCGCTGGGCCAGCATCAACGAAGGTGGCAGGAAGAAGTTGAACTTCCTCTCCTTTGGTGTGTTCGAGGAAGATTTCGAACCGATGAAGCGCCGCATCGAACAAACTGGCGTCCGGCTGATGGACGCCCCGCTCGGCTTTGATTCCAACGGTGTCTGGTTCCACGACCACAACGGTGTGCTGATCGAAATCAAGGTGACGGAAAAAAGTTCGCCCAACGAAAAGGTCGCGTTCGACATGACCTCTTGCCCGGCCGGCGTGGCTGGGGCGCCGCAGCGGTCCAAGGCCTCCAAGGTGCGGCCGGTGCGGCTGGCCCATGTACTGATCTTCACCGCCGATGTTCCCAAGGCGATCGAGTTCTACAGCCGCGTCCTCGGGCTGCGGCTGTCGGACCGGTCGGGCGACGGCATCTGCTTCATGCATGGCATCCACGGGTCGGACCACCACCTGATCGCCTTTGCCAAATCGAGCGCACCGGGCCTGCACCATTGCAGCTGGGATGTCGGCTCGATCAACGAGATCGGCAAGGGTGCGATGCAGATGGCCGAAAAGGGGTTCCAGAAAGGTTGGGGGCTTGGTCGGCACGTTCTGGGGTCGAACTATTTCCATTATGTGCAAGACCCTTGGGGCAGCTATTCGGAATACTCTGCCGACATCGACTATATCCCCGCCAACTGCGACTGGGATGCAGGCGACTACCCGCCAGAAGATTCCATCTACCTGTGGGGCCCGGACATTCCGAAGGACTTCATCGTCAATCACGAGGTCACTGTCTGAGGTAACGGCGCAAGACGCGTCGGGCGGTCCCTATCGGGGCCGCCCAGTCACGGCCGCCCCCCGACAGGGAACAGATATACGCAGGCGCGGCCTCCGCGCTGTCTGGCGTGGTTTTCGACAGCATGACCATCGCATCGGGGATCCCGGGTTTCTACACCAGCATCGGCTTCGGCACGATCGTCGCCGAAGGCAAGGCATCCCGTTGCAGGATGGCTGCAAAGAACCCATCCGTTCCATGGCGCGCGGGTGTCAGCGCCAGGTGGTCGGACTGGGTCGCATCTGAAAGATGCGGCGCGGCCTCGGCCAACGACACGAGACGAAAACCAGGGGTGGAGGCCAGAAAGGTGGATACCTGCGCTTCGTTCTCTTCGCACAAGATCGAGCAGGTCGCGTAGACAAGCCGCCCGCCAGGCTTCACAAGACGCGCGGCGCTCGCCAGAATCCGAGCCTGCAGGGCGACAAGGTTCTCCAGCCCCAATTCCGGCGCACGCCAGCGGGCATCTGGATTGCGCCGCCAAGTGCCAGTGCCGCTACAGGGCGCGTCGACCAGCACGCGGTCGAACCCGCCCTTGTGTCTTTTGACCCAACGGTCGGTTTCACTTGCCAGCACCCGTGTTTCGACATTGTGCAGCCCCGCGCGGCGATGACGTTCGGCACAGCGCTTCAGGCGGGTCTCGTTCACGTCGCAGGCGACGATATGGCCCTTGTTCTTCATCTGGGCCGCGATGGCCAGCGTCTTGCCGCCTGCACCGGCGCAGAAATCAACCACGCGCTCTCCGGGTTTTGCATCGACCAAAAGGGCGACAAGTTGCGAGCCTTCGTCCTGAATTTCGATATCACCGGTTTTCAACCCCGGCAGCCGCGCCAGAGAGAGGCGTTCCTGTAGGCGGATGCCATGGGGCGACAGGCGCATCGCCTCGGCGCGGAGGCCCATGCCTTTCAACTGCCGAAGCGTGGCGTCGCGCGTGGCTTTGATCGGGTTGACCCGCAGATCAAGCGGCGGCGGCACCAGAGTTGCTGCCAGCTCGACCGCGAATGTCTCGCCAAAGCGCCGCTTCAGAGGGGCAACCGCCCAAGTTGGACATTCAAGACGCACCGCTTCGGGCATATCCGGATGGGACATCGTGCAGCCCCGCAATTTGACCAACAGCTCGGTTTCGGGGTCGCTCAAGACGGCGGGGATGAATTTTGAGCCGTCGAACAGGCGCTTGATCTGGTCGGGCGTTTTGCCCTCCCCAAGCATGAGCCATGCCAGCAGCCGGTTGCGCGGGGTGTCATCGCAGTTTTGCCGGGCCAGCCACCAGCCAAGCCGGGCACGATGGCGCAAAAGCGCATAAAGCTGGTCCAGCACCGCCCCCCGATCGCGGTCGTCGAGATGGCGGCGAGCCCGGAAGAAGGCAGAGGTCACAGCATCCGCGGGGCGCGCGGCTGACTCAACTTCACACAAGAGATCAAGGGTGGATTGCAGCAGAGCAGGGATCACGATCAGTCGGCCAGATTGAAATGGCTAAGGGCACGGCAGCAAGGGATGGTACCGGTCGCTGTTCGCGCCCGTTGGCCAGCCACCAGCAGCCTTGCGGCGTGTCGCGTAATTACAGCGAAGAACAGCTTTTGAAAACCGGCA
>DAORUY010000239.1:0-3031 GCA_035433445.1 Paracoccaceae bacterium
GTTCGGCAGATGTGTTCGCGATCAAGGTCTGTCAGTCGGGCGGGCTGAAACCTGCTGCGGATGTGATCGCCATTGCCCGCGCCGCTGGGATCGACCTTTACGGCGGCACCATGCTGGAATCGGGCCTTGGCACTGCCGCCGCTATTCAGCTTTTTGCAACCGTGCCGGAGTGGCAGTTTGGGACCGAGATGTTCGGGCCCTTGCTGCTGAAGGACGAAATTCTGGCCACGCCGCTGGAGTACAAGGATTTCTCGGTGACCGTCCCCACTGGGCCGGGCTTCGGGGTCAGCCTCGACGATGACAAGGTGAACTTCTACCGCCGCGACCGGACGGTCACGGCGCGGGCAGTTTCTGGGGCCATCGCGGGCGAATAATACCCCTTCGGAGGGAGGGTAGGCGCGTTGAACCCCGGTTCAGCGAACAGGAAAGATTTGCCCATCGGGCAGCTTAGGGAGGATACGATGTTTACCGACGCAGGACTTGACGAAATCAGCCGCCGCCTTGACGGCATCGTGCAGGACAAGCCCGAAGAGGGCATCTTCCGCGCCCGCCGCGACATGTTCACCGACGCCGAACTGTTCGAGCTGGAGATGAAGCATATCTGGGAAGGCAACTGGATTTACCTGGCCCACGAGTCACAGATCCCGAACATCAACGACACCTTCACCACCCATATCGGCCGCCAGCCGATCATGATCACCCGCGACAAGACCGGCACGCTGCATGCCCTGATCAACGCCTGTTCGCACCGCGGCGCGATGCTGTGCCGACACAAGCGCCAGAACAAGGCCACCTTCACCTGCCCCTTCCATGGCTGGACCTTCAACAACACCGGCAAGCTTTTGAAGGTGAAAGACCCCGAGGGCGCGGGCTATCCTGACCAGTTCAACAAGAACGGCAGCCATGATCTGAAGCGCGTGGCGCGGTTCGAGTCCTATCGCGGGTTCCTGTTCGGTTCGCTGAACGCCGATGTACAGTCGCTGTCGGATTACCTCGGCGAGGCCAAGGTGATGATCGACATGGTGGCCGACCAATCCGAAGAAGGGCTGGAAGTACTGCGCGGCTCTTCGACTTACACCTATGCGGGCAACTGGAAACTGCAGGCCGAAAATGGCGCTGACGGCTATCACGTCTCGGCGGTGCACTGGAACTACGTCGCCACCACCAGCCACCGCGCTGATGAGGGCAAGGACGAGGTGAAGTCGGTCGATGCGTCGAAGTGGAGCAAGCAGAAGGGCGGGTTCTATTCGTTCGAAAATGGCCATCTGGTCTTGTGGACGAAATGGGCCGACCCGACCAACCGCCCGCTGGCCCCACGCCGGGATGAGCTGGTGGAGAAGTATGGCGAGGCCAAGGCCGATTGGATGATCGGCTATCTGCGCAACCTGTGCCTGTATCCGAACCTGTTCCTGATGGATCAATTCTCCAGCCAGCTGCGCGTGTTCCGCCCGATCTCGGTCGATCAGACCGAAGTCACCATCTATTGCATCGCGCCAAAGGGCGAGGCCCAGGAGGCCCGCACCCGCCGCATCCGCCAGTACGAGGATTTCTTCAACGCCTCTGGCATGGCGACCCCGGACGATCTGGAAGAATTCCGGGCCACGCAAATGGGCTATGCCGCTGCACCCTCCGCGCAGTGGAACGACCTGACGCGCGGGGCCAAGCAGTGGATCACTGGCGCAGATGAAGAAGCGCAGCGCATCGGGATGAAACCGATCCTGTCCGGCGCACGCACCGAGGATGAGGGCCTGTTCGTCATCCAGCATACCCAATGGACCGAACGCATGGCCGCCGCCGTCGAGGCAGAGCGCGCCGCAATCGCAACCAAGATCGCTGCGGAGTGAAGCCCATGAACGCTGTAACTGAAACCAACCTGTCTTATGAAGCGATCTGCGCCTTTCTTTTTGCCGAGGCCCGGGCGCTGGACGACCGCCGCTTTGACGACTGGATCGGGTTCTATCACCCCGACTGCCCGTTCTGGATGCCCGCCTGGGATGACTATGACACCCTGACCGAAGACCCGGCGAATGAGATGTCGCTGATCTATTACCCTAACCGGGGCGGCATCGAAGACCGGGTTTTCCGCATCAAGACCGACCGTTCCTCGGCCACCTCGCTGCCCGAACCGCGCACCGGCCACAACATCACCAATGTCGAAGTGCTGTCACGCGACGGGTCAAAGGTGCAGATCCGGTTCAACTGGATGACCCACAACTACCGCTACGGGACCACCGATACCTATTGGGGCTCGTCGTTCTATACGATCGATACCGTCAGCGGCACGCCGCTGATCACCTCGAAAAAGGTGATCCTGAAGAACGACCGCATCCACCATGTGATCGACGTCTACCACATCTGACGCAACCGAGCGCCGTCCCGGACGGCACCCCCGGCGCGGCCCCTGAGGAGGAGGCCCGCCGGGGAGAGGAGGAGCCATGACCTACAAGATCGCCCTGAACTTCGAAGACGGCGTCACCCGCATCATCGACTGCGAAGCCGATGAAAAAGTCTCCGACGCCGCCTTTCGGCAAAAGATCAACGTGCCGATGGATTGCCGCGACGGGGTTTGCGGCACCTGCAAGTGCAAGGCCGAGCGGGGCGACTATGAGCTTGGCTTCTACCTTGAAGACGCGATGACCGAGGAAGAGGCCGCCGCAGGCATGGTGCTGACCTGCCAGATGATGCCGAAATCCGATTGCGTGATCGCAATTCCCGCCTCGTCGCTTGCCTGCAAGACCGGCGCACAAACGGTGCAGGCCACCGTCGCGGGGGTCGAGGCGCTGTCGGATACATCGTATCGGCTGCGGGTGAAACTGGCGGCGGGGATGGGCTTTCTTCCCGGTCAATACGTCAATGTGCAGGTCCCCGGCACCGACCAAACCCGCGCTTATTCCTTCTCCAGCCACCCACAGGCCGATGAGGCGTCGTTCCTGATCCGCAATATCCCCGGCGGGCTGATGTCTGGCTATCTGGCCCGCGCGCAAGCTGGCGACTCTGTGGCGCTGACCGGCCCCATGGGCGCGTTTTATCT
>DAORUY010000240.1:0-3002 GCA_035433445.1 Paracoccaceae bacterium
CATCGCGGCGGCCACCAGACTGTTGATGCCCGCCCCGATGAAGATGTGATCGAACCGCTCCACCGCCTCAGCCCCGCGGCACCAGCGCCAGCGCCCGGATGGGCGAGCCGGTCCCGTTCTGGATCTTCAGCGGCGCCGCGATCAAGATCGCCCCCTTCGCCGGCAGCTTGTCGAGGTTGGTGAGCGAAGCCAGACCGAAGCAGTTGTTCTTGTGCAGCAGATTGTGCGCCGGAAACGGCGGATTCATGCCCCCCGCTTGGCCCGCGTCGGTGCCGATGCACTGACTGCCCCAGCCCACGATGCCCTTGCCGATCAGATATTCGATCACTTCGGCGGTCGGGCCGGGGGTATGGGGGCCGGTCTCGTTCGCGTTGAGAAACGCAGCCTCGTCATCGACATGACTGTCCCAGTCGGACCGCATGACCACCCATTCGCCCTTACCGATCGGGCCGTGTTTCGCCTCCCACGCCCTCACGTGGTCGATGGTCAGCAGAAAATCGGGATTTGTCGCACATTCCTTGGAACAGTCGATCACATTGACCGGCGCGACGAGCCGTTGGACATCCAGCGTATCGGTGAAACCGTCGGGATAGTCCTTGCCGGTGATCCAGTGATGGGGCGCATCGAAATGCGTGCCAGAATGTTCGCCGAGCTTCAGCCAGTTCCAAGCCCAGAACGGCCCGTTCTGATCATATTCGCTGATCCGGTGAATCTCGATCTTCGGCGTGTCCTTGGCAAAATCCGGCGGCAGTCGGATGATGGGCGTATCGGGTCCGAGCGAGCCGGAACAGTCCACCACCTCAACCCCGCCCGATGCCAGAAACCCCGCCAACTGCGCCAATATGCCTGCCGCTGCCATCCTATCCTCCCCATCAGCCCCCGTGGGCATGGGACCCGCCCTCCCGGCGAGTCCTTCCAGGAGAGGTTAGGCAATTTACATGCGTTTGCAATTATTATTTCAAGTCTGAACTAAGTAATATTTGGCCAATGGATGACTACTCTGAAAAACTACTTGCATTCGCACAGTTATCTATCACCTGCACGTCCGCGAGCTGCCGTAGGGCGGCGCCTTGACCTGCTCCACATGAGAATAGCCAAAAGTGCGGCAGAACCTGCCGACGGATGCTAGCCGACCCCGGGGGGACCATTTGGAAGGAACACGTGGTTGTCGGGGCACAGGCCCGCTGGCAGATCGCGAAATGATAGAAATATGTCATAAAAACAGTATTGAAAGAAAACTGCAAATCCCTATCGTGCGCCGCACTGCGATTCATGGGAAGGGACAGGGTTATGGCCAAAACGACCACGAACGCGCCGCTGACCATCGACGGTGCCGAAATCCGTCTTGTCCGGCTGCCGCTGGTGACACCTTTCACCATCGCCACCGGAACGATGACCGAAAAGCTGTTTCCGCTTGTGCGGCTTTTCAGCGGCACACATGAAGGCGTCGCCGAAGGGGTGATGGACCCCCTGCCCGACTATCTGGAGGAAACCACGGCGGGCGCGATGGACTTTCTGTCGACCGTCCTGTTGCCCGGCTTTGTCGGCAAGAGCTTTGCCCATCCGCAGGCGCTTGCCCGCCAACTGACCGCCTGGCGGGCCAATCACATGGCGCGGGCGACGGTTGAAATGGCCTTCTGGGATCTGTGGGCGCGTTCCCTGAACCTGCCGCTGCAAACCGTCCTTGGTGGCGAAGGCGACGCAATCGACGTCGGCGTATCACTGGGCATCGGCCCGGTCGACCAGACGATCGGCCGGGTCCGCGATCACCTCGGCCAAGGCTACAAACGCATCAAGCTGAAGATCAAGCAGGGACATGATCTGGCACTGGTGCGCGCCGTGCGCGAAACCTTTCCCGACGCGCATCTGACCGTGGACGCGAACTGCGATTATACGCTCGCCGACGCAGCCCTTCTCGCCCGGCTCGACGACTTCGCGCTCGACTATGTTGAACAGCCGCTGGCCTGGGATGATATCCACGACCACGCCACGCTTCAGGCGCGGATGCAAACCCCGATCTGCCTGGACGAATCCATCCGCACCGTGGCCCATGCGAGGAAGGCGCTGCAGACGGATGCGGCGCGGGTGATCAACATCAAGGTCGGGCGGTCGGGGGGCTACACATCCTCGCTTGCCATCCACGATCTCTGCGCGGCCTTCGATGTGCCGGTCTGGTGCGGGGGCATGCTCGAAAGCGGCATCGGGCGGGCACATAACATCCACCTCTCCACCTTGCCGAACTTCCGCAAGCCGGGCGACACATCCTCCGCCAGCCGCTATTTCCACCGCGACATCATCGTGGAACGGCTGGAGACAAAGGACGGCCGGATGCCAGTGCCCGCCGGGGCGGGAAGCGGCGTAACGCTCGACCATGACTTTCTGGCGACCGTCAGCCATGATCTGAGGACGTTCGGATGAGTGAGGACATCCTTTTCCGCGACCTTTCCGGCATGGCCGAATTCCTTGCCGCCGAGGCGCTGCAACGCGCGGTCTGGGGGCAGGATGATACCGCCGACCCCGGCGATCTGATGATGGTCATCCAGGCCGAAGGCGGGCTATGCGCGGGTGCCTTCCGAGGTGACAAGATGCTGGGCTACATCTTCGCCTTCCCGACACGCGAACCGGGCGTGCAACATTCCCACCGTCTCGCGGTTCTGCCCGAGGCGCGGGGTCTTGGCCTTGGTGTGCGGCTGAAATGGTATCAGCGCGACTGGTGCCTCGCACAAGGAATACGTCTGGTGCGCTGGACCTTCGATCCTGCCCGCTTGCCGAACGCAAGCCTGAACATCGGCAATCTGGGCGCCACGGCCCACACCTACTATCCAGATTATTATGGCACGATGGCAGGGATAAACGCTGGCGCCCCCTCTGACCGTCTGCTGGCCGACTGGGATCTGGCCGGGCCATCGGTCACGGCACGCGCCGCAGGCCGGGCATGGGCGCCCGACCCAGCCCTGATCACCGGCCATGTCGCCCTGCCCCACGATTTTGGCGGCCTGCTC
>DAORUY010000241.1:0-2967 GCA_035433445.1 Paracoccaceae bacterium
TATTTCCACAACTGGACCGGCAACCGCATCACCTGCCGCGACTGGTTCCAGCTCTGCCTGAAAGAGGGGCTGACAGTCTTCCGCGACCAGCAGTTCACGTCAGATATGCGCTCCGCGCCGGTCAAGCGCATCGACGATGTGCTGACGCTGCGCGCCCGCCAGTTCCGCGAGGATATGGGCCCGCTTGCCCATCCGGTGCGGCCCGACAGCTATGTCGAGATCAACAATTTCTACACGGCAACCATTTACGAAAAAGGCGCCGAAGTGATTGGGATGCTGAAGCACCTGATCGGGGAAAAGGACTATGCACGCGCGCTCGACCTCTATTTCGATCGCCATGATGGCGAAGCGGCGACCATCGAAAACTGGCTGAAGGTTTTCGAGGATACTACGGGGCGCGACCTGACCCAGTTCAAGCGCTGGTATACTGACGCGGGGACGCCCCGCCTTTCCGTGGCGGAGGCCTGGTCGGACGGAACCTATACGCTGACCTTCCGGCAAGAGACTGCGCCCACGCCCGGCCAGCCGGACAAGCCGGCGCGTGTTATCCCGATAGCCGTCGGCCTTTTGAACCCCAACGGCGACGAAGTTCTGCCGACGCAGATCCTTGAGATGACCGAAGTGACCCAAAGTTTCCGGTTCGAGGGGCTCGCCGCCCGCCCGATCCCGTCGATCCTGCGCGATTTTTCGGCGCCCGTGATCCTGGACCGCAAGGTTGATCAGGCGCAGCGCGCCTTTCTTCTCGCTCATGACACCGATCCTTTCAACAAATGGGAAGCAGGCCGGGCGCTTGCCCGCGATGTCCTGACCCGCATGATCCTGTCGGGCGAAGACCCGTCGCAGCAGCTTCTTCCGGCGCTGTCGGCGGTGCTTCAGGATGAAAGCCTTGACCCGGCATTCCGCGTGCTTTGCCTCAGGCTGCCATCGGCGGACGATCTGGCGCAGGGCCTGAAGGACGGCGGACATGTGCCTGACCCGGACCGCACTCATGCTGAGACGAAACGCCTGGCCGCCGCCATCGCGCAGCATCTGGAAAAGCCGTTTGAAGCGGCTTTCGCAGCGCTTGCCGACGATGGCCCCTTTTCGCCCGACGCGGCGGCGGCGGGGCGGCGGGCCTTGCGGTTGGCGTGCCTGTCCTACCTCAACCGGCTGGACGGCGGGGCGAAAGCCGCCGCACTTTTCAACACGGCCAGCAACATGACCGACATGCAGGGCGCGCTGGCCTGCCTGATCGAAGCGGGGCGTGGAGAGACAGAACTGGCCGCCTTCTATGACAGGTTCCGCACCAACCGGCTGGTGATCGACAAATGGTTCGCGACACAGGTGTTGCATGCGGCCCCCGATCAGGCGGTCGCCGCCGCGCGGCGGCTGGCGGCGCGGGCGGATTTCGACTGGAAAAACCCCAACCGCTTCCGGGCGCTGATGGGCGGTCTGTCCGCCAATCATGCCGGGTTCCACCACGGATCGGGCGCGGGCTATGACTTTTACGCCGACTGGCTGATCAGGCTCGATCCGGTGAACCCCCAGACCACGGCGCGCATGTCCACCGCTTTCGAGACTTGGAAAAGGTATGACGACGGGCGGCAAGCCAAGGCGCGGGCGGCCATGGAAAGGATGCTGAATACCCCCGGCTTGTCGCGCGACTCAGGCGAAATGATCAGACGGCTTCTGGGCTGACACACCCATCCGAAAGGATGCGCGCTGTCCGACAATCGCGGACAGCGCGCAATAGTGTTTCTGCGTCGTCCGCAAATGACCGCAAATAAGGGACCTCTGCTAACGGCCTCTCTACCTTTGGGTGTTAGGTTCTGTTCGGGGAATACTGGAACGGCACGGATGACCAGTGAAATCTTTGAGTACCGCAATCAGGCGCGCGGGCCGCGAAACTACATCGCGCTCGGTCTGATTTTGGCGGTGATCTATTCAGCCTGGCAGCAGGGTTGGGGCCTGATGGCCGTGTTTCTGTGCGGGCCGATCCTCGGGTTCGTGCTCGTCCGGTTGATCGAAAACGAAGCCGCAGGTTTTCGTATGACCGAAACCGGGCTGGATTATTACGCGCCCGGCGTCGGGGCTGAAATCAACTGGCATAGCTTGCGTGGGGTGACGATTGCCGGGGATGGCGCAGGCGGGGCGATCTGCGATCTGCATCTGGACGATGGCGAAACCCGCCGCCTGCCCGCGACTGCGGCCTTCGCCCCCGAGCGGCTGGCGCAGGAATTCCGTCTGCGCGGCATCCCGGTCTGGCGGATGGCAGAAAACCAATCGCACTTTGTCGAAATCTGACCTGCGGCGCCCCTGCTACCGGCAATAGTTTTGGGCAGAAGTCCAGCCCGCCAGTTCCGAACGGGTCGATTTCTTACGAAGGGGCATCCAATCCCGTGCGGCGCCAAGCCAGCCGCGGTCGCCCCCGCCGACGACCGCGCCGTCCCGCCCGACATGACGGGCCATCACCCGCACCGCGCAACTGAGGTTGCGTTCGCCATCCAGCAGTGCTGCGCCCGCTTCGCATCCATTGGCGCGCGCGGTCGCGTCAGAAATTTGCATCAACCCCTTGTAGGTGCCCCCGCCGCCGCGCGCCAATGGGTTCCAGCGGCTTTCGAATTTCGCCGCGGCTGACAAGAACCCCACCCAGAAGGCGCGGCGTTGGTCGGGGTTGGCCTCGGCATATCCGGGGCAGAACTCGGCCACGTCGGCGGGAACCGAATTGACCAGCACGGCGCCTTCTGCCTCCAGCGCGCGCAGGGTGGCTTCGGTCCAGGCTGACCCTTGGGGCAAATGATCCCAGCGCGCCGCAGGCAGGAAGCCGGGCGTTTGGGCCTCCGAATTTTCTGCCGCCAGTTTGCAGCCCGTCAGCGCAACGAACGCCAAGGCGCAGGCCCCGAGTTTCACAAAAACCACGCTCACCCCCATGGTGTGATACCCCGCCAGATTGATGATCCTTGGTATCAAAGCAAGCCGCCCACCCCG
>DAORUY010000242.1:0-2941 GCA_035433445.1 Paracoccaceae bacterium
AGCACCTCCTCCTCAGGGGTCGCGGCCGCTTCGGCGAAGACCGGGGCGAGCGCTGACCATTGGGTCTCCAGGCTGCGGTCGCGGTAATCGTCCAGGATATCGTGGATCAGCGCCATATAGCCGCCACGCAGACAGGCGGCCAGCCGCTCCATCCGCGCGACCGTGAGCCGTTCGGGCGTGGTGAGGCGGCCCTGCAATTCATCGACCACCAGGGCAAAGGCGCGCAGCCGCGCGCGTTTCTGGCGGGGCAGCGCGGGATAGAGCGCCTCCACCGCGGCATCGGGGGTTGGGAAAAGAACATCCTCGACCGTGGCGGCGATGAGCGCGCCTTTTTCCCAGGGGGTGATCTCGGCCCGGATTTCATTCTCGCTGACCATGGCAGCCATGGCGGCGGGAAGGTTTTGCGGGGTGCGGACAAAGGCGGGAATGGTGGCGAAGGCCGTGCCGGAGGGCGAGGTCGCCAGGCGGCGAAAGACCGTCAGGCGGCGCAGGCCGGAGATGAGGCCATAGCGGCGGTTGTCCGTCGGTTTGGACAGGGTCCAGACCTCTATCGGTTGGCGCAGACCTTCGGCGAGGATCGAGGCGAGGAGTTCGTCGATCAACCCGGCATCAAGTGCGGTGCGATCGCGCAAAAGCGCATCATCGCGGATTTCGGCCAGGGGGAGGAGCTGGGGCATGTCCATGAAGGGGCCTTTCCGGTTGCTCGGCAGAAGAAAGGCCGCTGTGACTGAAGGAACGGTGAAAGGCCCGCGCGGTCATCCCCTGCGACGGATCAATTCGCGGCGCAGCCCCTCCTCGCCACGGGCCATCGCCCAGCGGTGGGGGCGTTGATCTTCGATCAGCCGCGCTTGCCAGTTCAGGTGATAGGTCAGCCAGCCCTTGGAATGGACGGCGATCCGGCTGCCAAGGCCCGAGGCATCCCCCCGGTCGAGCGTACGGATGCCAAGAGCGACCTGCCCCCACCAGTCGGGGAAACGTTCAGGCTCCGACAAAATCGCCGCGACCTCGGATATCCCGGCCTCGACCCGCCAGCGCGTTGTGATCTGGAAGTGATGTGCTGCCATCTCAGCCCCTTTTGGCCGGGTATACGGCAAAACGGCCGGGCTAGTTGCGCGCGACGGAAAATCATCCGGCGCCCGTGAAAGGAATGGGGGCAAGGAGGAACGCATGTTTCGCATGGTCTGCGTTTTAGCGCTGATTTGCGCAGCGACGACCGCCAGCGCCGATATACGGAAGGTCCGCTTCGACTTCGCCGGTCAAACGCGCAGCTATCTTCTCTATGTCCCTGACCGACCCGCCGCCGGCCCCCGGCCGCTTGTTTTGGTGCTGCACGGTGGCGGCGGATCGGCGCGGGAGGTGCGGATCAGCACGAAGCGCGGCTTCGAGCGTCTGGCCGATCGCGAAGGATTCTATGTGGTCTATCCCGACGCGATAGGCCGGATCTGGGACACCGGCCATGGCGAGATTTCGTCGCGTCTTGAGCCAAGGCGTGATGATCTGGGTTTCCTGAAGGCCGTGATCGAAAGGGTGTCGGACGGCGTTCCAATCGACGGACAACGGATTTTCGCAACCGGCATCTCGCGCGGCGGTCAGGCGAGCTACATGCTGGCCTGCGAGACAGAAGGGCTGGTACGGGCCATCGCACCCGTGGCCATGACCCTACCCGCCGCGCAGGCGAAGGCTTGCCCGAAACAGGGGCCGGTCGGGTTCTTGCTGGTCATGGGAACCGAAGATCCGATCGTGCCCTATGCCGGCGGGCAGATCGAGATTTTCGGGCAGGCGCGCGACCGGGTTCTTTCGGCAGACGCCACATTCCATGCCTTCTTGCGGCGGAACGGCTGCACCGGGACCGAAACGCTGGCCCCCAAAGGTCAGGTCGCGCGTGACGCGGGCACGGGATGCAGGGCCCCGGTGCAGATCGACCGCGTGGAGGGTGGCGGGCACAGCTGGCCCTCGGGGCGCAAGATGCTTGGCACCGGGCGCAGCGGTCCGGTGAGCCACGACATTTCGGCGGCTGAGGAGATCTGGGGATTTTTCAGCAAGTTCTGAGCAAAACAAAGGGGCGCCCGATGGGCGCCCCTGAAGGTGTCTGGTAGAGGTCGGATCAACCGTTGACGCTGTCTTTCAGCGCCTTGGCGATGGCGATCTTGACGACCTTGTCGGCGGGCTTGGTCATGGTTTCGCCGGTGGCGGGGTTGCGCACCTGACGCTCGGGGCGGGTGCGGCAGACCACCTTGCCGATCCCCGGCAGAGCAACGGCGCCACCATTGGCAACTTCACGCGCGACAACCGCCGCGATGGCATCCAGCGCGCCGGATGCGATTTTCTTGTCCGAACCCATTTCGTCGGCGATTGCGGCAACAAGCTGGGTTTTCGTCATCGGTTTGGACATGTCTGTCTCCTTGTCGGCCCCGCTTAAGGGGGTCATTTTTACCGCCGTTCTTTGGCTGTGGCGGTCAGACACACGTTTTTTGACCGCATGGCAAGGGGTTTTCGCCTGCTGCGGCACTTTTCCCCCGCGTCAGAGGAAGGCTGTTTCCTCAAAGCTGCGCAACTTGCGGCTGTGTATCCGTTCCAGCGGCATGTCACGCAGACGCTCCATCGCCCGCACCCCGATCAGAAGATGGCGGCTGACTTGAGTGCGATAAAACTCGGTCGCCATACCGGGAAGTTTCAGCTCGCCATGCAGCGGCTTGTCGGACACACACAGCAGCGTGCCGTAAGGAACGCGGAAACGAAAACCATTCGCCGCGATGGTGGCGCTTTCCATGTCGAGCGCGATCGCGCGGGACTGGCTGAGGCGCTGGACCGGGCCGGACTTGTCACGCAATTCCCAGTTACGGTTGTCGATGGTGGCGACCGTGCCGGTGCGCATGATGCGCTTCAGCTCATAACCCTCAAGCTCGGTTATTTCGGCGACGGCTTCTGCAGGGCGATCTGG
>DAORUY010000243.1:0-2929 GCA_035433445.1 Paracoccaceae bacterium
ATCAGGTAGGTCAGGATCAGGATGATCGTGATCTTCTGGCCGGTGAAGATGTCGAGGATGTTGTTGGCCTTGGCCACAGTGGTATTGTCGGCCGCGACGAGCGGATAGCCCGCAGCTTTCAGTGCTTCGTTGACAGACTTTTCGAAGGCCGTCTTCACGCCAGCCGCTTCGTCAGCAGCTTTTTGCGCTGCATCGATCGCTGCCTGATCAGTACCGGCCTTGGCGGTTTCAAGCGCGGCTTTCGTATCCGCGATCGCCTTAGCGTTGGCCGATGCGTCATAGGAGGCGATTTCAGTTTCGCCGACCTTGATGGTCGCAACCGTCCCTGCGGCGGCGTCAACCGTTTCGGAGTTCACCGAGGTCTTCGACAGAAGCGCCTTGGCGATATCGCAGGAGTTGGTGAACTTGACCGTCCCCGTCGGGTTGAACTGGAACGAACAGTCCGCCGGATCAGCCGTCACCGTGACCTGAGTTTGTTGAGCCGCGTGAAGTGCCGGGTTCGCGGTTTTGGTCAACAGGCTGAAGACCGGGAAATAGGTGATTGCAGCAATCAGGCAACCCGTAAGGATGATGGGCTTGCGACCGATCTTGTCCGAAAGGCTACCGAAGAAGATGAATCCACCCGTACCCAGGATCAGCGACCAGGCGACAAAGACGTTGGCCGAGAAGCTGTCAACCTTGATCACGTTTTGCATGAAGAACAGCGCGTAGAACTGGCCCGAATACCAGACGACCGCCTGCCCCGCCGTCAGACCCAGAAGCGCAATGACCGCGATCTTGGCGTTCTTCACACCCCAGAGCAGACCGATGACCACGAAAGCGATGCCCAGCAGTTTGGCAACCGAAGTCGACAAGGCGCCGGTCATGATTGCCAGGACAAACAGGACGGGGACGATCAGCAGAACCAAGGCATTGCGCCCGGGGCCAAAGGCTTCGCGCAGCGGTGCCTTCGAAGCGGAACCCTCTTCCTTCATCTTCTTGAAGGCCGGGCTCTCGTTCATCTGCAAGCGGATGTAGAGCGAGATCAGCAGCAGGAAGATCGAACCCAGGAACGGAATGCGCCAGCCCCAGGCATCAAAGGCCTTGATCATCTTCGGCGTGCCGTCAGCGTTCATCACCGCCGCGCCAGCCGCATCGAGAACACCCTGTTCCGGCCAGTTGCCGTTCACGTAGCCCTGAACCGAGATGATGACGATGAGCGAGAGCAGAAGCCCGAGCGTCGCCGTCGTCTGGATGAAGGAGGTGTAGTAGCCGCGCTGGTTGATCGGCGCATGTTCGGCCACATAGACCGCAGCACCGCCATATTCACCGCCCAGCGCCAGGCCTTGCAGCATGCGAAGCGCGATCAGGATGATCGGTGCCGCCGTGCCCCAGGACTGATAACCGGGCAGCATGCCGACGAGGAATGTCGACAGGCCCATGATCATGATCGTCATCAGGAAGGTGTATTTCCGGCCGATCAGGTCGCCGAGCGCGCCAAAAACGAGTGCGCCGAACGGGCGCACAATGAAGCCTGCCGCGAATGCCAGAAGCGCAAAGACGTTGCGCGTGGCTTCCGGGAACTGGGTGAAGAACTGCGCACCGATGATCGCTGCGAGCGAGCCGTAAAGATAGAAGTCATACCATTCGAAAATGGTGCCTGCGGAAGAGGCGAGAATGACCTTCTTCTCCTCCCGCGTCATTGGTCGGGCGCGGTTGACGTCCGCGTCCAGGTCTAGCGTTGTCATCACTTTCCTCCGTGTTGCGGGATTTTTACGCCCCGTCCCCCTGGTCTGCGCCTGCCCGTCTTGCGCCTAGGCAAAGCGCTATCCTGTCCCCGGCACGCTTGCGTGCGGGGCTGGCCGGTCCGTTCTTCTGGTCCGGGTCTTTTGGCGGGCGTCAGCGTGACGTCCGCTCTCAGGACCGGGGCATCAGCCCCGGTTCATGCGATTGGCGATCAGATCGTCCACGACCGACGGATCGGCCAAGGTCGACGTATCGCCCAGTGCGCCGAAATCGTTCTCGGCGATTTTTCTCAGGATCCGGCGCATGATCTTGCCGGAGCGGGTCTTGGGCAGGCCCGGTGCCCACTGGATCAGGTCGGGGCTGGCGATTGGGCCGATCTCGGTGCGCACCCACTTCACCAGTTCCTTGCGCAGATCGTCCGTCGCTTCGACCCCGTTCATCAGCGTCACATAGGCGTAGATGCCCTGCCCCTTGATATCGTGCGGATAGCCAACGACCGCCGCTTCGGCCACGTCGGCATGGGCGACAAGGGCGCTTTCGACTTCCGCCGTACCCATCCGATGGCCCGAGACGTTGATCACGTCATCAACGCGCCCGGTGATCCAGTAATAGCCATCCTCATCCCGGCGGCAGCCGTCGCCGGTGAAGTAGTATCCCTTGTATTGCTGGAAGTAGGTCTCCTGGAACCGCTCGTGGTCGCCCCAGACGGTACGCATCTGGCCCGGCCAACTTTCCGCGATGGCCAGAACGCCCTCGACCCCGTTGCCATTGATCTCGGCGCCAGTAGTTGCATCCAGTACCGCAGGCTTCACCCCGAAGAAGGGCAGCGTGGCGGACCCCGGTTTCGTCGGCGTCGCACCCGGCAAGGGCGTGATCATGTGGCCGCCGGTTTCGGTCTGCCACCAGGTATCGACGATCGGGCAGAGGCCCTTGCCGACATGCTTGTCATACCAGACCCAAGCTTCCGGATTGATCGGCTCGCCCACGGTGCCGAGAAGCCGCAGCGACGACAGATCGTGCTTTTCGACCCATTCCGGCCCCTGCCCCATCAGGGCGCGGATCGCAGTTGGCGCTGTATAGAACTGCGTAACCTTGTGCTTGGCACACACTTCCCAGAAGCGGCCCGCATCGGGCCAGGTCGGCACGCCTTCGAACATCAGCGTGGTCGCGCCGTTCGCCAGCGGGCCATAGACGATGTAGCTGT
>DAORUY010000244.1:0-2929 GCA_035433445.1 Paracoccaceae bacterium
ATAATTTCGACGCGCTGAACATCCCGCCCGAACATCCGGCGCGGCAGGAACATGATACGTTCTTCATGGCCCGTGCGGAAGGCGATAACCGCCCCCCCCACGTCCTGCGCACCCACACGAGCCCCGTGCAGATCCGCGCGATGACCGATCAGGGCGCGCCGATCCGCGTCATCGCCCCCGGCCGCGTCTACCGGATGGACATGGACCAGACCCATACGCCGATGTTCCATCAGGTCGAAGGGCTGGCCATCGACCGCGATATTTCCATGGCGAACCTGAAATGGGTGCTGGAGGAATTCTGCCGGTCTTACTTCGAGGTCGACACGGTTGAACTGCGCTTCCGCGCCAGCCACTTCCCCTTCACCGAGCCATCAGCCGAGGTCGACATCCGCTGTTCCTGGGCGGGCGGGCAGCTAAAGATCGGCGAGGGCGACAAGTGGATGGAGATTTTGGGGTCGGGCATGGTCCACCCCAAGGTGCTGGCGGCGGCGGGCGTGGACCCGACCATCTGGCAGGGCTTCGCCTTCGGCATGGGCATCGACCGGATCGCCATGCTGAAATACGGCATCCCGGATTTGCGGGCGTTCTTTGAGAGCGATCTCAGGTGGCTGAGGCACTACGGGTTCAGCGCGCTGGATATGCCGACGGTCAGCGGGGGGTTGAGCAGGTGAAGCGCGATCGCGACCTCCAACGGCAGTTGATGCTTCGAATAGAGAACTGCGAGAGCCAAGCGGGGCTTGCATTTTTCGAGAAGCGGTTAGCACCAAATATGGGACTAACCTCGGAGGATTTTTGTGACGTTGAGGACTTAGATCCGTCTACGAGCTACAACTTGAAGCTACTTTCTGACCACGGGTTTGTTGTCGGAAGATATGTTGGCAACCTGCAGTATTATAATCTTACGAGCGCTGGTCATGATGTGCTGGACGGCATACGTAGTGAAAATCTGTGGACTCGGTTGAAAAATATGACACCGCGTGAAGCTGGCGATCTGATTAGGTCGACTCTAACGTCGACTGTGTCCGCAGGCGTAGCCAGACTATTAGGACTTAACTGATGAAATTCACCCTCTCCTGGCTGAAGGATCACCTCGATACCGGGGCCTCGCTCGATGACATCACCTATGCCCTGACCGATCTGGGGCTTGAGGTGGAGGAGGTCGTGGACCGGACGGCGCGGCTGAAACCCTTCACGTTGGCGAAGGTTCTCCATGCCGAACAGCACCCCGATGCCGACAAGCTGCGCGTCTGCCGGGTGATGACGGACGAGGGCGAAAAGCAGATCGTCTGCGGCGCGCCGAACGCGCGGGCGGGGATCACGGTCGTGCTGTGCAAGCCCGGCGATTATGTGCCGGGGATCGACGTGACGCTGGGTGTCGGCAAGATCCGCGGCGTCGAAAGCCACGGGATGATGGCGTCCGAGCGCGAGCTGGAACTTTCCGTCGAGCATAACGGCATCATCGAACTGCCGTCGGGCGAGGTGGGCGAGCGGTTCGTGGACTGGCTGGCCAAGAACCGCCCCGATACGGTCGATCCGATGATCCATATCAAGATCACGCCGAACCGCCCCGATGCCTTGGGCGTGCGCGGCATTGCCCGCGACCTTGCGGCGCGGGGCTTGGGCAAGCTGAAACCGCTGGCCATCCCGGCGATCAAGGGCAGTTTCGCCTCGCCCATCACGGTCCAGATTGACCCCGCGTTGAAGGCCAAGGGCTGCCCGCATTTCGCCGGGCGGCTGATCCGGGGCGTGAAGAACGGTGCCTCGCCCGCCTGGCTGCAAGCGCGGCTGACGGCGATCGGCCTCAGGCCCATCTCGGCGCTGGTGGATATCACCAATTTCTTCACCTTCGGCCTGAACCGGCCCTTGCACGTTTTTGACGCCGACAAGGTGCAGGGTGGGACCTTGCGCATTCATCCGGCGAAGGGGGGCGAGGAATTCCTCGCGCTCGACGGCAAGACCTATGGTTTGCGCGAGGGCCAGATGGCGATCTCTGACGCGGCGGGCGTGGAAAGCCTTGCCGGGATCATGGGCGGCGAACATTCGGGCTGTTCGGGGGACACGACCAACGTCTTCCTCGAAAGCGCCTTCTGGGATCCGATCGCCGTGGCTGCAACCGGCCGCGCGCTGCGCATCAATTCGGATGCCCGCTATCGGTTTGAACGCGGTGTCGATCCGGATTTCACGATCTGGGGCCTCGATCTGGCCACGCAGATGATCCTTGACCTGTGCGGGGGCGAGGCATCGGAACTGGCAGAGGATGGGGCGCCCATCGACACGACCCGCGCCTACCGGCTTGACCCGGCGCGGGTGATCTCGCTGGTGGGCATGGAGATACCGGAAGCCGAACAGCGCGCGACGCTTGAGCTTTTGGGCTTTGTCCTGAACGGCGACATGGCCACCCCGCCAAGTTGGCGCCCCGATGTGTTGGGCGAGGCCGATCTGGTCGAGGAAGTGGCGCGGATTGCGTCCCTGACCAAGCTTCAGGGCAAGCCCTTGTCCCGAGCCCGCGCGGGCGTGCCGAAACCGATCCTGACGCCGATGCAGGTCCGCGAAAAGACCGCGCGCCGGACACTGGCGGCCTTGGGTTACAATGAGTGCGTGACCTATTCCTTCATCGACGGCGCCAGTGCGGCCCTGTTTGGTGGCGGGGCGGAAGCGACGCGCATCGAAAATCCGATCTCGTCGGAAATGACCCATATGCGGCCCGATTTGCTGCCCGGCCTTCTTCAGGCTGCGGCCCGCAATCAGGCGCGGGGCTTCATGGATCTGGCGCTTTTTGAAGTCGGTCCCGCCTTTGCGGGTGGCGAGCCGGGCGAGCAGACCTTGCAGGCGGCGGGCATTTTGGTCGGGGCTTCTGCCCCGCGCGACCCGTTCGGTTCGCGCCGACCGGTCGATCTTTATGACGCCAAAGCCGATGCCGAGGCAGTGC
>DAORUY010000245.1:0-2889 GCA_035433445.1 Paracoccaceae bacterium
CACATCCCGTGTGATCCTCTCTGCCGATCCGAAAGCCAGGATCAGGTAGGAATGAACCGAAGAGTTGATCGCGAAGACGAAGCCGAAAACCAGAAGTCCCCCGATAAGCGTTGCCGTAAGCCATTCCGCTGGGTCGCCGGCCGCCCAGGTTGCCGCAGCAAGAGCAAACGGGATCGGGACGAGCAGCCCCGCCCAAAGGATCGCCTTTCGGGTGGTCTCTGCCTCGGGCTGACCCTTGCCACCCAAAAGTCGGGGGGCAAAGGCCTGCACTGCGCCGTAGGCGATGATCCAGAGCGCGAGGAAACTGCCGATAAGAAAGAATGCCTCTCGTCGGCCTTCGGGTGTGCCATCGGACAGGACCGCTTGGAAATAGACCGGGATGCCGACCACGAACCACACGTCGCGCGCGCCGAACAGGAACATACGTGCCAGCGAAAGCCGATTCACGCGCGGGTCCTTTGACCGCCAGCCACCCCAGGCCTCTTCGGATTTCATCCGCCCTGGCAGGCCTGCGGGCAGAAACAGCACTACGGCGATCAGGATCACCGCCAGCACGGCCGCCATGCCCCAGACCGCCGCCTGAAATCCCGCCAGCGCGAGCAGCGCCGCGCCGAGGAAGAAGCCCAGCCCCTTTACCGCGTTCTTCGACCCTGTAAGGAGCGCCACCCAGCGGAACAATCCGCCGTCCTCTTTGGGGGCTAGAAGCTTGACAGCGGATTTCGAGGACATCTTGGCCAGGTCCTTGGCCACGCCCGACACGCCCTGAACGGCCATCACGCAGGCGACCGATGCGGCGACACCCCATGTCGGATCAAGCTGTGCCAGCGCCACCAAAGCCCCGATCTGCAACGCGAGCCCGCCGTAAAGCGTGGCCGCCAAGCCAAAGCGCGCCGCCAGCCAGCCCGCAGCCAGGTTGGTGACGATGCCCGCGACTTCGTAGAGCAGGAACAGCCAGGCAAGTTGGATCGGCGTGAAGCCTAGGCTGTTGAAGTGCAACAGCACGAGCATCCGCAGCGCGCCGTCCGACAGCATGAAGGCCCAGTAAGCCGCTGTCACGGCGGCATAGGCGCGGAGAGGATTCGGCGGCGGGGCGACGGGGCTTGCGGCGTCCGTCACAGCGAGCCTGCGACCATCCGCGCGATATCTGCAAGTCGGCAGGCATAGCCCCATTCATTGTCATACCAGGCGTAGATCTTCACTTGGGTGCCATTGATGACCATGGTGGACGGCCCATCGACGATGGAGGAGCGCGGATCGTTGGTGAAGTCGCAGGACACCAAAGGACGGGTTTCGAACCCAAGGATCCCCTTCAACGGCCCGTCAGCCGCGGCGGCGAACAGGGCATTTACCTCCTCGGCCGTGGTCGCCCGCTCCACCTCGAACACGCAATCCGTGAGGGACGCATTCAAGAGCGGGACGCGCACGGCATGGCCGTTCAGGCGGCCCTTGAGTTCGGGATAGATCAGCGTGATTGCCGTGGCGCTGCCCGTTGTCGTCGGGATGAGGTTCATCAGCGCCGACCGCGCGCGGCGCATGTCCTTGGCCGGACGATCCACGATGGTCTGGGTGTTGGTCACATCATGGATCGTGGTAATCGACCCGTGCCGGATCCCAAGACTTTCGTGGATAACCTTGACCACCGGTGCAAGGCAGTTCGTCGTGCAAGACGCGGCGGTCACAAGGGTCTGCGTGCCGTCATAAAGGCGATGGTTCACCCCATAGACGAGGTTCAGCGCGCCCCCATCCTTGACCGGGGCCGAAACGACCACCTTCTTCGCCCCTGCGGCGTAGTAGGGCGCCACCTTCGCGGCTGTCTTGAAGACGCCCGTGCAGTCGATCACCAGATCGACGCCCAGTTCCGCCAAGGGCAGCGCTTCGATGGTCTTTTCATGCGTCAGACGGATGGTCTGGCCGTTCAGGATCAGTGCGCCATCGCCTGCCGCGACCGGCGTGCGCCAGCGGCCATGCACGCTGTCGAATTCCATCAGCAGCGCATGCTGATCAGCGTCGCCGACGGGATCGTTCAGGAGAACGATCTCGCCACCCGCGCCGGTATCGATCAAATCTCGCAGGACAAGCTTTCCGATCCGGCCGAGGCCGTTAAGAGCGATACGGGTCATGAAGATCAGGCCTTTGCGTGTGCGTCAGTGCCGATAGAGTCGACACGGGATTGGAGGGACATCCGGCTCAGCGACTCGAATGGCAGCTCGACGAAAGTCATGATCCGCCGGCGCAACGCCGCGTAGGTCTGGGCGAAAACCAGAGCCTTCTCTGCATCTGTTCCTGTTGCTTTCACCGGGTCGGGCAAACCCCAATGGCCAGTGATGGGCTGGCCGGGCCAGGGCGGGCATTCCTCGGCCGCTGCCGTGTCGCAGACGGTGAAGACGAAATCCATCACGATGCTGCCCGGCTGCTGGAACTCCGAAATATGCTTGGACCGCAGACCGGCGATGTCATGTCCGTTTCGCTTCAGGATTTCCAAAGCGAAGGGGTTCAATTCGCTGTTGGGCCGAGTGCCAGCAGAGAAAGCCTGAAACTTGCCCTTGCCCAGATCGCGCAGAAGCGCTTCAGCAAAGATCGAACGGGCAGAATTGCCCGAGCAGATGAAAAGCACGTCGAAGTCGGTGTCGGGGATATTCGGGTCCATTTGGGTGGCGTCCTTTGGGGCGGAGAGCAAGGGGGCAAGGAGATCGGGCCGCGCACGGCCCACATCGAGGGCGAGGTAGCCGATCAATCCTTCCGTCGTGTCGAGATCGACAGCGTAGTAGAGCGACCGACCGGCCCGTGTGACCTGGACAAGACCCGACGCCGCAAGGTCAGCGAGGTGATGCGACAGCGTGTTCTGTTTCAGACCCAAAGCCTCGGCGATCTCAGTCGGGCGCACGCCTT
>DAORUY010000246.1:0-2855 GCA_035433445.1 Paracoccaceae bacterium
CGACCGGAATGGCCGGGGTCTTGACCCCCAGAAGGCGGGCGGTGCGCTGGGCATGGTTGCCGGTGGCGGTGACAACATGTTCGGCATGGATCTCGAACGTTTCTTCGCCCGGCACCAGCATGCCGCCCTTTTCGACCATGATATGGCCAGCGACGATCCATTCCGACCCGGTCCATTTATAGCTGTCGACCTGCGCCTTTTGCAGGATCTTCACGCCACGCTGGCGGGCACCCTTGGCCATCGCCTGCGTCACGTCGGCCGGGTTGATATAGCCGTCTTGCGGGTGATAGAGCGCGCCGACCAGATCTTCGGTGCGCACCAGCGGCCAGCGGTCCTTGATGTCCTTGGGCGTCAGGAATTCGTGGTAGACATCGGCCGTTTCCGCGACCGACGAATAGAGCATATATTCGTCCATCCGTTCCTGCCGCTGGGCCATGCGCAGGTTGCCCACGACATAAAAGCCCGCGTTCAGGCCGGTCTCGGCCTCCAGCGTCTTGTAGAAATCGACCGAATATTTGTGGATGTGGGTCGTGGCGTAGGACATGTTGAACAAGGGCAGCAGCCCCGCCGCATGCCAGGTCGACCCCGAGGTCAGCGCATCACGCTCCAACAGCATCGTGTCCCAGCCTGCCTTGGCCAGGTGATAGGCGATGCCGGTGCCCACGGCGCCACCGCCGACGACAAGAGCTTTGACATGGGATTTCATCAGGGCGACTCCTCGGGAATTCATTTGGGCCATATCTGACAGACACAGGAATTACCGTGAAGGTTTGCCCGACATTTCCCGTCCGAAAACGACATTGAGGCATGTCGCTTGCGACCAAAGCGGCGGGGAACCCACGCGGCGCGCATCGGTTGACGAGTGACCCGGCCGCGCGGTATCGGCATGTCATGAAACTGGGCAGCCGCCATCCCCTCCTGACCCTTGTTGCGCGCCAGATCGCTTTGATCGCGGTGCTCGTCTGGGCCATTCTGCCCCCAGGTTTGATGCCGGTGCGTGGCGCCGATGGAATGCCAGCCTTCGCTTTGTGCAGCGGTGCAGGCCCGATCCTGATGGTGATGGGCGCGGATGGTGATCTGCATCCGGCGGGGCCGGAAAAGAACGGCCACGAAAAACAACCCTGCCCGTTCGCAGGCGCGGGTCTTGCAGCACTGGCCACCCCGGCAGCCCCAGTGGTGGCCCAAGATGTGCGACCCTTGGCTACTGCGCCGGTGTTTGTCGCGATTGTTCCTGCCCAGACCGCCCCTTTTCTGCGCCCATCGCCACGTGCGCCGCCAACCCTGTCCTGATCGTGCGAACAGCCCGCGAGGGCCTTTCAAACCTTACAGGAGATTTCCCCATGTCGATGACCGACCTTACGGGCACGGAGGCGCCGGATACGGGCACGCCGCGTGCCAACCCGCTCTATTTCGCCATCTGGCGCTGGCATTTCTATGCCGGGCTCTTTGTGGTGCCTTTCCTTCTGATGCTGGCCGTGACCGGCTTTTTCATGATGTGGTTCACCGCCATCGCGCCGGAGTATGGCGACCGGCTGGTGGTGGAACCCGCCGCAGCGCCAATGACCCTTGCCGAGCAGGAAATGGCGGCACTGGCCGCCGTGCCCGGCGCGACAGGCCTTGCAGGCTACACCGCCCCCTATGATACCGCGACGCCTGCGCTCTTTTCGGTTCTCGATGCCGAAGGGGGCGAGCAGGTGGTGGCGCTTGATCCTTACCTCGGGCACGCGCTTCGTGTGACTGCCGACGGGAACACATGGAACGCCTTTGCCGAGAAGATCCACGGGACCCTTTTGATCGGCACCCTGGGCGACCGGCTGATCGAGATCGCCGCCTGCCTTGGGCTTTTCCTGCTGGCGAGCGGGCTATACCTGTGGTGGCCGCGCGGGGCAGGGACGGCGCGCGATCTTTTGGTTCCCCGCCTGTCGGCGCGGGGGCGATCGCTGTGGAAGTCCCTTCACGCGGTGACCGGTGCCTGGACCGCCGTCCTTCTGGCATTCTTTTTCGTGACGGGGCTCGCTTGGGCCGGTGTCTGGGGTGAAAAGTTCGTTCAGGCCTGGTCGACCTTCCCGGCGGAGAAATGGGATAATGTGCCCTTGTCGGACGCGACCCATGCCAGCATGAACCATGCCGAGAAAGAAGTGCCCTGGGCGCTGGAACAGACCCCGATGCCGGCCTCGGGTTCGGCTGCCGGCGTGACCGGCTTGCCGAAAGGAACGCCTGTCACTCTGGCGGCGGTTGTCGAGCTGGCGCGCCAGATCGGATTTGCCGGCCGTTTCCGCCTGAGCCCGCCTGCGGATGAAGCCGGGGTCTGGACGATGGCCCAGGATTCGATGAGTTATGACAGTCCCGATCCGATGTCGGACCGCACCGTGCATGTGGATCAATATACGGGGCGGATTCTGGCAGACGTGCGTTTTGCCGACTATTCAGTGGCGGGCAAGGCGATGGCGGTCGGTATCGCGCTGCACGAAGGACAAACCGGGCTTTGGAACGTCATCCTGAATGGGCTCTTTTGTCTGGCGGTCGTGCTTTTGTGTGTGTCCGGCATCGTGATGTGGTGGCTGCGCAGGCCTGCCAAAGCGATGCGCCTTGCCGCGCCGCCCCGACCGCAAGCCGTGCCGTTGGCACGGGGCGTGATGCTGATCGCGCTTCTTCTGTCGATGGCTTTCCCGATGCTCGGGCTGACGCTTCTGGCAGTGATCACGGTTGATCTGGTAATCCTGTCCGCCCTGCCAGGGCTGAAGCGCGCGCTTTCGTAAGGCGCGCCGAACTGGATAAATCGGGGGCAGGGCGGACCGCCGCCCGCCCCATTAGAGACGCGACAAGATCAGGCCCGCGCCGACCAGCAGCACCGC
>DAORUY010000247.1:0-2780 GCA_035433445.1 Paracoccaceae bacterium
GTTCGCGCCCCTCGACGGTCTGGGTGATCGCCTCGGCCCCAAGCGCCATGGCGATAACCTCCTGCACGTCCTGGATCGACAGGCCGTAACGCGCCAGCCGTTCCCGGTCGGGCACGATGTCGAGGTAATAGCCGCCGATCACCCGTTCGGCATAGGCGCTGGTGGTGCCGGGAACATTCCGCAGCACCGCCTCGACCTGCCGCGCGACTGCCTCCATTTCTGTAAGGTCAGTGCCGAAGACTTTCACCCCCACAGGAGTGCGGATGCCGGTGGCCAGCATATCGATGCGGGCGCGGATCGGCTGGGTCCAGGCGTTCGAGACGCCGGGGAATTGCAGGGCGGCGTCCATTTCCAGCCGCAGACTTTCCATCGTGACGCCCTCGCGCCACTCATCCTTCGGCTTCAGCTGAATGATCGTCTCGAACATCTCGGTAGGGGCCGGGTCGGTTGCCGTCAGCGCACGTCCCGCCTTGCCGAATACGGTCTCGACTTCCGGGAAGCTGCGGATGATGCGGTCCTGCATCTGCATCAACTCCGCTGCTTTGGTGACGGACAAGCCCGGCAGGGTGGTGGGCATGTACATCATCGTGCCCTCGTCCAGAGCGGGCATGAATTCGGACCCCAACTGCCGCGCGGGCCAGATTGTGGCGACCAGTGCCACCAGCGCGAGCGTGATTGTGAACACCCGCGCCCGCAGCACCCATTGGATGACGGGTCGGTAGATCGCGATCAGGGCGCGGTTCACCGGGTTGCGGTGTTCCGGCACGATCCGCCCGCGCACGAAGATCACCATCAGCGCGGGCACCAGCGTCACTGACAAGAGCGCTGCGGCCGCCATGGCGAAAGTTTTGGTTGCAGCCAAGGGGCCGAATAGGCGGCCCTCTTGCCCTTCCAGCGCGAAGATCGGCAGGAAGGAGACGGTGATAATCAGCAGGCTGAAGAACAGCGCCGGGCCAACCTCGGACGCGGCTTCGATCAGCACTTCCACCCGTGGCTTGCCGGGTTCCGCCCGTTCCAGATGCTTGTGGGCGTTTTCAATCATCACGATGGCGGCGTCGATCATCGCGCCAATGGCGATAGCGATGCCGCCAAGGCTCATGATATTGGCCCCGATGCCAAGCGCGCGCATGGCGGTGAAGGCCATCAAGAGGCCCACCGGCAGCATGATGATGGCGACCAGCGACGAGCGGACATGCAGCAGGAAGACAAATGTGACCAGCGCCACGACGATGCTTTCCTCAAGAAGCGTCGTCCGTAAGGTTTCAATGGCTGACAGGATCAGGTCGGACCGGTCATAGACCGTGACGATCTCAACGCCCTCGGGCAGGCTTTGCGCGATGGTCTCGATCTCGGCCTTGGCGTTGTCGATCACATCGAGTGCATTGGCACCCACGCGCTGAAGCACGATGCCGCTGGCCACTTCGCCCTCGCCGTCAAGCTCTGCGATGCCCCGACGCTCATCGGGCACGATCTCGACCCGCGCAACATCGCGCAAAAGGACCGGGACGCCGCCTTCGGCGCGGATCGGGACCATCTCAAGATCACCGATGCCGTCCAGATAGCCGCGCCCCCGCACCATGAACTCGAATTCCGACAGCTCGACCGTGCGCCCGCCGGTGTCCATGTTGCTGGCCGCAACTGCCTCTCCGATCTCGGACAGGGTGATGCCAAGCGCCCGCATCCGCACCGGATCGACGGTGATCGAGTATTGTTTCACAAACCCGCCGACGCTGGCGACTTCCGACACGCCGTCGGCACCGCTGATGGCAAAACGCATCACCCAATCTTGCAAGGATCGCAGCTCGGCCAGGCTCAGGTTCTCGCCCTTCAGCGCGTATTGATAGACCCAGCCCACGCCCGTCGCATCCGGCCCAAGCGCGGGCGTCACCCCGTCGGGCAAGCGCGCTGCGGCCGCGTTCAGATACTCCAGCACCCGTGAACGCGCCCAATAGGGATCCACGCCGTCTTCAAAAATGATGTAGACGAAGGAGATTCCGAAGAAAGAAAACCCCCGCACGACCCTTGATTGCGGCACAGTCAGCATGGCCGAGGTCAGGGGATAGGTGACCTGATCCTCGACGACCTGCGGCGCTTGCCCGGGATATTCGGTCAGCACGATCACCTGCACATCCGACAGATCGGGGATGGCGTCGATCGGCAACGTGCGCAGGGACCAAAGGCCCGCAGCCACGGTAAAGACGGTGGCAAAGAGCACAAGCAGCACGTTGCGGGCCGACCATTCGATAATGCGGGCGATCATGGGTTGGCCTCCAGAGTGGATCCGGGCGCTGCCAGCGCAGCCAAAGCCGCATTGAGGTTGCTTTCTGCGTCGATCAGGAAGGTGGCAGAGCTGACCACTATGTCGCCCGCGCCCACTCCGCTGACGATCTCGATCATTCCGCCGCCCTTGCGCCCTACGGTCACCGGTTCAGGCCGGAACCGCCCTTTGCCCAGATCAAGAATCACCACCTGTCTGTCGCCGGTGTCGATCACAGCACCCTCTGGTACCTGCACCACGGGTGCGCCGCCGAGCATGATTTCGACCTCGGCGAACATGTTGGCGCGTAGGCGCCCGTCCGGGTTCGGCAATTCAATCCGCAGCTTTCCAGTGCGGGTCATCATATCGATCTCGGGGTAAATGGTGTCGATACGGCCCGGAATCGGGCCATCCGTGAGGCCACGAAAGCTCACCCGAACCTCTGTTCCTACTGCAATCTCCATAAGCGCCGCTTCAGGCACTTCGGCGATGACCCAGACGGTCGAGGTGTCAGCGATGCGGA
>DAORUY010000248.1:0-2720 GCA_035433445.1 Paracoccaceae bacterium
TACCGGCCTGTCACGCCGGGGGTCGCGGGTTCGAGCCCCGTCCACCGCGCCACTTTCCTGCCATACCCCGCCAGACCATTCCCCTTTGGAGGATGAAGGCGCACGCCACTCCCCGCTTCATTTTCTGTCGGTAAATATCCCGGGGTGAACCCCGGATTTATCCGGAGGAGGGGCAGAGCCCCTTACAGCACCAGCCGGTAGCGCACATGCCCGTCGTCCGGCGTGAACTGGTCGTAGAGCCTGCGGGCGGCTGCATTGTCGGCATTGGTATTCCAGTAAAGCCGTTTCCAGCCCTGCGCCCGTGCATGGCCGATCAGATCCTCGATCAGCGCCCGCCCTATGCCAGATCCACGACAAGCCGGATCGACGAACAGGTCTTCGAGATAACAATCGTCGCCCATGACCCAGGTCGAAGGGTGATGCTGATGGATGGCAAAGCCCACCGTCCGTCCGTCCAGAACCGCCAGCCGCGCGGCCAGCGGCGAGGCCGGATCCATCAGCCGATGCCAGGTGAAGCTTGTGACGTCATCCGGCAGAACCACTTGATAATAGTCGAGAAAACCTTGCCAGAGCTTTCTCCATCCAGCTTCGTCCTGGGCCGTTGCGGCACGGATCAAGAGTGTTTGTGTCATCTGAAACGCCGGGGGCTGACCCCGGACCCCTGCGATATCTGCAAACGAAAGCGGCGGTCAGCTCAGCCGCGCCAGAATGCGCGCCCAGCTCCGGATGCCCTTGTGGAAGCTTTCCACATCATATTTTTCGTTCGGGCTGTGGATCTGGTCGTCATCCTTGGCGAAGCCCACCAGCATCGCATCCATGCCAAGATAGGTCTTGAAATAGCCCGCGATCGGGATCGACCCGCCGGAGCCGACATAGGCCGCAGGCAGGCCCCATTCGTCGGTGAGCGCCGCGCGGGCGGCTTCGAACGCAGGGTCCGAGATTGCCATGACCGAGGCCGGGCTGTCACCATGCGGGCCGAAGGTCGCGGTGCAGTCGGCGGGCAGGCGCGACTGGACATAGGCGCGGAAAGCCGCGCGGATCTTGGCGGGGTCTTGCCGCGAGACGAGCCGGAACGATACTTTCGCCCGCGCCTCCGCCGGCAGCACCGTCTTGAAGCCCGCACCCGCGTAACCGCCTGCTATCCCATTGAATTCACAGGTGGGGCGCGACCAGAGCATTTCCATCGGCGTGCGATCATGCTCGCCCGCAGGCACCGAAAGGCCGACATCGCCCAGAAACTTCGCGTGATCGAAGGGCAGGTTCTGCCACTGCGCGCGTATCGCATCAGGCAATTCGTCCACATCGTCGTAAAAGCCCGGCAGGGTGACGCGGCCGGTTTCGTCATGCAGGCTGGAAAGGATCTTTGCCAGCACCCGGATCGGGTTGGCCGCAGCGCCACCATACATGCCCGAATGCAGGTCCTTGTTGGCGGCGTGGATCGTCACTTCCTCGCCCACCAGACCGCGCAGCATGGTGGTGATGGCGGGGTATTTGTCCTCGTGCAGGCCGGTGTCGCAGATCAGCGCCACATCGGCTTTCAACTCTGCCGCATTCTCTTTCATGAAGGGGATGAGCGAAGGGGAGCCTGATTCCTCCTCCCCCTCCAGAAAGATTGTGAGCTTGCCGGGCAGGCTGCCATGCACGGCCTTCCAGGCACGGCAGGCTTCGATGAAGGTCATCAGCTGGCCCTTGTCGTCGGACGAGCCGCGCGCCCGGATCACCCGGCCTTTGGGCGTGTCCTCGATCACCGGATCGAAGGGATCACGCGTCCAAAGTTCCAGCGGGTCGACCGGCTGCACATCGTAGTGACCATAAAACAGAAGATGCCGCCCATCGCCCGTGGACGGCCCCTGCCCATGGGCGACAACCATCGGATGACCGGGCGTCGGGCGGCTTTGTGCCGTAAATCCAAGCCCCGCAAGGTCTGCCACCAGCCAGTCCGCGGCCCGCGCGCAGTCCGGCTTGTAGGCCGGATCGGTCGAGATCGAGGGGATGCGCAACAGCGCGCTCAGCCGGTCGAGCGCATCGGGCAGCATTTCGTCGATCCGGGCAAGGACAGCATCAAGCGACATGGGAACACTCCAGAATTTGGTAAGACGCGACCCTAGCAGGCGCGCTGGCGGTGGCAAGCGCCCTGCCGCCACAATTGATGCGCGGCAAATTGCGCACTCGCGGAATCGCTCTTTGACCTCTATCAAGGCGCGCGGAACAGGACTGCTGATACCCCAGCCAGGCGAAGACCGCGCGAGGACGATACGATGGACTATACTGCCGCTTTGGACAGCGCCCTGCAGCGTTTGCACGACGAAGGCCGCTATCGCACCTTCATCGATATCGAGCGTCGGCAAGGCCAGTTCCCGCGCGCCCTGTGGCGCAGGCCGGATGGGGAGGAGCAGGAAATCACCGTCTGGTGCGGCAATGATTATCTGGGCATGGGCCAGCATCCGACGGTTCTGGCCGCGATGCACGAGGCGCTGGAGGCTACTGGGGCAGGCTCGGGCGGGACACGCAATATTTCCGGCACGACCATCTATCACAAGCGGCTTGAGGCCGAACTGGCCGACCTGCATGGCAAAGAGGCGGCGCTGGTCTTTTCGTCGGCCTATATCGCCAATGACGCGACGCTTTCGACCCTGCCAAAGCTTTTCCCGGGCCTGATCATCTATTCCGACGCGCTGAACCATGCGTCGATGATCGAAGGGGTGCGCCGCAATGGCGGG
>DAORUY010000249.1:0-2570 GCA_035433445.1 Paracoccaceae bacterium
CTCTA
Organism: Paracoccaceae bacterium; assembly: GCA_035433445.1. Taxonomy (GTDB): domain Bacteria; phylum Pseudomonadota; class Alphaproteobacteria; order Rhodobacterales; family Rhodobacteraceae; genus TMP-24. The sequence goes on from DAORUY010000249.1 coordinate 6, forward strand.
CGCCATGTCTGAGCTTGCCGCCGATCATTTGCCCTTACAGATTCTGGTCCAAACAGTTTCTGTAATGATACTGCGTGCTGCGGTATCCGCTGTAAACGGGATCAAATGGAGAACCTGTCAACGAGGAGTTGTCCGGTCACGTCCTGTGACGCGGCAAAAGGGCAGTGCGGCGGCCCGTTCGCGCCCTTCGGCGATAGCGCCGATCAAGAGCCGCTTCCAGAGCGCAGGTCACGCCGCATCGCGCATGTAGGACGTGATGATGCCGCCAAGCTGGCGCCGGCGCCGGATCGGGCCGTCACGGGCGGGGCGGAAATCGACCTGAAGAACGTTGTTCCCGATCTCCCGGCCGCGATGCGGACGCTCGACGTTGTAATGGCGCACCCATGTGCGCAGGATGTAGTCGAGCTGCGACCGGCTGAAGCAGACGAAGAAATCCAGGCATTCGCGCTTGATGGTGCCGATGAAGGATTCCGCGAAAGCATTGGCGTTCGGCGCCCTGTGCGGGATCTGGATGACCCTCGCACCTTCCGATGCCCAGACGGTATCGAAGCTGGCGCTGAACTTGGTGTCAGCGTCGCGGATCAGGAAGCGCAGCGTGATCCCCTGTTCCGCACACCACATCAACGTGTTGCGGGCCTGCTGCGTCACCCATGCCGAGTCGGGGGCGTAGGTCGGGGCGCTGCAAAACACGCGACGGCTGCCGAGATGGATGAAGATCAGCACATAGGCCGTCAGCGGCCCACGGGCGGTGAACACCGTCTTGGTGAAGAAGTCGCAGGCCACCATACTTTCCATATGCGCCCGGACGAAGGTGGTCCACGGCAGGGCCGGCTTCTTTTTCCGCTTCTCCGGGCTGGGGTGGATGCCCGCCTCATTCAGGATGCGCTTGACCGAGTTGGCACCCGCGTACAGCCCGAGCTTCTTCAGCTCCCCGGCGATCCGCTTGTAGCCCCAGAGAAGGTTTTCCGACCCGATGCGGATGACAACGTCGCGCAACTCCTGCGTCAGGCGCGGCCTGCCCACGGGTTTGAAGGGGCGTCCGCTGCGCATCTGGGCAAGCCAGCGCTTGTAGGTCGCGGGTTTGGCCACCTCCATGAGCCCGTCGATATCGTGCCCGAACTCCGCACCGATGCGCAGCAGCTCGGCTTTCTCGGCGGGCGACAGGACGATCCTTTGCGCCGGGATGCGGGCCCGCAGAATATGGATCTGGGCCTTGAGCAGCCGCATCTGCGCGTTGTGCCGCGGCATGAAGAGCCGGGTCAGGAAGACCAGAAGGAGGGAAAACGTCGAATGCATCTTGCCGGGCTCCACCACGGCGCTTAAAAAAATGCCGTCCTGTCAATGCGATGAGACGTGCCTACATTTTGGCACCCCGCTCAGGAAGGCAAAAACGCGCGGGACGGGTGATGGCCGTCAAGACACCCGGACCGGGGCTTCGATGAAGCGGTCAAACGCGGGCTTTCCCCGGAATTTTGCTGTCCGACAATGATGCGCAGGAGTTCGCGACGCCCCCGTGCAGCGCGATACAGGACGGGAGAGAGTTGGGTGCCAGGTTGGCTCCCTCCGGGCCATAGCTTCATCGGGGGGGCGGCGCTCTTTGCCATGTCGGGCAAGCCGGAGGCGGAAAACAAATGCTCGGCACAGTTCTTCCAATACCTGACCTCGCCCGAAGTGCAGGTGTTCTACCACCAGCAGACCGGCTACGTTCCTGTGACCAATGCCGCCTATGAAATGGCCAAGGCCGAAGGCTGGTATGAGAAGAACCCCGTCGCCGAAGTTGGCATCAAACAACTGATGCTGCCGGGCGGCGAATGGACCAAGGGCTATCGCCTTGGGTTCTACCCGCAGATCCGCTCGGTCATGGAACGCGAATACAACCGCATCTTCTCGGGCGAAGTGACCCCGAAAGAGGCGTTCGAGATCATCCAGCAGGAAGGCAACGACCTTTTGGCGAAATTCGCCAAGACCGCCGGCTGACCCGTCTGACCCCGTTATGCCTCCCGGTGCATCACCGGGGGGTATTGATTTACCCGGAGCGCCCCTTTGGCCGACCCTCGCCCCACGCCGATCCCTGAAAAACGGGTGCAATTCGACAAGCCCCTGTTGCCTTGGCTGTTCTTGTTACCGCAACTGGCGGTGATCGTGATCTTTTTCTACTGGCCCTCGGTGCAGGCGGTGACGTCGTCGTTCTGCATCGAGGACCCCTTTGGCTTTGGCGCGACCTTTGTCGGCGCTGACAATTACACCGATGCGCTGGGCAGTTCCGAATACCGTTCGATCGCGGGCTTTACCCTGTTCTTCACCTCGGTCGTCACGGCCTTGTCCTTGGGCATCGGGCTTGTGCTGGCCTTAAAGGCCGACGCGGTGATCCGCGGCAGTGCCGCTTACAAGACCGTGCTGATTTCCGTCTACGCCATCGCCCCCCCAGTGGCGGGCCTGATCGGAATGATGTTTTTCGACATGCACATCGGCCCCTTCGTGGAAATCGTCGGCTGGTTCGGCTGGGACATGAAGGTGGGGCTGGATTACACTGACACCGCTTTTGCCATGGTCACCGTGGCGGTC
>DAORUY010000250.1:0-2550 GCA_035433445.1 Paracoccaceae bacterium
GGCCAGAGCCTTTTGCATTAGATCGGGAGAGGCATGATAGAGCGCATCAAGATAGTCGATGTGGGGCGTCACTTCCAAGGGCGCGACGGCGACCGTTGCCCAGGTTTCGCGGGTACGGGTGGCCGTTGAACACAGAACCTGGTCGGGTTCATAGCCGCGCGATTGCAGCCATTCGCCCAGCTCCAGCGCCGACCGGCGCCCGCGCCCGTTCAGGGGGCGGTCATGGTCACTCATGGTTGGGTCATCCCAGGCGGATTTCGCGTGGCGCGTCAGAATCAGGCGGCGGTGTCCGGCTGGGGTCATCTGTGGAAAAGCCTCATATGATAGGCGGATTGCTCCTCCACCCTGCCATAGGCTTGCGACAGGGGGCAAGCGCGGCGAACGATGCAGCCCCGCGAAAGGCAACCGGAACCTGCCGGTGTGTCAAGGAAGCGGTGGCAGGCAGGCACATCGTAGCCCGCATCGGTCAGCGCGCGGGGCGGGCATGCGGCAAGGCAAGGCTTTTCCGCGCATCTGTCGCAGGGCGACAATGCGGGGCCGTCTGGTAGCTCCAGCCGTTCGTGCAGCGCGATGGCACCCCGGTAAGAGACAAAAAGACCCGCCTGATCATGCACCAGAAGCGTGACAGGCGAGGCGAAGGCCCGCCCCGACCGGAGCGCCCATTGGTAGAACGGATGATAGGGCGGGCCGCCAAAGGGGAAATAGGCCTTTGCGCCAAGACCGCAAGCCATCGCGCCGATCACCCGGCGTGACCAGCGATCCACCGGATCGGGCGCGCCATCTTGCCATTCCGGCGCGGCGCAGAGATGCGCCCAGAAGCCCGGCTCCGCCGGCCCGAGGAGGAGGAGCGTTTGCAGACCCTCCGGCAGACCATCGGCGGGCGTCAGGTGCAGGGCCCCGAAAATGGCCAGCCGCTCGGTCGCGGCGTGGGCGGCGATGTGGGCGAGTTGTGTCATTTGCGGAAAGGCAGCAAGAGGCTCCAGCCCAGTTCGGAAGGGTGCTGATCCGATCCGTTCAGTCCGACCCTCATCCCGGCATGTCCGCCTTCGGGTTCGGCGCGGTAGGTGCGGAAGAGCCGATCCCAAAGCGAAAGAGCAAAGCCGAAATTGCTGTCATGTTCGTGCCGATGGACCGAATGGTGCACGCGGTGCATGTCGGGGGTCACGAGAAAGGTGCGGATAATCCGGTCGGCGCGCGCCGACAGGGCGATGTTGGCATGATTGAAAAGCGCCGTGCCGTTCAGGAGGATCTCGAACAGGACCACGGCGAGCGCAGAGGGCCCTAGAAGATAGACCAGCCCGATCTTCAGGAGCATCGAGGCGGCGATTTCGACCGGGTGAAAGCGGATCGCGGTTGTGACATCCATGTCGGCGTCGGCGTGGTGGACCCGGTGAAACCGCCAGAAGAGAGGCACCTTGTGGGTGATGAGGTGCTGCGCCCAGATCGCGAGGTCGAGCAGGAGGATGGCCAGCTGAACTTCGACCCAGCCGGGCAGGTCGATCTGGTTGAGAAGCCCAAGCCCGCGCTGGCCTGCGTCCAATGCCGCCCCCACCGCCAGAAGCGGCAGGACGACTGCCATCAGGCGCAGCGTGATCGTATCAAGAAGCACGAAGGCCCAGTTCGTGAGCCAGCGCGCCGCAACCCGCGCGGTCAGAGGGCGGCGCGGGGCGTAACGTTCACTCAGGGCGAACAGGACGAAAAGGCCCAAGAAAACCCCCAGGCGCAGGATCAACTCATACGGCATCGCACGGCTCCCTCCGGCTCCTGCGGGGAAGTCTAGTGCGCGGGTCGTCGGGGCGGAAGGGGCAAGCCTTACCGACCGCCGCGGGGTTTGACCCGCGGTTCGGTCGAGCGGATCTGGCTGCCTGCACCATGATCGGTGAAAAGCTCCAGAAGGCTGGCGTTGGGGGTGCGGCCGTCCATGATCGTGACCGCGCGCACACCCTGATCAAGCGCCATGAGCGCGGTTTCCGTCTTGGGGATCATGCCGCCGGAGATCACGCCATCCGCCGTCATTTGCCGGATCTCGTCGGGAGTGATCTGGGTCATGATCTCGCCCGCCGCGTTCTTGACGCCCGCCACATCGGTCAAAAGCAAAAGCCGGTCGGCCTGAAGCGCGCCGGCAATGGCCCCGGCGGCAGTATCGCCATTGACGTTGAAGGTTTCATTGTCGGCCATGCCGGTGGCGACCGGGGCGATCACCGGGATGATACCGGCATTGTAAAGGTCGCGGATCACCTGCACGTTCATTTCGACCGGGCGGCCCACGAAGCCAAGTTCTGGATCGTCGGCCACACAGACCATCAGATCGTCGTCCTTGCCAGAAATGCCCACGGCGCGGCCGCCTGCATCCATGATCGCCTGCACGATGCGCTTGTTCACGAGGCCCGAGAGGATCATCTCGACCACTTGCACCGTCGCCTTGTCTGTCACCCGTTTGCCGCGCACGAATTCCGACTTGATGCCAAGCTTCGTCAGCATCTCGTTGATCATCGGGCCGCCGCCATGAACGACGACCGGATTAACCCCCACCTGCCGCATCAAGACGAC
>DAORUY010000251.1:0-2455 GCA_035433445.1 Paracoccaceae bacterium
GACCTGATGCTGGTCTGCGTCGAGGCCGGGCAGTCGCTTGACCAGTCGATCATCCGTCTGGGCAAGGAAACCCGCGCTGGCTACCCCGCCCTCGCCGACGAATTCGACATGGTGGCGCAAGAGGTGAAGGCTGGGAAGGAACGGGTCGCGGTGCTGAAGGACATGGCCGAACGGGTGGGCGTCCCCGACGTCGCCTCCTTCGTGACCACAATCATCCAGTCCGCCACCTTCGGCACCTCGATCGCCGATGCGCTGCGGGTCTATTCCGCCGACATGCGTGACAAGCGCATCATGCGCGCGGAAGAGAAGGCCAACATGTTGCCGACGAAACTCACCCTCGGCACTATGATGTTTACAGTTCCGCCGCTTCTGGTCATTCTCATCGGACCATCGATTTACGGGATGGTGACGATGCTTGGCCAACTGGCAAGCGGCATGTAACTGCGGGAAAAGAATTGCGCCAAGCGGCAATGCTGACCGTCTGCACTGCCTTGCTGGCCGGCTGTACGCCGGGCACCGGCGTTTCTCGCAACAACCCCTACGGGATTGACGCGAACGGCCACGGGGTCGACGGCATGACCGTCGGCCACCGGCTGATGGCGGCGGGCGAGTACGAGCTTGCGCTCAAGGCCTATCTGCGTGGCGCGGGCGAAACCGGCATCAATGCCGACGTGCTCTCCGGGATCGGCTCGGCAAACCTTGCGCTCGGCCGCCTGGGACAGGCCGAAAAGATCCTGCACCGCGCGCTTGAACTTGATCCCGAATTCGTTCCCGCCCTGAACAACCTTGGCGTCGTGCTGATGGAGCAGGACAATTACGGCGAAGCCCGCGTCATGTTCCAGAAGGCCTTTGCGCTGGATAGTGGCGAAACGGACTCGATCCGCGAAAATCTGATGCTCGCTATCGCGAAAAGCGAAGCGAGTGTGTATGATCCGACCCAAGAACAAGAAACCAGCGGGTTCCGTCTCGTCCGGCAGGAGAAGGGCAAGTTCGTGCTTCTCTCCGACCTTTAGACAGCGACCCGACCAGTCGATTACGGGCAGTCAATAAAAAGGACGCTGAAGATGCGCCATCCGGTTTCCCTCGTGCTGTGCCTTGGCGGCGCAGTGTTCTTGTCGGCCTGTCAGAACAATTCTGACGCCCAGGTGCAACGGGCCCTCAAGGACGTCAACGTCATCGATGAATCCAACCTGAACGATGTGATGCTTTCCGTCGCCGACCCGAACGAGGCGGTCGACTACTTCACCAAGACGCTGGCAGCGAACCCAGGCCGGATCGACCTGATGCGCGGCCTCGCCCGTTCGCTGACGCGCGCGCAGAAGGCGACCGAATCCGCCCAGATCTGGCGCCAGGTCATCACCCATCCCGAGGCGACGCCCGAAGACCGGGTGATGCTGGCCGACGCGCTGATCCGCTCGAACCAATGGCCCGAGGCCAAGGCCGAGCTGAACCAGATCCCGCCGACGCATGAAACCTTTGACCGCTACCGTCTTGAAGCCATGGTCGCGGACAGCGACAAGAACTGGAAGAAGGCCGACAGTTTCTACGAAACCGCCGTCGGCCTGACCACCACCCCGGCAAGTACCTTGAACAACTGGGGCTTCTCCAAGCTGACCCGTGGCGACGCGCCCGGTGCCGAAAAGCTGTTCATCGAGGCTCTGACCTACGATCCGCAGCTTTTCACCGCGAAGAACAACCTGGTCCTCGCCCGTGCGGCGCAGCGCAAGTATGACTTGCCGGTGATCAAGATGACCCAGACCGAACGGGCGGAACTCCTGTATTCCATGGCACTCGCCGCGATCAAGCAGGGCGATGTCACCGTGGGCAAGGGCCTTCTGAACCAGGCGATCGAAACCCATCCCAAGCATTTCGAGGCCGCGGTGCGTAGCCTCGAAGCCCTTGATGCCAATGTGAAGACCTGATGCTCGACCCGACCGATGCGATGATCCTTCTGGTCCCGGCGCTGCCCATTGCAATCTGGGCAGCATTCTCCGACCTGAAGCGGATGAAGATCCCGAACGCCTCCGTGCTTGCGATGGCAGCGATCTGGCCGCTTCTCGGCTGGTATCTGGTGCCGCTTACGGCCTGGTTCTGGGGCTTTGCGCTGATGGCCATCGTCTTCGGCGCGGGCTTCCTTCTGTATCTGACCGGCACTTTCGGCGCAGGAGACGCCAAGTTCGCCGCCGCCATGGCGGGGATCTTCGTGGGTGGGGATATCGGCGAAATCCTTCTGATCGTCTTCGTCTGCATGGTCGGCGCGCTGCTTCTGCACCGCATCCTGCGCAGCCTGCCCTTCGTCACGAATGCGACGCCGGACTGGGAAAGCTGGACCCGCCGTCGCTATTTCCCCTTCGGGCTGGCGCTCTCGTCCATCCTGGTCTTCTACCTTCTTGCCGCCATCTGGCCACAGGGCTGACACAAGTTACGTTTACGACTCAAATCAAAGCACTTTGCT